>CAZZBK010000023.1:0-47886 GCA_964652155.1 uncultured Planctomycetaceae bacterium | reverse complement strand
ATGTCCCCTTCTCCCACCGGGAGAAGGTGCCCGAAGGGCGGATGAGGGAACGTCGAGGCGAACCATCGCTTCATGATGCCCTCACCTGGCTCACTTCGTTCGCCATCCTCTCCCGGAGGGAGAGGGGTGAAAGACTTTGCAACCCTCTTAGGCTCTGTCGTGCCGCGTGTTTGCATCATTGCCAAAGGTTTTCTGTATGTCAGACGCTGCTGCCGCGACGGCTGAACCGGTCGTCGTCACCAAGACCGAAAGAGATCAGCGCAAGAAGCCGCGGCATGTGCCCCGGTATCATGTGCTGCTGTGGAACGACGAGGACCATTCGTTCGAGTACGTGATTGCGATGTTGCAGGAGCTGTTTGGTCATCCGGTCGAAAAAGGGTTCAAGATGGCCGAAGAGGTCCACCTCAGAGGCAAGGTGATCGTGCTCACAACGACCAAAGAACATGCCGAGTTGAAGCGCGATCAGATCCACGCCTACGGCAAAGACGCGCTCGTGGCCACGTGCCAAGGTTCGATGTCGGCGACTCTCGAACCTGCGCCCGGTGATTAACACGACATGACCATCGTAGATCCACGAGCAACCTTGATGCGCGCACCGACCCTGCGAACCGTCACGCTCGGCTGTAAGGTCAATCAGTACGAGACCGAGTACGTGCGGCAGGGCTTGGAGCGCGTCGGCTATCGCGACGCCACCGAGGGTGAGTCGGCTGACCTGTGCATCGTCAACACCTGCACGGTCACGAACGAAGGGGATGCGAAAAGCCGACAAACGATTCGGCATCTGGCGCTGCACAACCCCGACGCGCGGATCATCGTGATGGGCTGCTACGCCACGCGAGCGCCGCACGAAGTGGCCGCGTTGCCGGGCGTGGTCGAGGTGCTCACCGACAAACGCGAACTGCCCGACTTGCTCGGTCGCGCCGGCGTGGTCGACGTGCCCACCGGAATCGCCCGGTTCCAGGGTCGGCAGCGGGCGTTTATCAAGGTGCAGGACGGTTGCTTGCTGCGCTGTAGTTTCTGCATCATTCCGCACGTGCGGCCGACCATGTACAGCCGCCCCCTCGAGCATATCGTCGACGAGGCGCGGCGGCTCATCGACAACGGCTATCGCGAGTTGATCCTGACCGGCATTCATTTGGGGCATTATGGCGTCGACTTTAATCGCGGCCGGCCCAAGGCAGACTGGCTGCGGCTTTCGCATCTGGTCGATCAATTGGCGCGGCTGCCCGGCGAGTTCCGCCTGCGACTATCGAGCATCGAAGCCACCGAGGTGACGCGCGAATTGATCGACGTGCTGGGCGAGCACGCGGCGAAAGTTTGCCCTCATTTGCACGTCTGTTTGCAGAGCGGTTCGGACACGGTGCTGCATCGCATGCAACGCCGCGGCGGCGCGCAGCGGTTCGTCGATCGTTGCCGGCTCGTGCAATCGCGACTCGAGCTGCCCGCGCTCACGACCGATGTGATCGTTGGTTTTCCGGGCGAAACAGAGGCCGAATTTGCCGAGACGCTCCGGGTCTGCGAGCAGCTTGAGTTCTCGAAGATGCATGTGTTTCCGTACAGTAAACGACGAGGGACCCTGGCAGCCGATATGCCCGGGCAGGTTGCTGAGCCGCTGAAGGCCGAGCGCCATGCACGGCTCACCGAGTTGGGAGAGTCGCTGTCTCGACGGTATTATGAGCGGCTGCTCGGCCGGCGTTTGCAGGTGCTCGTCGAGCCCAGTCGCGATGAGCGTCCCTTAACCGTTCGCGGCACGAGTTGCCGCTACGCGCCGGTCGAGTTGAGTGCCGCAGGGGTGTCGTACGGGCAGTTCGTCGAGGTGACGGCACGGCGCGTCGCCGACGGGTATCTCGAGGCGGACCCCATCACGCAAGCGACGGTTGCCCGCTAGCCTCGCTAGCATACGAGCGCAGGCGTGCTTGTTGCACTCGTCTAGGGACGCGCGGAGTGGCCATGCTCGCTACATGCCCACGCCGAGCCGTGGGCATGGCACCCCTGTAGATTTCAAAAGCGGCATTCCTCAATTGTCGCCCCTAGGCCCTTTTGTTAGAGTCCGCCTCCCCCATCGGGACTCCCGGTTCGCGGTCGTTGTTCGCACTCGACTCCACGACAAGGTTGGCATGATGTTCACGCGCGCTGTCGGTTCGCTCTTGTTGATCTCGATCTTCGCTGGCCTCGTGTCTCCAGCCATGCTCTGCGCGCAACAGCCTTGGCGCGGCGTGAGTTTGTTCAAACGGATCGAAGTCAATCCGGACAAGCCGTTCACGCTCACCGAGAACGAAGGTCCGTACCTGATCATGTGCACGACCTTCAGCGGCGAAGAGGCCGAGAAGCAAGCCCGTGAATTGACGCATGAACTGCGCAGCGTCTTTAAGCTGCCAGCCTACACCTACCGCATGACCTTCGACTACACGCAAGGGACGACGGGACGGACCATCGATCGCTACGGCGCGCCGCAGCGGATGCGCTATCGCAACGACAAGATCAACGAGATCGCGGTGCTCGTGGGCGATTATCCGACCATCGCCGACCCGCAGGCCAAAAAGACGCTCGATCGCATCAAGCACCTGGAGCCCGACTGCTTGAACCTGGAAAAGCTCAAGCAAGCCAACAAGAGCACGAACCGCACCCTGGCGGCGTATCGGTTGGCCATTCAGGACATCCTGCCCGAGAATCACGCCCATCGCAAAAAAGGCCCGATGGGGCACGCCTTCATCGTCGGCAACCCGATGTTGCCGCGCGAGTATTTTGTCCCCAAGGGGATCGACAAGGTGGTGTACGAAATGAATCAGCCGCTGCCCCACAGCCTGCTGCACTGCCCGGGCAAGATCTCGGTCAAGATCGCCACGTTTGCTGGGCGCGTCGTGATCGATCCCAAGGCGATTAAAGAAATCGAAGAAGGCAAGACGAGCCTGTCGGGCGGCGGGCTTCAGCAGGCGGCCGAGAACGCGCACAAACTGTGCGAAGCGCTCCGCGCCAAGGGCTACGAAGCCTACGAGTTTCACGATCGGCACTCGAGCATCGTCTGTGTCGGCAGCTTTGACGCGGTCGGCACGCCACGGACAGACGGCAAGATCGAAATCGACCCGCAGATTCACAAGCTGATCGAGACGTTCAGTGCCGAGTCGGTGATGCGGCCTGGGCAGGGCATGGTCCGCGAGAAGCCGCGCAACATCGCGGGCATCGCCTGCGATTTGCAGGCCTTGCCGGTGCAGGTCCCCAAGGCCACGATGATCGTCGACTACGATCGCGGCGCCGTGACCCAGCGGTGAGCAACTTGCGATGCTCTTGATCTCGGAGCACGGGGCTTGCACCCGCGCGGCGTGAGCGTCATCCTAGGCAGCACGCTCATTTCGCTTGTCGGGCTGCGGGTGACTCATGCTGCTGGTGATCGGAACGCATAATCGCAAAAAAGGGCTGGAAATGGCCGCTCTGGCCCAGCCTTGGGGGATCGAAATCCGCACCCTCGCCGACTTCAACCACACGGACGAAGTCGTCGAGCACGGCGAGACGTTTGCGGCCAACGCGGCACTCAAGGCTCTTGGCTATGCCCGACAACTCGGTCAATGGGTGCTAGCCGACGACAGTGGCTTGGCGGTCGACGCGCTCGGCGGCCGGCCCGGCGTGTACTCGGCCCGCTATGCCGGCGAGCAGGCCACCGATGCCGACAACAATCGCAAGCTGCTCGACGAGTTGCGCGGCGTGCCGCTCGACAAACGCACGGCCCATTATGTCTGCCACGTCGCGCTGGCCGACCCGCAGGGAGAAATTCTCGCCCGGGCCGAAGACGTCTGCCGCGGCCGCATACTGCTCGATGAGCAAGGCTGCGGCGGGTTCGGCTACGACCCGATGTTCGAGGTTATCGAGTATCACAAGACGTTTGGCCTCTTGTCGCCGGCGGTGAAGGCCTGCCTGAGCCATCGCGCACGGGCGATGCGCGCCATACTTCCGCAAGTGGTCGCCTGGCTAAGCAAGACGAGTGCTTTATAGCGCGGGATTGACGGTCGCAGCGGCCTGAGCGCGCATCCGTTCACGAGCCCGGCTCAGCATCGATCCCACGCTGTTCTCGGCGATGCCGACCGACGCGGCGATCTCTTGGTAGGACTTGCCTTCGAGATGAAATAGACGCACGACCTGCGCTTCTGCTCCGCTCAGGCCGCCGAGCAGTCGCTCGACTTCGTCCCGATTTGCCAACCGCTGTTCATGGCCATCCATCACGATCGTGTCGTGAGGAGTGGGAGTGAGCCGGGCGGGCGTTTTGTTTTTGAGCAACTCATGCACCACGACGCGGCGCGACACCACGGCGAGATACGTCGCCAAGCTGCTTTGTCCGCGAAAGTGACGCAACACGGCAAAGCTATCGCGACAAATGGCGAGAAACACCTCGGCGCAGAGATCATCGCGATCGGCCTCGCTGAGCCGCACCGACTTGGCCTTGGCCGAGTGATTGACCACGTGCAAGACGAGTCCTAGAAATCGGTCAACGAAGTCTTCCCAGGCGCGCGGTTTGCGCGACAGGCAGCGTTCGAGAACATTGCGGTCGATTTCCGAGAGTGACACGACACGACGCCTTGCGTAGGAAAGCAAACTGCAGTCGGGGCGATCCGTGCCAGCACGAGCACCCTGCACCATGCCCAAGGTGTGCCCTTCCAGAGATTCTAGATTAACCTCTCACCGCAAAGCAAGGCTAGCATTGGGGGCGAAATTCCTGGCCATACCGTGCGTTGCTGGCATCGCCTCCGAGCCGTGTCGAGCCGCCACTAAACGACGATCCGCTTTGACTTTGCATCCAACGCCGAGAACCGCGCCAACGCCGCTTGACACCCCCGCAAGCAATGTGTTGAATGACCCAGGATGCTGAAAAGCTCGAAATTGCCTCATCCCGTGGTCGCGACCGGGCGATCTACTTTTTACGATCTGCACCCTGGCGATTGATCCTATCTTGGCTTGCGAAGGAGATGCATTTCCATGGCCCACGTCGTTGCCGAACCGTGCTTTGCCTGCAAATACACTGACTGCGTCGTCGTTTGCCCCGTCGAGTGTTTCTACGAAGGGGAGAAGATGGTCTACATCCACCCCGACGAGTGCATCGACTGTGAGGCCTGCGTGCCCGAGTGCCCGGTCGAGGCCATCTTCCACCAAGACAACCTGCCCGAGCAGTGGAAAGACTTCACCGCGCTCAACGCCGAAATGGCCACCCAGTGCCCGGTGATCACCGAGAAGAAAGACCCGCTCGTCGGCGAGTAAGCTTTCCTCGGTCTCGCGCTACCGACTCGTTGTTGATGCCCGTGGCGATTCTATGGGTCGTCACGGGCATTTTTGTTCTGGTGTCGATCTCTGCCTCCCCACGTCGATCGGCGAGCTGCATCGTGACGGTCATCACGCAAGTTCATGCCCGAGAGGTTCTCGATAGCCGCGGCGACCCGACGGTCGAGGTTGATATTCGTTGCGCTGACGGCTCACTGGGCCGCGCGATCGTCCCCTCGGGCGCGAGCACCGGCCAGGCCGAAGCCCTCGAGTTGCGCGACAGCGCGCACGATCGCTACGACGGTCGCGGCGTGCGGCAAGCGGTTGCCAACGTCAATGGTCCCTTGGCACTCGCCGTGCAGGGGCTCGACCCCGGCGATCAATTCGCGCTCGATCAACGCCTCTGCGAACTCGATGGCACGCCGCGCAAGACGCGCCTTGGGGCCAATGCCATCTTGGGCGTCTCGCTCGCCGCCGCGCAAGCCGCCGCCGCCGCGCAGCGGATTCCCCTCTACCGTCACGTGCATCAACTGTGGAGCACACTGGCAACAAGCAACGGCGGTACCCTGACTCCGCGCATTCCGCTCCCAATGACCAACCTCATCTCGGGCGGACTGCACGCCGGACGCAACCTCGATTTTCAAGACTTCCTCATGATGCCCGTCGGAGCAACCAGTTATAGTCTGGCGCTCGAATGGATTGTGCGCGTCACGCGCCGCCTGAGCCGAGTGCTGAGCGAAGCCGGGTACGAAGGGCGGCTCGTCGGCGACGAAGGGGGCTACGGTCCGCGACTGCCCGACAGCCAGACCGCGGCCCAATTGATCGTTCGCGCCATTGAAGCGGCCCACCTCCGCCCGGGCGAAGACGTGACGCTCGCGATCGATGTCGCCAGCACGCATTTCTTCGACGGATCGCACTATCGACTCAGCGAACACGGCGGCCAGCGGCTCACCAGCTCTCAAATGATCGACCGCCTCGAAGAACTCGTCGACGAATTTCCCATCACGAGCATCGAAGACGGCTTGGCCGAAGACGATTGGGAGGGCTGGGAACTACTCACCCGGCGGCTCGGCAGCCGCGTGCGACTCGTCGGAGACGACCTCTTCGCCACGCGCGAAGACCGCCTGCGCCGCGGCGTGGCCCAAAAGGTTGCCAACAGCATCCTGATCAAAGTCAACCAAATCGGCACGCTCAGCGAGACATTCAAAACGATGCGGCTCGCGCAGGCCTCGAACTATGGCCGCGTCGTGAGTGCCCGCAGCGGCGAGACGGAAGACACCACGATGGTCGATCTGGCCGTCGGCACCGCGACCAAGTTCATCAAGATCGGCGCGATCCAACGCAGCGAACGCCTCGCCAAGTACAACGCGCTGCTGCGCGTCGAGGAAGAACTCGGCCCGCAAGCCATCAATTGGTAACGGCAACTACAGCGACCGGCCAACCGCCTCGGCCACCTTGCGGCAGGCCTTCATCGTCTCGCTGAACTGCTCCAGGTTGAGCGTCTGGTAACCGTCGCTCATCGCATGGGCGGGGTCCGGATGCACCTCCAAGAGCAGCGCGTCGGCACCGGCAGCAACGCTGGCCACCGCCATCTTGGGCACCAGCCACGTGTGTCCGGTGCCGTGGCTCGGGTCGACCGCCACCGGCAAGTGGGTCTTGCCATGCAAATAGGGGACCGACGTGAGCGGGAGCGTGAACCGCGTGTGGTTCTCGAACGTGCGAATCCCCCGCTCGCAGAGGATCACGTTGGGGTTGCCCGCGTCGAGCACATATTCCGCGGCCAGCAGCAGTTCTTCCATGGTCGCGCTCGGCCCGCGCTTGAGCAGCACGGCACGATCGGTTTTGCCGACGGCTTCGAGCAGGCGATAGTTTTGCATGTTGCGCGCGCCAATCTGCAAGACGTCGGCGTACTTCGCCACGAGGTCAACATCTTCGGTGGCCAAGACCTCGGTGACGACGGCTAGTCCGGTTGCGTCGCGCGCCGTGGCAAGCATTTTAAGACCGTCTTCCTTCAATCCCTGGAAACTATAGGGGCTCGTCCGCGGCTTGAACGCGCCGCCGCGCAAGCCGGTCGCCCCGGCCTCCTTGATCGCCACGGCGATCGATACGATTTGATCTTCGTTCTCGACCGAGCAGGGGCCCGCAATCACCGCCACGCGATGGCCGCCGACTTTGAGGCTGCCGGCCTTGATGAGCGAGGTTTCTTTTTTGATCTCGCGGCTCGCCAACTTATAGGGGGCCAAAATCGGCAGCACCTCGGCGACCCCCGCGCCGGTCTCGAGCAGTTCCTTGAGTCCGTCCCGTTCGGCTCCCACCGCGGCCACCACGGTCCGCTCGACCCCCGTGATCACATGGGCTTTGAAGCCCAACTCCTCGACGCGCGCGACCATGTGTTGAATCTCCTGGCTCGTGGCCCCTTTTTGCATGACGACAATCACGTGGATGCTCCTGTGCTAAGGACCTGGAATGGGGGGCTCACCGTGGATCAGGTCGAACGTCTAACCGTTCGCGTCTTCTCGGGATAACAAAAAACCCCGAGAACCGATCAACCGGATCTCGGGGCCTGGGTGTGTTTCTGTTCGCGTTGGACGAGCGGCTACGCAACTCCTCCGGCCCCGCGATCGGTCGGGGTAAAGTAAAACGAAAACCAAAAGGAGGCTAGAGCAGTCTTCATAAACCCTATTGTGAATGAAGGCCCGACTTCTGGCAAGCAGAAAGGCCTAGAAACTCTCGATCTCAGGCCGATTCAGTAAGCACATGCACCTCGCGTTGAAGTCGCGTTCCCAGCCGATCCTTTTCAATCTCCAGATCGTAACGGGTCTGCAAGTTCAGCCAGAATCGTTCCGAAGTACCAAAATATCGGGCCAGCCGCAATGCCGTATCGGCGGTAATCGCCCGCATGCCGCGCACAATTTCGTTGATCCGCCGCGCGGGCACACTGGTCTCCTTGGCCAGACGGTACTGACTGAGGCCTAACGGCTGGAGAAACTCCTCCAGCAGGATTTCACCCGGATGAATCGGCGGTAGTTTTCGTCGTGCCATGATCGTTAATGGTAATCCGTGATTTCGACTTCGTGCGCGTCCCCTTCGTTCCAACGGAAACAGATTCGCCATTGGTCGTTGATACGAATGCTGTACGGTCCTTCACGGTCCCCCTTAAGTTTTTCCAGACGATTGGCCGACGGCACGCGTAGATCTTCCAACGACTCAGCACCATCCAGCAATGTCAATTTACGTAAAGCAACCCTGTGCAGATTTCCGGGGAAATGCTTGACTCTTTCGCGCTGAAAGAGCAATTCCGTGTTTTTGTCAGTAAAACTCCGAATCATCCATCAATAATAGCGCATCGCGTTAATAACGTCAATCGCTATGCCCATCGTCAGCGAACTTTTTCAAGCCAATCGACCCATCCCTGACCCATCGATTGCGACAACCATTTGACCCTGCTCCTCAAGACGCACAAAATAGGACCTTTTCTCCATCACAGTTTTTCAGCGCGCCATGTCCCTCTGCCCACTCTGGTCACCGTCATCTGAGCAAATCGCCAACGCTCGGGTGACCGCCTTCCGTCAAGATGTCTCGCATCGTTGGGGCGTGCCGCTCGCCGACTTCGAGGCCCTGTACCAATGGTCGATTCACGAGCCCGCGCGGTTTTGGGAGTCGGTCTGGGATTTTTGCCAAGTTGTGTCGCAGCGTCGTTTCGACACCGTGCTCACCGATGGCGATAAGCTCCCCGGCGCGAGTTGGTTCAACGGCGCTCAGTTGAACTTTGCCGAGAATCTGCTGCCGCGCGAAGATGCGAGCCCCGCGATCATCTTTCGCAACGAACAAGACCCGCGCCGCGAAATCAGTTGGGCCGACCTGCGTCGCCAGGTGGCTCAATTTGCCGCGACACTGCGATGCTGTGGTATTCAGCCAGGCGATCGTGTCGCCGGCTGGCTTCCGAACATTCCCGAGGCGGTGGTCGCCATGCTCGCCTCGGCCAGCATCGGCGCGGTCTGGTCGAGTTGCTCCCCCGACTTTGGCGTGCAAGGGGTGCTCGACCGCTTTGGTCAAATCGCGCCGCGCGTGCTGATCGCCGTCGATGGCTATGTCTACGGCGGCAAGTCGTTCGAGGTGCTCGACAAGCTGTATGCGGTGCGCAAGGCGCTGCCGAGTGTCGAGCAACTGGTCATCGTGCCGTACCTGACCGACGAGCCCGACCTGACCTTGTTCCCCGACGCGGCGTTGTGGGCCGAGTTCCTCGATACGTCCGCGGAGCGTATTGAGTTCGCGCCGCTCCCCTTCGCGCATCCAGTGTACATTTTGTACTCATCGGGCACGACCGGTGTGCCGAAGTGCATCGTGCATGGCGCTGGGGGCACGTTGCTCAAGCACCTCAGCGAGCTCGTGTTGCACAGCGATCTCCGCCGCGACGAACGCATTTGCTACTACACAACCACCGGCTGGATGATGTGGAATTGGCTCGTGAGCAGCCTGGCCGTCGGTGCGACGATCGTCTTGTACGATGGTTCACCGGCCGCGCCCCATGCCGGCGTGTTGTTCGATCTGGTCGATCAGGAGCAGATCAACGTGTTTGGCACGAGCGCCAAGTATCTCGCCTCGATCGACAAAGCGGGCGTCAAGCCAATCGCCTCACATCGGCTCTCCTCCTTGCGCGCCATTCTCTCGACCGGTTCGCCGCTCATGAGCGAGAGTTTCGACTACGTATATCAGTCGATCAAGGCCGACGTGTTGTTGTCGAGCATCTCCGGTGGAACCGATCTGATCGGTTGCTTTGCACTGGGCTGCCCCGTGCTGGGCGTGGTGCGCGGCGAGCTACAGACTCGCGCGCTCGGGTGTCGTGTCGAGATCTATGACGATGCAGGACACTCGCTGCCGCAGGGCGCGGGCGAACTGGTTTGCACCGCGCCGTTCCCGAGTGTCCCCGTGAGCTTTTGGAACGATCCCGGCGACGAGAAGTTTCGCCAGGCGTATTTTGACCGCTGGCCGAATGTCTGGCGACACGGTGACTGGGCCGAGTTGACCCCGCGCGGCGGCATGATCATCTATGGTCGTAGCGACGCCGTGCTCAACCCGGGCGGGGTGCGCATCGGCACCGCCGAGATTTATCGCCAAGTAGAACAACTACCCGAAGTGCTCGAAAGCCTGGCCATCGGCCAGCAATGGGACGGCGATGTGCGCGTTGTGCTGTTCGTCAAGCTGCGGCCGGGCGTGGCGCTCGACGATGCATTGCGGCAGCGAATCGTGCGGCAGATTCGCCTCAACACCACGCCCCGGCATGTGCCTGCCAAGATCATCGCCGTGCCGGACATCCCGCGCACCAAGAGCGGCAAGATCGTCGAGCTTGCCGTGCGCGACGTGGTCCACGATCGGCCGATCAAAAATGCCGAGGCGCTGTTGAATCCCGAGGCGCTCGAGCACTTTCGGAGCCTGCCTGAGCTGGCCACATGACAACGGCAATCGTCGCCCTAGCCGGTCCGTCGCGGACCGGTTGGTGAGTCGTCAGAACGCGAGAGCCATCACCGCCAGAAAGACGATCCAGGCGATGAGCGCGGCCGTGCTCGTGTAGAACCGCAGACGTTGAGCGCGCGTGAGGCGTGAAAGGCTCATCCGTTCCGCTCGTCGGGTGTCATTTTGATCTGAAACTGTTCGACGAGTGCCACGTCGAACGGGTAGACGTTCGCAAAATCCTCGCGGCGGTCGTGCTCCGTTTTGCTAAATTCGCCGATGCGAATCAGGTTGAACACGATCTCGCCCCAATCGTCGGTCGTCTGCACGCCCCAACTATTGAGCACCGTCTTGGCCATGTAGCCATACTGTTCGAGCGCCAGTTGCCGACAGGCTTCGCATAGCTCTTGGCCGGTGAGATGTTTTTCCTCGCTGGGAGCCTCGTCGCCGGCGGGTTTGGCGCTCGATTTCTTCTTTTTTCCGCGCGTCGACTTGGTTGACGGGAAGACCGTCCCCATGCCGAGAATATCGTGTCCGTAGCGCAGCGCCTCGAAGATGAACACGTAGGCGTCAAACTTGAATCGCGGGTCATCTTCGATCAACTGATGAATCGAACGCAGCGTATTGGACATGGTGCTCAGCCGCAGGAGAACAACAGTACGAGGGCGAGTGACGACTTACCGCGCCGACAGCACGGTCAGAATATCGCTGGCGGCGACGAGCACGCGGCGATGATCTTCCATTTCAACCAACAATTGACCGGCCAGAATTTCCTGGGCCAACACACGACCGCGCCCCGCCTGCGTGACCACCTGGGCACCGATGTTCGGCAATTCTTTTTGCAGCTCTTCGTAGGTGTCGTACTCATATCGCAAGCAACACTTGAGTCGGCCGCAACGACCGCTGATCTTCGTGGGGTCGAGCGTCGCCTTCTGGATTTTGGCCATCTTCATCGACACCGGCGGCATCTCGTTCAGATGCGTGTTGCAGCAGACGGGCTTGCCACAGTCGCCGTAGTCGGCCAGCAACTTGGCTTCGTCGCGCACGCCAATCTGCCGCATCTCGACGCGCGTCTGGAAATCCGCCGCCAGCAACTTGACCAATTCCCGAAAGTCGACCCGATCTTCCGAAAGATAGTACACGACGATCCGCTCGCCGCCGAAGAGATGCTCGATGTCAATCAATTGCATCGGCAACTTGAGCTGCGCGATCTGTTGCTCGGCGAACTTGAACTCGTTCCGCTCGCGCTCACGCAGATGGGTCAACTGCCGCTGATCGTCGCCGCTCAGCGTGCGGAGAATTTGTCCACGGCGCGGGTCGGGGACCTTTTGGGCCACCTCGTCGGTCGCCTCGCAAAGCACTTCGCCCATCTCCAGACCCCGCTCGGTTCGCGAGATGACCTGCGTGCCGCGGCGCAGCACATCCCCCTGGCTGGTCGAGAACAACCCCAGCATGCGCATGACACCAAAGCGGACAACGTAGCGCGGCATGACAAATCGCAGAGTGCAAAACAAGCAACTCAGAGAGTATATCGCTCGCCGCACGACGCGGCTAGTCAGGCACGCGCCCTACGCCAACGACCGAAAAAACGAGGCGAGTTCCTGCGGATAGCCCGGATTGTGCAGCAACGTCTCTCGCGCGGCCAGGATTTTCTGCCGCATCTGCTCTCGCCAGCGCGGGTCGAGCCCGAGCCGCACGGCAAGCTTCACATAGCTGTCGCGGTCGGGGGCATAAAGTTCCGCAATCTGCATCCGCAGGTAACACCCCAGCGTCGTGCGCGTCCGTAGATACGGCCCCGGCAAGGTCACGACCGGCGCGCCGACCGACAGCGCGTCGATGGTCGTCGTGCCGCCATTGAACCGCGGCGTGTCGAGCACCGCCGCGGCATGCGACAAGATCTGCAAGAACTCGGGCGTCTTGACCCGCGGATGAAACACGATCCGCGGCGCGACATCCGGCATCGCGGAGTAAAGCCGTTCTCGCATGATCTCCGTCCAGTTCGCATGCCGACCGTCGAACATGACAAGCCAGCCTTGTGGATCGTTTCGCAAGATGTTCGCGAACAGCTCATCGTCGGCCGGATGATACTTGAACAGCGTTTGCGCGCTGATGTACAAGTTGCCTGTCGCCGGCAGCCCCAATGCCTCGCGCGGGGCAACCGTCGCGGGCAAGTCCGGCGGTCGATACAGGCTCGGCAGCGTCTCGAGTTGCACGAGCTTTTCCGTATAGTGCTCCTCGGCACCCCGATACTCCATCAGCCGACTCGAGATGAAATAGTCGATCGTCGTGAGCCCGGTCGTGACCGGATGTCCGGTAAACACACACTGCACCGGGGCCAATCGAGCATAAGCCAGAAACGTGCTCCACGGGTCCATGCCAATGTCGGTGTAGTTGAGCACGTCGAGCTTGAGGTCGGCGAGCTGTCGCCGCGCCACGTGAAAATCGTGATGCAACACAACCGACTGCTGACAGTGTTGCGCGATGCGGCGCGAGACGTCGTCTTCACGCTGCGCCGGCCGGGCCACGATCAGCTCGAACTCGTCTCGCGGCAACTGCTCGAAGAGCGTGGCGTTGTGCTTGCCCACCGGATGATCGAACAAGTACTTCGAGACAAATCCGATCCGCAACGGTCGTTTGCCCTTGATCGAGCCGGGCGCGCGACAATGCTCGGCGATGAAATTCAAGTCGGGGCTCGCGCGGCGCAGCAACGTCGACAAGCGTTCCAAGAACGGACGCTCGTCGAGCCCTTGAAAGGCCAGGTAAAACGGCAGCGTGCCGACCTGCTCGACCGCGTTGCGAATCACGGGCGGCCTGTACAATAGCCCGTCGACCGCATCCTCGATCCGCTGCCGTGTCTGCTGGGCCTCGACGACGCTCCGTGCCACGACCGGCATCTGCAACGCGAGCCGCAGCCGCAAGCCGGGATCGTCTCGCAAGGTCAAGGCATGCTCATAAGCCGCCCGGGCCTCGTCATACTTGCTCTGCGTGGCGAGCGTGGTCCCCAAACCCACGAACGACTCGTGGGAGCGGGGGTCAAGCTGAGTCGCCCGCTCGTACATCGACCGCGCCTCGTCGAGCTGCGAACGATCAAAGTGCAAGCTGGCCAGGTTGTGATACGCCAAGGCGTAGTTCGGATCGATCTCGATCGTCCGCCGATAGACGGCCTCGGCCGGCTCGAACTGCTGCGTCTTTTGATACACCATGCCCAGATTCGAGAGCGCCCGCACATACCGCGGATCGATTTGCAAGCAGCGCTCGAGCAGCGCGGTCGCTTCGCTCATGTCGCCATGATCGATCAGCAAGCTGGCAAGATTATTGAGCGCCGTGGTGTACGACGGATCGCAACGAATGGCCGAGCGGAGATGGTCCGCCGCGCCGGCCACGTCCCCCAGGTCTTTCAACAAGCACGACTTGTTGTAGTACGAAGCGGCATGGCTGGGCGCGAGCTGGATCGCGCGATCGAAACAGGAGCTGGCCTGCGGATGTTGCCCGGCATGAACGTAGGCTGCGCCCAGATTATTGAGCAACTCGACCGACAGGAGTCCGAGCCCCATGGCGCGTTGCATCAGTTCGATACCCCGGGCGGGGTTGCCGTTTTGCAGGGCCAACACGCCGCTGAGATAGATCGCGTCGCGCTGGTTGGGATCGGCCTGGAGGATGGCCTGATAGACTCGATCCGCTTCGCGCCAGCGGCCGGCGTTTTGCAGCGCGATACCCTGATTCAGTGCTTCGGTGAGCGTGGCCATGAAGCAGTTTTACCAACTCCCAACTTTCCTGAAAGGGGGACATCGGGCGGTTCAGCTCACCATGCCCCGGCGCCGTGCCAGGGCGGCGCGAATCTCGACCCCATGTTGCTGGGCGAGGCGAAATATCGAGCCGATCGCGGCGATCGCTTCGAGCCCGATCGCCGTGCCGGTCGGCAGCAGCATGACGCGCCCCGCCACGGCCTCGGTCTGCTCCAGCAACAAATGCGCGTGCGGAAAGTACGACCGATACGGTTCCATGCGATGGCAACCGGGCCAGAAGTAGCGTCGCGCCCGCACGTTCTCCGAGAAGCACAGCTCGACAAGTTCGTCGCGCGAGAGCTGCGTGACCGACTCGTCGATTTCCAACACAATATACTGATAGTTGGGCTGGTCCTGCGACTCGTATTGGATCACGCGCAGGCCCTGCATTGCGTCGAAGGCGCTACGATAGGCCAGGTAATTGCGTCGATTGATCGAGACGAACTCCTCGCGGCTTTCGAGCGAGGTGAGCCCCATGGCCGCGGCCATCTCGCTCATTTTGCCATTGGTGCCGACGTGCATGACCTTATCGAAGTCGACGAAGCCGAAGTTGCGCATCAGCCGCATCTTTTCCGCGAGTTGATCGTCGTTCGTGACAACCGCGCCCCCCTCGCCGCAGTTGATGTACTTGGTGGCATGGAAGCTGAGCACCTCGGCCCGGCCGAAGCTCCCCACCACGCGGCCGTCACGCTGACAGCCCAAGGCATGAGCCGCGTCGTACAGCAGGGCCAAACTGTGTCGCTGGGCCACGGCGTCAATCGCGTCGACGTCACACACCCGCCCCCAGAGATGCACGCCGATGATACCCGTCGTGTCGGGCGTGATCATCTGCTCGAGCTTGTTGGGGTCGAGCGTATGGGTCCGCGGGTCGATGTCGCAAAACACCGGCGTGATCTCTTGCCATTGCAAGGCATGCGCCGTGGCAATGAACGTGTAGCTGGGCAGGATCACCTCGCCCGAGAGCCCCAGCGCGCGAATGGCAATCTCGAGCGCCACGGTACCGTTGCACATGGCGACACAGTGCTTGACCTGACACAGTTCGGCGATGCGCCGCTCGAACTCGCGCCCCATCGGTCCATCGTTCGAGAGCCAACGATTCTGCAAGATGGTCTGCACGCGCTCGAGCATCCGTTGCGGGTCGCCGATGTTGGGTCGCCCGACGTGCAACGGCTCGTCGAAGGCCTGGGGGCCGCCGAATAGGGCTAACTCCGAAAGTGACGATTTCATGTTGATGTTCATGGGACAACCCAGTCGCGCGAGGGGCGAGGCTCAGGAGGAGGAAGCCGTTCTCGGTGCAGGGTCCGGACGCAAACACCCCATCACGAGCATGTCCATGAACTGACCTTGTTTGCAAGCATGGCGGCGCAACACCCCTTCCCGCTCAAAACCACACCGCTCGTAGGCGCGAATCGCGGGCCGATTGTTGGCCAACACGTGCAAGTACACCCGCTGCAAGTCGAGTTGCTCGAAGGCTTGAGAGAGCAGCAACCGTGTCGCCGCTTGGCCGTAACCGCGGCCGCGAAACGCCGCGTCGCCGATGAACAGGTGCAATTCGGCCTTGCGAGCAGCGGGGTCGATGTCGCGCAGGTACGCATTGCCAATATGCTCGTGCGAGGCGCTCAGGCAGACCGCCTGATTCCACTCGTGAGGCGAAGCGTTCATTTTTCGTTGCAGCCAGTCGGCGACCGTTTCCCGGCTGACGCTCCGGTACGTGCCTCCCAACGTGGCGTACAAACGCTCGTCGTTATGCCAACGCCAGATGCGATCGAGGTCGTTGGCCTCGAGGGCACGCAAGTAAACGGCATCCACGTCGGACTCCTCGATCAGCCGCGTCATTCAAATTCGCCCGCTCGATAAGCGGGGAAATACGGTGTTGACTCGGCGCGGCACTGTTGCACCCAGGCATCATATCGCGCGCGGTCCAAAACCTTACCACAAAAATACACGGGGCGCAGCTCGTTGCTCCAGCCGCGTTTGAACTGGCTCAGGCCGTCGCCGCCGCTGGGGTCGAGCCCCGCCCCCGCGCCAAGATCGAGCCAGCGGACCTGAGAGCGCCACCAACGCAGCGCGTGGTCATAAAGCGCGTAGCTCGCGTTGAGCCGATAGCCCTCGACCGCACTGGCGGCGAGGTGGTTGTAGGCCATGTCCCCCTGCTGGTACCAAAGCTGCGCCGCGACGACGCTCCCTTGCAAATCGCGGGCCTGAAACGCCTTGAGCCCTGGCACGGCCAGTTGCCGAGCGAAACTGGCGCGCGAGAATCGCTTGATCCCGTGCAGGTCGTGTCGCCGCGCCAGCTCGGCGTACAGCGCGTCCCAGACATCTAAAAACGTCGACTGATCCTCGACGGGCTCGACCGTCACGCTGCGCAACGCGACCCGCGCATAGTAACGATGATGACTGCTGATCCACGCCTCGCCCGGCTGCGCAAGATCGACCACAAAATGCGTCTTGAACGGTATGAGCCGATCGGGAAATAGGTGTTGCAGCAGAGACTCGGTCCAGTTGCCGAACGGATCGGTGACCAGCGACACACACAGCGGGCCGTCATGTTGCTGGGACAACTCGTCGAGGTCCGTCGCCAAGGCCTGCCAATCGCGACAGACAAACCGCGGATAAATGCCCATCGCGTCATGCCAATCCGTACCGGCAATGGGCCGCTCCAAGATCGAGCCTGCGCAGTGTGTCAAACGGCGCGGCGTGCCGAACTCGCCGAGCGATTGCGCGTAGTGCGGACTCAGGTAGCCGGTCACGACGACAACTCCCGGCGGACGATGCTCGCCATGCGCCGCATGTCGTCGGCCGTGTAGCGCTGATCGCACGGCAGCGTGAGCAACTCGGTCGACAATCGTAGACAGTCGACAAAGCGATCCGGAACAGCCCCCTCCAGACGCCAATGCACGGGGGGAAATATCTGCTCCGCGAAGAGCGCTTGCCGCACCCGGTCACGCGCCGCCAGCCGGATCGGAAAGCCCAGCGGCACGACCTCGGCAGGCCATTCACGAAACAACGCGACGTCCGCCAACTCGCCAAGCAAGAACTGGTAGTTATCGCGCCGTTGTTCGCTGATCGACGCTTCATCGACGCTCGTGTCGAGGATCGTCGACGTGGCGGCGCTCATCGCGAACGGGCCGACCGGCTGCTCCGCTTCGCTCTGTTGAAACCGTTGGAACCATCCCCGGGCGATGCCATCGCGATCGAACTCGGCGCGTTGCCGCGCGGCGTCGAGTGCGCGTTGCGACCAATCGACCGGTGCCTCTTGCAATGCAACGGAGGGCAGTCGTCCCGCCTCGGCGGCCACCAACAAGCCACCGTCGGGGACCCCCACGAACTTGCGCGGGCTGGCGATCACGTAATCGATCCGGCTCCAATCGGGCGAAGTGAACAACGCCTGGCAAGCGTCCAAAACGATCGTCACGCCTCGGCGGCGGAGCGCTGACAGCCCGTCTCGTGGGACACCCAGCCCAAAATAGTCGATCACCACCAGCATCTCGCCCGCTGCCACGTCGGGCGGCAACGTCGAGGCAGCAACGTCGAGTCGCGGGCCGGGGTCGAAGAACTGAACTTGCTCTCGAGATTCGATCACCTCGAGCAGTGCTGGACACAAATACGCCGGCAGCCAGACTCTCGTCGGCTGGCAATGCGCGATGAGCAACCGCAGCGCCGAACGAGCATTGACCAACCGCAGGTGTGGGTGGCGCAACAAGGACAGCGGAGGGTACGGTCTCGCCGCGGGCTCCGCGAGTCCTAGCATGCCACCGATGATGTGCGGCTTGGCGCTCACGCTCAGAGACTCGACGATGACGTGCCGGCAATGCAGTAAATGCTCGCGCAGAGCTGCGGATATTCAAAGCCCAACTGGTAACAGGCTTCCATGAACGCATCGCTGATCAGCTCACCACCGGCCAGGGCATCGAACTGAAAGTTGGCGAGGGCCTTGAGGAACACGCCCCCGCTGGTCTCGATATCCAGCCCCGCGGCGCGGACGTCGCGCTGCAAGGTGTCCATCACATACACGCGCCGATGCCCGCCTCGGTGATCGGCCGGCGCAAAGTCGGTCAGCTCCTTGAGGAGCCCCATCTTGACGGCGATTTGCCGCGAGATGGCGTTGCCGTTGGGGACAACTAAAAACGCTCGACCCCGCGGAGCCAGCAACGACCGCGCATGTTGCAACACGGCGACCGGGTCGATGAGGTGTTCCAGCACGTGCATCAGAAAGATATTGTCATAACGCTCGCCGGTCTCATACTGCTCGAAGAGCGCCTGGTGAAATTTGACCCGCTCGCTGACGCGTTGCCGCGTGCGATCCAAGAACGCGGCGGCGGCGTCGACCACGGTCAGGTCGTCGAACCGCTCGGACAATAGCACGGTGAACTCGCCTTCGTGGCAGCCGAGTTCGAGCGCCTTGCCAGGCCGAAAGAAGGGCGCGAAGGTGCGGAGCATCCAATGCCGCATGCGACGATCGAACGGCGAGTCATCGTAGCCGCTCACAAGGGCGTTGAGGCGCTGGGCTTCATCGTCGAGTTGGGTCATGGATGGGTCTCCGCGAAGGGTACGCACGTTAGATCTGGTCGGAGCGGTAAAATCGCTGCTCGCGCGGCTGATACCATTCTTCGAGACTGGCCGGCGTGCGCGAGTAATATCCCAGCAACTCGCGGGTCGGTTCGTCGCATTGGGCCAGGGCGGCCTCGCCGAGCAGCCGAGGGTAGTCGGCCTGAGCCTTGAAAAAAGGGCGCGTGAAGGTCAGCGTCATCGCGCGGCGCGGTTGCGGCGTGCGATTCACTCCCGCCGCGTGCCAGACACACGAGTCGAACAGCGCGATGCTCCCCGCCGGTGCAATCAACTGCTCGGAGAGCGATCGCAGCGCCTCGTCGCTCGGCCGCTCCTCAACGAGGTGCGAGCCGCTGGCGAGCCACGTGCCACCGTTGTCGGCCGTGAAGGGATCGACCGCCACGATCATGGTCACCATCGTGGGATAGCCGGGAATGAACAGCCGCACGTCGCGATGGAAGTTCTGAAAGTACGCTGCCGTGGTCGGCTGCATGGCGTTTGCGCCATACGAATTCAAGATCAGCTTACCTCGCAGGTAACGGCTCATGATGTCGAGTAAATAGCGTTGCCGCAAAAACTCATGGAAGCTGTCGGACAAAGCGACGATGTGATGGGCTGCGTCGATGTGCTCGGCACTCATCCCCTTGCGGCGTTGCAGTTCGGCACAGTGTGCCACGGCCGCGTCGATGGCTGGCGCCAAGCGGGCGAGCAGCGTGGAGTCGACCAGCGCGGGGAACAAAACCCAACCGCGTGTCTGGAGCCGTTGCAAGGCGTCGTCGTCGGTCATGCCGGGTGCCCGCCGTTTTTTGAGAGGCGCGAGAGCTACTCTCTATTTTGCCTCACCGTGCGGGCGAGGAAATCCCCAAGTTCGTCAGCAAATCCTCGATTTTCGAACAGCACCCCGCGCCGCTCGACAATTTGGTGCCGAATGTGTCGATTAAACTCGTTATCGGTCCCCAGCCGGACCGCCTGGCGGACGTAATCGTCCACGTCACGAGCCACGCACTCCCCCAGGCCGATGCGGTCGTAGAGGGCCGCCGTCACCCGGCCGCGCATGAACTCGCCCCGCAGCGTGACGATCGGCAGACCTTGCGCCAACGCCTGCATGCTCGTCGTGCCGCCACAAAACGGGAACGTGTCGAGCGCCACGTCGACGACCGCGAGCAACTCGATGAACTCATCGATGGGCAGCGTCGGGAGCATGACGACGCGCGACAGCTCGTCGCCCACGGTGCGTTGCAGACGCTCCAATAGAGTTTCCGTCCAATGCTCCTGATAACCTTCGAACAGCACGATTCGTCCGAGCGGGTCGTCTCGCAAAATACGGCCAATGACCTCGTCGAAATCGCAATGCAGTTTGAACAACATCTGTCCGACGACGTACACATGTTCATCGTCACGCAAGCCGAAGTGACTGCGCGGACGCGGCGCGGCCGGGCGATTCGGGAGCGCGAAGTACGACGGGAAATGGTGCATCCGCACGAGTTGCTCGGAGTAGTGCTCCTGCGCGTCGGCGGGTTCAAAGGCGTCGCAGGAAAGGTAATAGTCGACGTTCGGAATACCCGTCGTGACCGGGTGACCGGGCAGCACGCACTGCACCGGAGCCAATCGGGCAAACGCCAAAAAGAACGTGAACGGGTCCATGCCCAAGTCGGTGTAAATGAGCACGTCGAGCTGTTCTTGCGCGATCAAGTCGCGCGCCGACTCGACGCGCAGCGGCAAGGTGACGGTGCGGTCGGCGCTGTCGAACGCCGCTTGAGTCATGTCGTCCGTAGTGCCTGAGAAGTGAAACAGTGTGACGTGAAAGCGTACGCGATCGAGACGGGCGATCAGCCCCGTGTTGTGTCGCGTCACGGAATGGGCCGAGAAGTATTTGGAAATGAAGCCGACGCGAATGCGTTCGTCGGTCCTGAATTTCCCGACATGGCAATGAGGCGCGACTGCGGCGAGTTGCGGCATCGCGTGGAGGTACAGCCGGGCGGCGGCTTGCATCAACGTGCGATCATTCAGTCCCTGATAGGCCAAATAGAAGAGGTTGACGCCGATCTCGTCTTGCGGCTCCCGCACACTCAGCGGTTGCTCGAGCAACGCCTGGATGTTTTGTCCCAGCGCGGAGCGCAGGTGGGTGATCTCGTCGCGGGACTGGGAGATGACGGGCATGAGCAACGCACGTTGGATGCGCAGGCCGTCGTGCCCTCCCAGATCGAGCGCTTGCTGGAAGGCCGCGCGAGCCTCGGCAACCCGGCTTTGAGCGCGGAGCAGTTTGCCCAAGCTCTCGTGCATGTATGCTGCCTCGGGCCGCACCGCGATGGCTTGGCGAAACACCTGTTCGGCGGCACGAAAGTCGTGCTGGTCCATGTAGATCCGGCCGAGATTGTTGTACGCCGGGGCATGTCGGGGTTGAATTTGGATTGCCTGCTGGTAGAGCGTCAGCGCCTCGTGGGCTCGACCGCTTAATTGGCAGACCGTGGCCAGATTGCAGATCGCCTGGACGAATCGCGGATCAGCTTGCAGAGCCTGGCGCAGCACCCTCTCGGCCTCGGACAGCTTTCCTGCGCGCAACAACACCAAGCCAAGGTTGTTGAGCGCATCGGTGAATTGCGGATTCAGGGCGAGCGACTGCCGATAACAAGCCTGGGCTTGGTCGTCTTGATCGAGCGCGCGGTAGACCTCGCCCAGGTTGCTGTAGTACTGAGGCGAGCGTGGGTCGATCGCGATGGCCAGCTGAATGTACTCGAGGGCCGTTGCATGCTGGCCGAGTTGATGGGCCATCGCGCCAAGCATGTGCAGGGCGTCGGCATGCCGGGGTTCGACAGCCAGAATTTGGCGATAGAGCTGCTCGGCCGGGGCAAATTGGCCAGCCGTGTGTAATTGGACGGCCTGCTCGAAGGCTTCGGGAACGGTTGCCATGTTCGCATCCGCCTTAACGGACGACGGCTGCGCGATTATTGATCCTCAGATAAACAACGTAACAGGCCAAGCAACGCGAGGCCGGTATTCTCGGACTCCCGCTGGTCGTCCTATTGACTACATTACCTGAACCTCATTAGCTCTCAAAACGCCGGGCCACAAGCGTGATGTTCTGGCCGCCAAAGCCGAAGCTGTTCGACACGACCGTGCGGCAAGGAGCCTGTCGCGCGACGTGGGGAATGTAGTCGAGGTCGCAATTCGGGTCGGGCGTATCGTAGTTGATCGTCGGCGGCAAAACCTGATCGCGAATCGCCAGCAGCGAGATGATCAATTCGGTCGCGCCGGCCGCGGCGATCAAGTGCCCCATCATGCTCTTGGTGCTTGAGATGGGCACCTTGTACGCTTGTGGACCGAAGACCGTTTTTACGGCGAGCGTTTCGAGCTTGTCGTTCGCCTCGGTGCTGGTGCCGTGGGCGTTGATGTAATCGACATCGGTGACGTTGAGCTGCGCGTCGGCGATGGCCATTTTGAGGCAGGCGATCGCGCCGCGCGCCTCGGGATGCGGATCGGTGAGTCGGAAGGCGTCGGCCGTCGTGCCGTAGCCGATAACCTCGCCGTAGATTTTGGCGCCGCGCGCCTTGGCCCGCGAGAGTTCTTCGAGGATGACCATCGCGGCCCCTTCGCCGAGCACGAAGCCGTCGCGGTCCAAGTCGAATGGCCTCGAGGCCTGGGTGGGTGCGTCGTTGCGCGTGCTCAGGGCGGTGAGCAGATTGAAGCCGGTCAGTCCAAACGGATGGATCATGCTGTGCGCGCCGCCGCTGAGCATCACGTCGGCGTCGCCGCGGCGGATCGCCTCGACTGCTTCACCGATGGCCTGGCTGCTGGCGGCACAGGCGGTCAGGCAGTTGGCCATCGGCCCCTCGATGCCGAAACGGCTGGCTAAATGCGCCGTGGGCATGTTGGGGTCTTGTTCGAGTTCGTCGATCGGGTGGAGGAGTTCCATCCCCTTGCGGACAAATTGGGGAATGTCGACGGCGTCCCCCTTAAGCGACGCGGCGATCATGGCCGTGAACTTATGAAACTGTTGGCCCCCCTCGCCGCAGCCGGTGTAGACTCCCCAGCGGGTCGGATCGAGCGGTCGGTCGAGCAACCCAGAGTCGCCGACCGCTTGCTTGGCGGCCGCGATGGCGAAGCGTGTGTGGCGACTGACGTGCGCCCAGTCGGCGTCGTTTTCGCCGTCGCGCGACATGTCGAATTGCTTGACTTCAGCGGCGATTTGCGTGGGAAAGGTCGAGGCGTCGAAGACGGTCGTGCGCGTGACCCCCGAACGACCCGCGAGTAGCGCGTCCCACATGGCGCCGACGTCGTTGCCGACGGGCGTGACGCACCCGATACCAGTTACCACGACACGTCGACGCATGATGGCCGTCCTCAACCAAACCCCACTCGGAGCGAAGCAGATTCGCTCATTATTATTACGCGCGAACTGACGTTAGACCAACTTGCCGGCTTCGCGCATCCGCAGGAGCGCCGGCGGCTCGATGTGCCGATGGCCATTGAGTTCGCGACCGGAGTCGAACACCCCCAGCAACCGGAGCGTGAACACGAAACTTTGCTGCTGAGCGTCGGACTCGGGATTCTCGTCACTCAAATGGCCGAACATAATTTCCATTTCGGCCTGAAGTCGACCGGCGACATGGCTGGTGGCTTTGACCATCGAGCCATCGTTTTCGACGTACTCGATTTCCGCCGTATAGGTGAGCTGGTCACCTGGGCGGACGGCGAAGTGGTAGACCGCCTTGGGGATTTTGGCCAACACGACCTTGCGGCGGAACGACTGCGTCTCGCCCACGAGCAGGCCGCCGGTTTGCGCCAGCCCTTCGGTGATCAGCGAGTTGGGCATGATCGGGTAGCCGGGAAAATGGTCGTGCAGGTGCTCCTCGGCGAGCGAGACATTCTTGATCGCCACGGCGCGCCGGCCACTCTCGAACTCGACGAAACGATCGATCCAAATCCATCGCATGGTAGGGCAGATCCTTTAGTCTGACGGGTAGGGGGCAGTCCCCAGCCATTTTGTGAGACGCTTTTAACCCAACTTCATCTCGACGTACTTGCACATATCCTTGACGCGCATCTGGTTCGAGAAATCCTTGACGACCGGGTTGGCTTCGAACTCGGTCAGGTCGGAGAAGGGCATCCGCTTCTTGAGTTGCTCGAGCCCCTCGGCGGTGACCTTGCCGTTGCTCACGTACTGGGCGTTGGTCAGGATGTCTTCGGGGAACAACTCGCCGCGCGGGATCTTGATGTTGAACGTCTTTTCCAGACGGAACACGATGTCCAGAAAATCGATCGACTCGGCACCCAGGTCGGTGACGAGCCGGGCATCGGGGGTGACTTCATCGTCGTCGACCCCCAGCGCGTCGACGAGGGCTTCCTTGATCTTCCCAAACACTTCTTCCGAATTGGCCATCACTAAACTCCCAGAAAACAGAACTGAACCGCCACGCCGTCATGTCGTTCGCACGTTGAGCGGCGTGGCGTGATCCAAAAATGGTCTTGATCCAATCGCACCTTGCTCGCGGGCAGGGTTAGTAGCCTCCGAGGCTCAGGCCACCGTCGACACGCAGCACCTGACCCGTCAGGTAGCTGGCGTCGTCGCTGGCCAAAAAAACAATCACTCGGGCCACCTCTTCAGGCAAGCCCACGCGCTTGAGCGGAATCACGTCACTGATGCGGTTGCCGAGCAGACCGCGAACGGCCTGGCTCATGTCGGTTTCGATCATGCCGGGAGCGACGCTGTTGACGCGGATTTTGCGGGCGGCCAGCTCTTTGGCCAGGCACCGGGTCAGCGCGTCGATGCCCCCTTTGCTGGCCGCGTAGTTACACTGGCCACGCGCGCCAAACTCGGCCGCCACGCTCGACACGTTGATGATCGAACCGCTACGCCGCGAGATCATTTCCGCCGATACGGCATGGCAATAGCTGTAGGTACCGGTGAGATTCGTCTCGACGACCTCGTGCCAGGCCTCGGGGCCCATGTTGGCAAAGAGACCATCGCGAATCACACCGGCCGAGTTGACCAGAATATCGATTTGACCCCAACGCTCGACGAGCGATTGTACGACTTGGATTGCCCGGGCCGTGTCGCGAACGTCGGCTTGAAGGGCCAGCACGTCGTTCTGACGAGGCTTGAGTTCGGCGAGGAGGGCATCGGCCGCTGGCTGGCTTTGATTGTAGAGGAAGGCGACCTTGGCCCCCTCGGCAACCAGCGCGCAGACCGTCGCCCGGCCGATTCCCCGGCTACCGCCGGTCACCAAAGCTGTTCGACCCGCTAGACGCATCAGACCATTCGACCCGAGACTGGCTAAGATTTGTACAACACGGAAAACAATTCACGCAGGCTATGGCGGATGACGTCATCCGCGTCGGCTTTGTTCGTATCCTCGTCGGCGAGGTTGTAATGTTCCAGGACCAGCCGGGCCGACACGACGACATCGCCGTTGACCGTCCCCTGGGCCTTGATTTTCGTTTCGTGCTCACTGTGGTCGAGGATGTCGGCCGTGATGAGCAACGTCTCGCCGGGCGAGACAAAGCTGGCGTATTTGACGTTCCGAGCCTCTTTGAGCAACACGGTACTTTGCGCAAAATCGTCGGTCGAGCGGACGAGCCAGGCACCGGCCTGGGTCATCGCCTCGAGCATGAGCACGCCGGGCATGACGGGGAAGCCGGGAAAGTGGTCGGCCAAGTATTCCTCGGCGAGCGACAAGTTTTTGACCGCCGCAATGTTCGACGAGGGTTGAAGTTGCACAATTCGGTCGATGAGCGTGAATCGCATAGTCTGCTTCCCGTGCCCTGAGTTTTTACCCCCGGCTCCATCGCTCGCCGGGTCAACGTGATCTCAACTGGCCGCTCGGAATCCGTGAGCGGTTCAACGCATTGGCCCATCAAGGCGAGCCCAATGCACACCAAAACTAGGCGGGGCAGTATAGGGCTTTCGCGGCGGGGCCACAACCGCTATTTACAGCCCTCCACAATTACGTAAGCACTTTTCTATCTTCAAGTTAACGGCGATCGAACCGTTTCGCTTCCAACCCTTCCCAAAAGGGCTTATGATCGCCCATCGAGAATTTTCCAACGGCATCGTTACGCCCAAAAATCGAAGCTTCCGCTCCTCGAGCTTCATTCGCCTGCCACTCACCCAAACTCAAGTCATTAAATAACAATCACTTATATCCAACAACGCCGCGCCTTGCCGGCCTACCGGGGTTAACCCGCCTGTCGACGGGGACCGGGCTTGGTCGCTGACGTCTGCCAATGCGGACCGCGAAGAATCGTCGGCGCGGGCAAAGCCCGGGGGCCAATCGGGCCGTCCGGACGTGCGTCCCAACGATGAATGGCGATCCGGCTCAGGATTTCCTCGGCCAGCGCGACGACATCGCGGCCCTGTTCGCCGCCCACCTGCGGTGCCCGGCCCGTGCGGACCGCCTCGGCAAAGTCGAGTAGCTCGGCGGTGATGGCGTCGCCAGCGGCGGTTTCGAGCGTTTGCAGCGGGAGGTGTTCGGTCATCAGTTGCTGTTTGAGCAACGCTTTCTCATCGGTCGACAGGGCGTTAACGTCGAGTTCGCGCTGCACGATGGCTTGGCTGGGGTGAATGACCGCGGCGGTCTTGGCCTGAAAGTCGAGCGCGGCCCAACCGTGAGCGGTCCAGACCTGCATCGCCCGCTCGGCCGTGGGACTCACGCGGCAGGCACTTAAGTTGGCGATGCAACCGTTGTCGAACGACAACCGGACCTGCGCCACGTCTTCATGTTCGCCTAGCACGGCAACGCCCAGCGCGTCAACCGAGCGCAGGCCCGTGCCACACATCGCGAGCACTAAGTCGAGGTCATGGATCATCAGGTCGAGCACCACCCCCACGTCCGTCGAGCGACCGCTGAACGGTCCGCGCCGCGTGGCTTCGATGTACTTGGGCTCGCGCAGCGACGGACGCGCGGCGATGAACGCGGGATTGAAGCGTTCGACGTGGCCGACCTGCAAGATACGCTGTTGCCGCCGGGCGGCTTCGACTAACTCTTGGCACTCGCGGCGCGATGGGGCGAGCGGCTTCTCGATCAATACGTGCTTGCCTTGACGCAAGGCAGCGAGCCCAAGTTGATGGTGCAGCGGCGTGGGAGCCGCGATCACCAGCGCATCGACCTCATGAATCAACTCGTCGAGCGTGGCGCAGGCACGGGTCTGATGCGCCGCGGCGAGCGACTGTCGGGCAGCTTCGACGGGGTCAATCACCCCGATGAGCTGAAACGGTTCGAGCGAGGCGAGGATGCGCGTGTGGATGCGACCCAAATGTCCGGCACCGACGACGGCCACGCGTATCGCGTTCACTCGACACTCCTCCGGCGATCACGACCGCGGCCGTGACGGCCATTCTGTTGGTACTCGACAAAGGCCAGCAACATGGCCACTTCGGGCACAATATGGCCGTTGTTCTGCAAGATCTCGGTGGCATGGGCCAAACCCACGCGAGCGCGGTACAGCAGGCGATGCGCCTCGCTGATGCAACGGATGGCCTCGGCCGAAAAGTTTTTCCGCTTCAGGGCCACAACGTTGATGCAACGCGGGCGAGGCGGGTTTCCTTCGACCAACATGTACGGCGGGGCGTCGTGGATCACACGACAAATGCCGGCGACAAAGGCATACGAGCCGATCGAGGCGTAGTGATGAACCGCCACGCCGCCGCTGAGCGACGCATGATCGTGAACATGCACATGCCCGCCCAGCATCGAGCCATTGGCGATGATAATGTGGTTGCCCAACTTGCAGTCGTGGGCCACGTGACTGCACGCCATCAGGTAGTTGTGGTCGCCGATCGTCGTGACGCCGTCTTCTTTTTCGGTGGCGCGATTGACCGTCACGCTCTCGCGGAGCGTGTTATGGTTGCCGATGACAACCTTGGTGTCGCTCCCCTGGTAGCTCAGGTCTTGCGGCTCGCCGCCGAGCACGCAGCCAGGATAAATATGGTTGTGCTCGCCGATCGTCACGTGCCCCATGATCGTGACATTGTTTTCGAGGCGCGTGCCGCGACCGATCCGAGCATGCGGTCCGATCACGCAATAAGGACCGATCTCGACGTCGTCGGCGATTTCGGCCCGCGAGTCTACCGTCGCATTGTCTGCCACATGGGTGGCCATCGTTCCTTCTCCCACCAAACGTTGGTTAATCCTTAACCGCAACTGAGTGAGTTTTCGGTTTTCGGTTTTCGGTTTTCTGTTCTCTGTTCTGCCTACTGTCTTCTGCCTACTGCCTACTATCCTGCTCGCCGCCGGGTGATAATCTCGCCGCCGAGCAATCGCGGCTCGGTCATCAAGACCCGTACCAGTTCGGCATTGAGCCGATGTCCGCTGCGGTAGGCAATAAAATGCCCGACGAAGTCACATTGTGCCAAGGCCAAATCTCCGATCAGGTCGAGCGCCTTGTGTCGGACACACTCGTCGCGGAAGCGTAGTTCGTTCTCGAGGGGCCCGTTGGCGTCGAACACGAGCAGGTCTTGCAGCGTGGCCCGCGTGCCGAGTCCTTGGGCCAACAGCCAGTCGGCCTCGGCCTTGAGCATGAAGGTGCGACAGGGGGCCAATTCACGGCGGAACGAGTCGGGCGTGACGGCCAAGGTGAGCGTTTGGCGACCAATGGCGTTGCCCGCTCCGTAGTCCAGGTGGAACTTCATCGACAGCATGCTAGCAGCCCCCGGCCGGGCTTCGATCCAGCTCTCGGCGTTGCCCAGCCGGGTGACATCGCGGACGATGAGCGTGGCGCGCGTGGCGTCTTGCGCGATGGGGTCGGCACCCAAGAGGGCCTCGACGAACGGCAGCGATGAGCCATCGAGGCCGGGCATTTCGGGGGCGTCGACCCAGACTTCGCAATTGTCGACGTGCAGTCCGCCGAGCGCCGCCATGACATGCTCGATCATTTCGACACTGGCCCCGCCGTACCGCAGCACCGTGCGCCGCGGCGCTTCGATCCGATTCTCGACGCCGACCGGGATGCGTGTCGGATGCGCCAAGTCGCCGCGCACGAACACGATACCCGTGTTCGGCTCGGCAGGCCGGAACTCGACCTGCACGTCTTGTCCGCTCCAGTAGCCAAAGCCACTGACCACGGCGCGGCGCGAGATGGTTCGTTGCGGTCGAGCTGTCATCATAAGAAACGTGCCGTTCATCCAGGTACGTATGCGGCGTCGATCGAAGGTTGAACTCCGATCGACGCCGCCGTGCGAATCATGCCATCGTCGACGCAGGACTACTGACGGAAGGGGCTTCCGCCGGGGACACCGGCCGGATTACGCGGCAGTTGAGCCGGGCCCGGTTGAATGATGCCTGGCAGGCTGGTCGGATTGCCTGGGACGGGCGGGCCGATATTCGAGCCCAGCCGCTCCAGAATCACCGGCGTGATGTCGATCGAGCGATGCGAGTAGATGACCGACTTGTTGAGTTCCTTGAGCACCTCTTGCGGGTCGTTGCGATCGATCGGATCGCCGTTGAAACGCAAGACAAGCGAGACGCCGTTCTGCTCCGAGTAGGCCTTCACGTGGTCGAGCACTTCTTGGTAGACGGTGTAGTAGATCTTGGCTTCTTGCTCCAAGAACTGACGGCGCTGGAGCGTGACCTTGGTTTGCAGTTCGGTTTGCCGCTTGATCAATTCGTCTTCGAGTTGCTTATACTCGGCCGAGCCGCGCTTGTAGACAGCGTTATCCCCCTTGAGCGGTTCGGCGAGCTTTTCCATCGCGCCGCGATCGACGTTGAGCGCCTGCTCGGCACGTTCGACGTCTTGTCGCATCGCGGCGGTCAATTCGTTGAACCGCTTATGATGCTTGAAGATGTACGTCAGGTCCAGAATGGCCACCGTGCCCGACGGACGCGGCGCCTGGGCATGGACGAGCACCGGGCTCATGGCGACGGCCAACAACAGGGCCAACAGGGTAGACTTCTTCACGCGAGCACTCCTTGCTGTATTTGACACGGGGTCATCCTTGACCAGTTTTGAGCGGCAGAAGTCGCGCAGCGTTGCTCGGGAGCGTTCGCCGCGCAATTCGGGTACGAACCGGCGCGTATTGTGCCGCGCAGCGTCGAGTGGGTAAAGATCAGTCTGCGCGCGAGCGAAGATTGCCGTAAGTGCCTCGCCCCACGAAGACTTTTGCACCTGCTAGCTACTTCACCTGCAACATTCTTTCCAGCGCCACGAGCGACCAACGCGCCGTCTCGTCGTCGACCCGAATCACATTCACGGGCGTGAGGGCCACCAGGTTCTCAATGCTCCAGCAGAGGTGCGCCAGGTCGATGCGGTACATCGTCGCGCACATGCACACAATCGGTGACAGGAAGTGAATTTCCTGCTCGGGATGTTCCTGCTTCAGACGGTTGACCAGATGCAACTCGGTGCCGATCACCCATTGGCTGCCCGGCGGAGCGGCTTCGACCACCTGAATGATCTTGCCGGTCGAGCCGTAAATGTCGGCCTTGGCCACCACCTCGCGGCTGCACTCGGGATGCACGAGCACCTTCACCCCCGGAATTCGCTCACGGAACTGGTCCACATGCTCGGGGCGAAAAATCGCGTGCACGCTGCAATGCCCTTGCCACAACAGCACCTTGCTCCGCTCGATCTGCTCGCGCGTGTTGCCCCCCAACTCCTCGGCATGCGGGTTCCACACCGGCATCCGATCCAGCGGCACGCCCATACCGTAGGCCGTGTTACGGCCCAGATGCTGATCGGGGAAGAACAACACGCGGCTGGTGCGTGCAAAAGCCCATTCGAGCACCGCTTGGGCGTTGCTCGACGTGCAAACGATGCCGTTGTGCCGCCCACAAAACGACTTCAAACTGGCCGCCGAGTTGATATACGTCACCGGCGTGATATCGCTCGTGTCGATGGTCTCGCCCAACTCGGCCCAGGCGCTTTCGACCTGATCAATCGCGGCCATGTCGGCCATCGAGCAGCCCGCGGCCAGGTCGGGCAATATGACCCTCACGCGCTCGCCGCCACGCTGCTCAAGCCGCTCGGGTCGATTGACCAGGATGTCGGCCGTCTCGGCCATGAAATGCACGCCGCAGAACACGATCGTGCGGCACTCGGTGTTGGCCGCCGCCATTTGGCTCAACTGATAGCTGTCGCCGCGCAGGTCCGCGAGCGCAATCACCTCGTCTTGTTGATAATGATGGCCGAGGATCAGCAGCTCTTTGCCCAACCGCTGGCGCGCTGCGGCAATCCGCTCGTGAAGCGTGGCGTTGTCGAGCGATTTATAGGGTTGCAACTCGAAGGCCGGGGCCGGCGAGCGACACGTTGCGGTGCTCATTGCGGTTCAAAAGATTGACGAACGAAATCAGCGAAACTCGATGCCAACATTATACCGCCGCTAGCATCCGCAGCCAGGAGCGGGATTTTTGCCGCCAAATGCCCGCGAGTAGGCCGGATTCGTCAAGTTTTAGGCTCACTCGGGCCGATCTATGCAGCGACTCCGAAGCGCGTCGATCCCGCTCTGACTTGGGTGCTCAAGATGGCCGAATTTGCCGCCGAAAGTGTTGAACTGGTGCTGGCCGCCTTGAAGGCCGGCGAAGGTGAATTGGCCTCGGCCCTGTCGCGCGCGCTGGACAACTCGTTCACGATGAACACCAGCGGGGCCGGGCCCTGCGACCCCGCCCAGCTCAGCGGACCGGGGCTCGTCGCCGTGCTCCGCGTCGGCGATCGCGGCGCGGCGGTTGTGCTCAGCGAGTCGAGCGGGCTGCTCCCGTCTTGGGTCGCCGCGCCCGATGTGACCGGCAAGAGCAAGCTCGCCACGCTCGCTCAAGAACTCGGCATGCTGGTCGTGCCCGAGCCGTTTCTCTCCGACGATCAACAAGCGGCGCGCGTGGTGGATGTCGCGGCGGCCTTGCAACGCGGCGCACTCGCAAGCGACGCGCTCGACGTGAGTTGCCCGTTGAAAGCCGCCGATGGTCGCAGCGCCACGCTGCATGTGATCTGGCCGTTGCACACGTGTGCCGACGTCTTGCGTGAGCCCCCGGAGCCCGTGACGAAACCGACTCCGCAAGCCGCCCCCGCGACCCCGCCCCAACCCAAGGTCATTCACACCGTGGGTCAGAGCACCCCGCGACCACGAGCCGCGGGAGAACTGCCTCCGTACACGCGCAGCCTGCTGCGAATCTTGGTCCCCGTGACGGTCACGCTGGCTAAAAAGCGTCAACTCGTGAGCCGCATTGTCGATTTGGGCGTGGGTTCGATCATCCACTTTGACAAATCGTGCGAAGAGATGCTCGACCTCGAGATCGGCGACGAATCGATCGCGCAAGGCGAGCCGGTGAAGGTCGGCGACCGCTTTGGCATTCGCATCACCGGGTTGCACATGCCGCCAGAGCGTTTTAAGTCCGTCCAGGAATTGTCCTGAGCGTCGCTACTTTGCGGCGGCGATGCGCTGCGCGAGCATTTCAATGCCCCGCTGAAGTTGCGTGTCGACTTCGAGCCAATCCTTGGCGCTCTCATCAAGCGTGCCGTTGGCGGCCTTGCCCAGGTCGCGAGCGCGGCGAGCGCGGAGCACGGCACGAAATTCCTCGGTGCTCAATTTGACCTCGCAGCCATCGTCGGGCACGACGCCCCAGACGTCGTTCTCTTTGGCATTGCGGTCGCGATGGATATTCTGGCGGCTGGGCCTCAGGTACTTGGCGATCGTCAGGCGCAGCTCGCTTTTGCCCCCTTCGAGACGTTTGATCTCTTGGACCGTCCCCTTGCCGAAGGTCCGCTGGCCGACGATCGCGGCCCGATGGTAGTCTTGCAAACAGGCGGCGACAATCTCGCTGGCGCTGGCGCTGTTCTGATTCACGAGCACCACGAGCGGCAAGGTCGTGAAAGGGGCTTTGCCTGTCAGGCGGTGTCGACTCAACTCCTGTTCGCGACCTTGCACGGTCACGACCACATCCTTCGCAGGCTCGCCGTGAATGAATAGATCACACGTGTCGACCGCGACGTCGAGCAGCCCGCCACCGTTGTTGCGCAAGTCGAGGATCAGCCCCTGTGCGCCTGCGGTTTGCAGCGACTCGATCGCGGCGCGCAGTTCCTCGGCCACGCGTCGACCAAAACTGGTCACTCGCACATAGCCGAGCTTTTGTTCGCCGGGCAACAAGTAGCTCCACTGGCCATCGCTCGCGCGGCGATCGCCGAGCACCGCGGCCACTTGAATCACTTCGCGCACGACCTCGACCGGGACGGGGTCTTCCTCGCCGCTGTGGAGCACTTCGAGAGCGACGCTCTGCCCGACCTTGCCGCGCAGCCGCTTGACGGCGTCTTCGAAGGTAAAGCCCTCGGTGCTCTCGTCGTTGATGCGGAGGATTTTGTCGCCGGCCAAGATACCGGCCTTGAACGCTGGCGTGCCGTACATCGGGCTCACGACCATCAGCACGTTCGTCTGCGGATCGAAGGACACCTCGATGCCAATGCCCCCAAACTCCTGATCGAGATGCTCGCGGCTGCGGGTCGCCTCGACCGGCGGCAAGTAATCGCTGTAGGGGTCGAGCCGCGCAACCATGCCGTCGAGCGCCCCTTCGAACAACTGCCGCTCGTCGACCTGCTCGACGTAGTCTTTCTCGACCGTGTTAAGAATTTTAACAAAGGTGTCGAACATCCGGCCGTAACGGCTGCGGTGCGCGCTGTCGGCCTTGCGGTAGCAGAGCAGACTGAACACGGTGACGACCAACAGCAGATACAAATTGCGACGCGGCATGGCGACCACAGACGGCTACACGAGTTGGGAGCGAGACTGCCCCCCATCCTACGCGCCAAGCCGCCGCGCGACTACACCCCGTGCCAGATCATCGCAGCATCGCGGTGTCGCGAGCATAGTTCTCTTTGGCTTCGTAGGGGTAGAACAAATGACCGATCTCCTCGGCGAACACCCCGACAAATTCGCGGCGGAACTCCTCGACGTCCATTTCGCCCGTGGGTCGGCCGGCGTTGGGTGGGTAGACGAACTGCGGCAGGTGCTTCTGGAACACGATCCGCCCGTCGTCGTTGATGTCGTACACCTTGACGGTCACCTTGCCCTTGCCCTGGTAGAGGGTTTGTCCGGCATGGGTTTGGAAGTCGTGCAGATCGATGGCCACGACCGAGTCGGCACCGAGCCCCTTGCCGATCTCGACAAAGTCGCGCGAGCCGGCCAGCTCGTGGCTGTCGGTCCACTCTTCGACCTTTTGCGGGTCGATGACCTTGATTTTGCGATGGTTCTGACTGAGCCGGTAGCCGAGCTCGCGCGCCAATTGGCTGTCGACTTTGCCGCTGTTGAAGCTCAAGTGGATGAGCGGGCGACAGACGATCGCGACCTTCTTGCCCGCAAGCTGCGTGTACTCCGGATCGATCGTGTTCCCTTTGATCATGTAGAGCGCCGTGCTCAAGACGCTGGTGCAACCGGAGAGCGCGAGGCTCGCGGCGACGAGCGTCACACTGACCACGCGCATCCAGGGGGACAGCAACAAGAAGCGGTTCATCGGCACGAGTCCTGCGAGAGGAGCGACTGTCCGCGCGAGGGAAAAGGTCCGCCGCGCGACGCCACTCAGACACGACGCAGCCAGTCGACGAACGTGATCACGGCCAGCGTTAATGCCAGCAGAGCCCACGTTCGTTCGCCGGGCACCCAACGCCGTCGGCCGGTGGCGGCGATCGCGAGCGCCCCGCACGCCACGCTCATGGCCAGCAGCGCGAGCAACGTGCCTCCCAGGTTCACCCGACAGGCCGTGCCCCATTGGCCGTGCATGAGATACGACCACGAGGTCGTCATGCCGCAGGCCGGACACGGTCGATCGAAGAGAAACAAGAACGTACAGGGAGGAAGACCTAGTTGCTGATGCGTGCCGCGACCAGACGGGCTGGGGTCGAGCCAGGCGGCGATTGCCAGCAAGGCTAGCAACAGCGCCGCGAGTCCCGCCCAGGCCCCGCGAGTCGACGTGCTCAAGGGCCGCTCCTCGACCTCGACCATTCGAGCTTCGTCAGGAGTTGGGCGCGGAACCATAGTCGAACCGTCCATCGCACTCAAGAGCAGTTCAGTCATCGACGCCGGCAATTCTCGTCTACCACGCAGCCATCTCGTTCTGCCGGACACATAATCGCTCGATCGACAGCGCTCGACCCGTGCTGTCGTCGACCTCGACGATCGAGCCGCACAACCGCACGTCGCCGTTGGCCACATCGAACTGCGTGGGGAGAAACGTGCGCGTGGTCTCCATGACCCGATCGATGCGGCGCCCCAGGATGCTCTCAAAGGGGCCCGTCATGCCGACATCGCATTGAAACGCGGTCCCGAGCGGAAACACCCCTTCGTCGGCGGTCGGTACGTGCGTATGGGTGCCGAGCACGGCCGAGACGCGCCCATCGAGGTAGCGTCCCATCAGTTGCTTGTCGCTCGTGGCCTCGGCATGAAAGTCGACGAGCTTCACACGGATGTCAGGGCTCAACTGGGCGAGCACGCGATCGATGGCCTCCCAGGGGCAATCGACCGGGCGCATGAAGACCCGTCCGAGCAGGCTGATGACGGCGACCCGTGAGCCGTTGCGGGCGGTGACCACCGCATGATCTTTGCCCGGCGCCGAGGCCGGATAGTTGGCCGGCTTGACGATGTTCGCTTCGCGATCGAGGACCGCGGCGATTTCTTGCCGCCGATAGATATGGTCGCCGAGCGTGATGCAGTCGACGCCGGCGTCGATCAGTTCGCGATAGTTGGCCGGCGACAGACCGGAACCCCCGGCGGCGTTTTCAGCATTGGCGACGACCAGATCGAGCCGCTGGCGTTGGATCAGCTTGGGCACCGCCTCGACGACGATCTGCCGACCCGGCTTGCCAACAATGTCGCCAATATGAAGCAATCGCATAGCCAAAAACGAGCCACGGGTGACGAGTCGAGCACAAACCACTATTGTAACATCGATGGGCCCCGCTTGTCTTGAGTCTCACGTGGTCAATACGAGCCGCACGAGGCCCGCCGGGGTTCGCGAGTGGATTCGACTGAGGGTCGCCCCTTAGAATGGTCCGACTTGCTCATTTCTGACGAGAGGATCGCGTGCCATGTCCCCCTTAGCGACCAGCATGGACGATGTTCGCCGCGCCGCCGCGGTGATCCACGGCTGCTTGTCTCCTGCCCCGCTGGTACGGTCCTATGCGCTCGAACGCGAACTGAAGCTCCCCGCGAGTCGCCGGGTATGGTTGAAGGATTACGGCTGGACCCCGGTCGGGTCGTTCAAGGTGCTGGGGGCGTTGAACTGGATGGCTCACAACCTGCCGCGGATCGGTGATCGCCCGGTGGCCGCCCATTCGTCGGGCAACTTTGCGGCGGGCATTTCCTTCGCCGGTCATCATTTTCACAAACGGGTTATCATCGTGATGCCCAACACCGCGCCGCGAACCAAGTTCCTGATCACTCAATCGTTCGGCGCCGAGATTCGCACCTACGACATTGCCCGCGATCACGAGACCGGCGAACGGGACCGGCTGACGCGCGCGATCGCCGAGCAGGAAGGGGCCGTGCAAGCCTCCCCCTACGACGACCCGCAGGTGATTGCCGGCAACGGGGTCGGCGGCCTGGAAATCGTCAGCGAGTTGCAGAGCGCTGGTCGCGGCGTGTCGCAGTTTCTCTGCCAAGTAAGCGGCGGCGGCTTGATGGCTGGCCACGCGCTGGCCATCGCCGATGGCTTCCCTCGCGCTCAGATCATCGGCGTCGAACCCAGCGGGGCCGACGACTTCCGACAATCGTTCGTGGCCCAACGCAGGTTGCGTGTCGAGCGTCCGCAAAGCATCTGCGATGGCCTGCTGTCTTACGATGTCGGCGAGCATAACTGGCCCATCTTGCAACGGCATCTCACCGCCGCGGTGGCCATCCCCGATCAACTCACCCAACAAGCGATGAAATGGCTCTACGAGCAACACGGAGTGCGATCCGAGCCCTCAGGGGCGATCGCGCTCGCCGCCGTGCTCAGTGGCCAGGCGCAACTCAAGGGAGACGGGGACGTTGTGATTGTCGTCAGCGGTCGCAACGTCGACGAAGCCGCGTTTCGACATTGGATCGAGAGTGTGAAATGACCGACACGCGCTCGGTTTTTGACCGCATCGTGGAACTGCTCAACCGGCACAGCGCCGTGTATCAGACACTCGAGCACGAGCCGGTATTCACCAGCGAAGAGGCGGCCCGGGTGCGAGGCACCACGCTCGCCAGCGGCGCGAAGGCGCTCGTGTGCAAGGCGGATCAGACGTTCGTGATGTTCGTGCTCAGCGCCGATCGCAAACTGGCCAGCAAGGCGATCCGCGCCGCGCAGCAACTCAAGAGCCTGCGCTTCGCCACGGCGGACGAGGTCCTCGCACTGACCGGGCTCAAGCCGGGCTCGATTCCCCCCTTCGGCTCGCTCTTCAAAGTGCCGACGTATTGCGATCAGGGGTTGGCCGAGCAGCCGACGATCAACTTTAATGCTGGCGACCACGCGCGGAGCGTGAGCCTGGCGTTTGCCGAGTACGCGCGCATCGAGCAGCCGCAGCTTGGCACCTTTGCCGAATAGCGCAGTCACTCGCGGCGATTACTTGGCGGCAGGGTGGCTGGTGGTTTGCATAGCAAACCCCGGCTCAGTTCGAAGCGGCGTCAAACGTCACTCGCCGGGTTTTGCTGCGCAAAACGCCAGCCACCCAACGCGGTCACGCTCACATCCGAATAGCTCGGTCATTCGCGGCGATCACGAGGCGGGGCGCACGACAATATCGCCAATGAGCGCCAACAACGCGAGAAACACCACGTGCAGCGTGGTGCTGATCCACTCAGGAGACATGGGACGGATCTTTCTGACCTGAAGAGTACGAACACATCCTGCAGTTACGCGACCGTCCATGCGTGAGGATGAGTATCGACGGGGCGATAACGCCTCATGTGTTTTTTTCGCCACGCCGCCAAGAACGTCACGATCGTTACAAGCGGACCGGTGCATCCATACGGTTGTGCGAACGCTAACGTGCTGGGTGGCTGGTGTTTTGCGCAGCAAAACCCGGCGAGTGACGTTTGACGCCGCTTCGAACTGAGCCGGGGTTTGCTATGCAAAACACCAGCCACCCTGCCCGACCGTCCGTTTCTTCCGCAATCGATGCTCCACGAACCGTTGAGTTGCTCGCCGCGAGCGGTCACTCAGCGTTTGTCGGGGCGCGATCGCTCGCGGCGGCGCGGCTTAACCGTCGTCGCGGGCTCGGTCAGCGCGGCCGCCCGTCGCGCACCCGCCGCGCGATGCTGGGCCTGATCGAGCCGCGCGCGGGCGTCGTGGGCCCACGCCTCGAGGTGCGTCAGCCAGACCTCGAGCTTCTGGCCATGCAGTTGCACGTCGTCGAGTTGCTCGGCTCGAGTGCTCGCCGCCAACTTGCGCACCGTCGCGGCTAAATCGAAAAATCGCCACGCCAGGGCGTCGAGTTCGGCGGGAGAGAACGGGACCAAGGTCATCGTCGTGATCTCATAATAAATGGACATAATCATGCTACGTCGACCAGGCCATCGTACTTAATTACCAAGCAAATGTCGATAATAAGTGAAAAATAAATTCATATTTTTGTACATTTTTATGATCGAAAGTAGGCCACCTGAATCCTAAGATGCCCTCGTGCGGGGGCGACCGCCGCTGAACGACGCGCCCCGGCCCAATACTCGACTCAGGAGGCAGCGATGAACTTCGACCGGCCATGGCCCAGACCCCTGTTGAGCCGCCCAGCGAGCCGCAACACGCTCGATGAACCCGCTTGGTGGGAACGCCCCGATGACGAAGACGACGAGGATTTCGACGACGACTTCGACGACGATTTCACGGCCGACGACGAGGACGACCTCGACTGGGACGATGAGGACGAGCCATTGAATGACGACGCGGACGACGACGAACTTTTTGGATGGGAGCACGATGATGAAGATCACGATGGATTTGGCAATTGAGGTCCGACGGCTCGGGGAGACGAGCCAACTTTCGCACCGCGCGCTGGCTCGCCAGTTGGGTATCAGTCGCGCCAGCGTGTCGAATATCTTGCACGGCCGCTGGCAGCCGCGACTCAAGCTGCACGACGAGGACGACCCGCTGGGCGAACAACTCGGCACGCCCGAACGGTGCCACGGCTGTGGCGGACGGGTCTACAAGCCCTGCCGGTTGTGTTACGTGCGGGGGATCAAAGCGCGTGAGGCCGCGCGGACCGCGCCGGTCACCACGCCTCAGCACGCTACTCCTGTGCCGATGCGTCGGGCCGCGTGAACCCGAGCGCGAGCTTCTCGAAGGCTCACGGAGCATCGGTCGGTGGCAGCAGGGTGGCTGGTGGTTTGCATAGCAAACCCCGGCCCGCTCTGTGGCCGAGTCAAACGCCTCGCGCCGGGTTTTGCAGTGCAAAACGCCAGCCACCCACCACGGTAACTTACCACACCCGCGTAACGCGTGAGCCCACCCCACGCGTGTTCCAGGCGGAGCAATTGCTGCAATCGGCAAGATCGACCGGCGTTTGCTCCAAGTCATTACGAGAACAATAGTTAAATTCGGTATTTTTCCCAACCATTTCTGGACCCCTGAGCCGTATAGGGTTATGTTGAATGTTCGCTAATTCGGTCCCACAATTGCGTTGTTCACTTTCGGTTCGTGGCGTGCCACGGCACGCGGAGCCTCTCGAGTTGATTGATACGTCAGACAATGCACTCAACAGGTCGAGCAACGCGAGGCCGGTGCTTCCGGACTCTCGCTGGTCGTCCTATCAACTTCATGACCTGAACCTCGATTGCCAGTATGAGCACAGACGAATCGATCGATCCGCGGATGGTCGAACAGGCCCAACAGCAGATTCGCGCCCTGGTGGACGAGATCGCGGGGCTGTCGCGTCGTGATATCTCGGCCGACGAGTTTTTTCCCGAGTATTTGCAGCGCGTGGTGGCGGCATTGGCGGCGGTGGGCGGAGTCACGTGGAAGGTCGGTGCCGGCGGCTCTCTTGAGCTGCAAGCTCAGATGAACTTTCGCGAGTCGCAACTCGCCGATCAGGACGAAATTATCAGCCATCGCAAGCTGATCCATCGCTGCTTTACGAGCGGCGAACCGGCCATCGTCGCGCCGCGCACCGGTGGCCCCGAGGAGCACGGTTTCAATCCGACCGAGTTTCTGTTGGTGATCGCGCCGGTCAAGATTGGCGACGAGGTCCACCAAGTGATCGAGGTGTTTCAGCGACCCAACCCGCAGCCCAAGACCCAGAAGGGCTATTTGCGGTTCCTGACGCAGATGTGCGAGCTGGCGAGCCAGTTCGTCAAGAATCGCCAACTGCAACATTTCACCGATCGACAAAGTCTGTGGTCGCAGCTCGAACAGTTCACACGCTATGCCCACACGAGCCTCGTGCCCAAGGAGGCCGCCTACACGATTGCCAACGAAGGCCGCCGATTGATCCAGTGCGATCGGGTGAGTGTCGCCATTCGCAAGGGCAAGGTCTGCCACGTCATCGCCATCAGCGGCCAAGACACGTTCGACAAGCGATCCAACACCGTGATGCTGTTGGGCGAACTGGCCAGCGCCGTGGTCTCGGCCGGCGAACCGCTGTGGTTCACAGGCGAGACGGCCGATTTGGCCCCGCAGATCGAAGACGCGGTGCAGGCCTATGTCGACGACTCGCACACCAAGCAGATCGCGGTCATCCCGCTGCGCAAGCCCGACCCGCCCGGCAAAGAGAAAAAACCGGACGACCTGCCGGTGTTGCCGCTGGGCGCGCTGATTATCGAACAGATCGAAGACACTCGGCCGCGCGAAGGGTTTATGCAGCGCGTCAATGTGGTGTGCGAACATAGCTGCACGGCGATGGCCAACGCCCTCGAACACGACGAGCTGTTTCTAATGCCGGTGTGGCGGGCGATCGGCAAGAGCCGCGTCATCATGGAAGCCCGGCACCTGCCCAAGACGATCTCGGCGGCGATCGTGGCGCTGGTGTTGCTGATCGTGATGATCTTCGTGCCCTACGAGTTCAAGCTGCACAGCGTCGGCACGCTCCAGCCGGTCACGCGCTATGAGGTGTTCGCCGAAGTCGACGGCATCATCCAGCAAATCCTGGTCGAGCACGGCCAAGCGGTCAAAAAGGGTGAACCGCTCATCAAGCTGCAAAACGCCGAGTTGGCGACCCGACTGGCCGAGAAGACGGGCGAGCTGAACGTCACGAATGCCAAGCTCGGCACGACGACCAAGGCCCTGAGCGACAAGAACCGCAAGCTGTCGACCGAGGAGAAGGTGCGTCTCGAAGGCGAATTGCACACCCTCCGCGAACAGCTCATCAGCCTGCAAAATCAGATTGCCCTGTACCAAACGAAGCTGCAAAAGCTCACGATCGTCGCCCCGGCCGATGGTGTCATCACCACCTGGGACGTTGAGAAGCTGCTGCGTAATCGCCCGGTCAAGACCGGCCAGGCCGTGCTCAACGTGGCCGACGGCAGCGGCGCTTGGGAGGTCGAGTTGAAGATGTCGGAAGATCGCATGGGCTACTTGGCCAAGGCCCAGGCCGAGATCAAGCACGACTTGGAAGTCACCTATCACTCGGCGACCGATTCGAGTGTCACCTATCACGGCCATGTGACGAACGTCCACTGGTCGGCCGAGATCCGCGGCGAGGAAGGGAACACGGTGCTCGTCAAGGTGGCGATCGACAAGAACGAGTTCCAAGAGAATCTCAAGCAATTGCGGCCCGGTGCCGACGTGGCGGCCAAGGTCCACTGCGGTCAGCAGCCCATCTACTTCTGCTTGTTCCATGACCTGATCGCCTGGATTCGCAAGAAGATTTTGTTCAAAGTATTCTGATCGACGAGGCAAGTATGAACGTTGGTCTGCTCGTGCTCTTGACGCTCTCGCAACTGCCGTTGCCGGCCGGGCCCTCGAAGCCCACCGGCGTCGTCCGCATCGAGCGCTGCCTGGTGTCGGTCATCGACGACATTCAGGTCCCCTCGCAAGAGTCCGGCATCCTCCGCTCGCTGGAGGTCAAGGAAGGAATGCTCGTCACGAAGGATCAACTGCTGGGGCAGGTCAACGATCGGCTCATGCAGTTGCAGCGCGACGTCGCGGTGGCCGAGCTCGAAGTGGCCAAGATCAAATCCGAAAACAACGTCAATGTCCGCTACGCCGAAGCGACCTTCCGCGTGGCCGAGGCCGACTACAATCGCAGTAAAGAGGCGACCGACAAAGTCCGCGGCACGTTCACGGCCATCGAACTGGCCAAGAAGCAACTCGAAGCCAAGCAGGCCGAACTGCAAATCGAAAAAGCATCGCACGACCTGCAAGTGAGCGTCAAGGAGAAGGACGGCGCGGCGGCGAAAGTGTCGCTGGCCGAGGAGCAAATTGATCGCCGCAAGATCCGCTCGCCGATCGAGGGCGAGGTGGTCGAGATTTTGTCGCGACCCGGCGAATGGATCGAACCCGGTCATGCGGTCTTCCGCGTCGTCGGGCTGAAAAAGCTCCGCGTCGCCGCGATCCTCGACTACGTGCAGCACAACCCGGTCGAGATCGCCAATCGCACGGTGACCGTGCGCTGCAAAATGCCCGGCGGCCGCGAAGAGAACTTCGCCGGCAAGATCACGTTCGTCAGCCCACTGATTCAGGCCGGCGGCCAGTATCGCGTCTGGTGCGAGGTGGAAAATCGCGTTGAGAACGGTCAATTCTTGTTGCGGCCGGGTGTCGAGGTGGTGATGGACATCCAGCCCGCGCCTCTGGCCCAGCAACCCGTCACCCGACAGTAAAGCGAGGAGCGCGAGCCCTGCGACAACGTTTGTCGACGGGTGAGCAGAGCGTATGGCGACTCTGGCCGAAAGCCTGACATCCAGCACCTCGCGCAAGCTCTCGCTGCGCAAGCGACCCGACCTGATCGCCAAACGCGAGCGGTATCAGGGACGCTCGTACTGGATCATCAAGGACCCGGTCGGGTTGCACTACTATCGCTTCCAGGAAGAGGAGTACTTCATCCTCAACCTGCTCGACGGCGCAACGAGCCTGCAAGACATCAAGGAAGCGTTCGAGGCCGAGTTTCCCCCACAGAAGATCAAATTCGAAGAGGTGGGCCAGTACCTCGGCACCCTGCACAAGGCGGGGCTGGTCATCTCCGACTCGGCGGGACAGGCTTTCCACCTGCTCGAACGCCACAGCAAGCGACGCTGGGGAGAGTTCTCCTCGGCGGCGATGAACTTCTTGTCGATCCGCTTTCGGGGCTGGAACCCCGAACGGTTCCTGAACTGGCTCGCCCCGCGCATGGCCTGGTTCTACCACCCCACGACGGTCATCCTCGCGCTGATCTTCATCACCTGCTCGTCGTTGCTCGTCGCGGTCAACTTTCAAGACTTCCGCGAGAAGCTCCCCACCTTCCATCAGTTCTTCACGGTCGGCAACGCCTTCTGGCTCGCCGTGGTGCTGGCGGTCACCAAAGTGCTGCACGAGTTCGGGCATGGGCTCACGTGCAAACACTTCGGCGGCGAGTGTCACGAGATGGGGATCATGTTCCTCGTCTTCACGCCCTGCTTGTTCTGCAATGTGTCCGACTCCTGGATGCTGCCGAACAAATGGCACCGCGCGGCCATCGGCGCCGGCGGCATGTACGTCGAGCTCATCATCGCCTCGTTCGCCACCTGGATCTGGTGGTACACGCAGCCCGGCTTGCTGCACAATATCTGCCTGAGCACGATGTTCGTCTCGTCCGTGAGCACGGTCGTCTTCAATGGCAATCCGCTGCTGCGTTACGACGGCTACTACATCCTCGCCGATATCCTGGAAATTCCGAACCTGAGCCAGAAGTCGAACGAAATTCTGACCCGCTACAGCGGCTGGATTTTCATGGGCCTCGAAGTGCCCGACGACCCATTCTTGCCCCGGCAACATCGCTTTCTGTTCGCCGTCTATGCGGTGGCGTCGTTTGTGTATCGTTGGCTGGTCGTGTTCTCAATTTTGCTGTTCATGAACAATGCCTTCCGCCCGTATCGACTCGAGATCATCGGTCGCTCGCTGGCGGTGCTCTCGCTGTGGGGGATGTTCGGTATGCCACTCTGGAAACTCGGCAAGTTTTTGTTGACCCCGGGACGCTCCGACATGGTCAAGAAGGCCAATCTCTACCCCTCCATCGCCGGCGTGGCGCTGTTGGTGCTCGCATTTATGTACGTGCCGTTGCCCCACCGCGTACACGGGGCGTTCGAACTCGAACCGCACGACGCGGCCAGCGTGTTCGTCGAGGTGACCGGCCAGCTCAAGGCGCTCGTCAAGCCCGGCGACTATGTCACCCAGGGGCAGCCGCTCGCCATCCTCACCAATGACGATCTGGAAATCAGCTATTACGAACTCGAGCGCCAACGGCTCGACCAGGAAGCCCGCGTCAAGGGGCTCATGCAGGAATACCTCGTGGCCCGCAACGACCAGGCCGCCGCCCAGTTGCCCAGCTACGAGCTGGCGTTGGCCTCGGTGCGCGAGCAACTCAAGGAACGCAAGATCGACCTCGATCGGCTCGTGCTCCGCGCTCCCAAGGACGGCACCGTGTTGCCGCCCCCCGAGATGCCCCATCGCAAAATCGAGAAGGAACTCCCCTCCTGGCACGGCTCGCCGTTTGCTCCACGTAACGAACGTGCCACGCTGAGCGAAGGGACCTTGTTCTGCCGCATCGGCGAAGCCTACCAAATGGAAGCCCTGATGGTCATCGAGCAATCCGAGATCGAACTGATCCAGATCGGGCAGCCGGTCGAACTGCAACTCGATGAACTGCCAGGCGAGACGTTCCACGGCATCGTGCAGGAGAAGTCGACCTACAATCTCCACACGGTCCCCCAGCATCTGCTCAACAAGGGGGGCGGCGAAGTCGCCAGCAAGGCCGACGAGTCGGGCAACGAACGCCCCTTGATCACCTCCTACCAGATCAAGGTCTATCCGATCGAGGACAAACTGCACGTCTTGCGAACCGGCCTCCGCGGCCGCGCCAAGGTCAGCGTCCCCTGGGAGTCCCTCTCGACACGCTTCTATCGCTGGTTCACCGAGACCTTCCACTTCCGCTTCTAAACGCAGCGACTGAGAAACCCCCGAGAACTGTCCCAGTTTTTCGAGAAAAAGGTGACTGTCCCCCTCTCCGCCCGCGCTCTACGATCCGCGCGGGGTCGACGAGGCCAGCGAGCCCAGCCATTTCGGCCAATGAAGTTTCGGCAGCCAGTGACTCGCCGCCCGCTCGTGACGGTACGACTCATAGGTCGCCCGACGGGTGCTCCAGCCGCGAAATTGCGGCCACGAGCCGATCGGCAGCGTCACGCGCCGCGATCCTCGCTCATGAATCGCCCTCAGCAACCGTAGCAGCAGTCCATTTTGCGCCGCGCTCGACGTCTGTGCCATCCACAGCAACTCGACCCGTTGGCGATCATGCACGCCGTAGGCAAAGGCCGCCAACTGCTCGTCGATCCACAGCAAGTGCCAATCGAGCGCGCCGGCGCTCACCGCGCTCTCATGCAGCAACTCGGCGATGCGCGGGTTGCCGAGCATGGACGCCGCGGGCATTTGCTCGCACTGTGTCAACCAGTCCCAGTGCTCGTCGGCGTCGCCGGCCATACGCCCGTCGGGGCGATAATGCACGTATTCGATCGACGAGTTGCGCACCACATGCCGTTCGGTCTCTTCGAGTGCCGCGCGCCACAAGCGGTCGCGCGTGGCCCAATAGGTAAACCACGACTCGCCCATGTCAATCCGCGCTGTCGAAGCTTGCTCGACACTCGGCTCCAGGCCCACTTGACGCAGCGCCGTGTGCGCCCGACCCTGATCGAGCCCTTCACGCTCGATCCAACGCAGCTCGACGACGTCGCCGCTCTGTGTCTGATGGGCCAACTGTCGGCACACCGCGGCCCAGGTGGCCGTCGGGTTCGAGCCCAACGGCATCACCGGCCAGGCCAAGCTGTTGAGCGTCGTGCGCCACGTTCGCGTCGCCGATTCGTGCAGCTCGCCGATGAACGGCAGCAGCCCGATCGTCTCGCCGTCCAACTCGGCGCACAGCACGCGGCACGTCAAGTCGCCGCGCTCGAGCAGGTGGCGCCACCAATGAATCGATTGCAGGAACGTGGCCTGCGCGGTCTGAAAGTGCAACAGCTTCCAGATCAAATGGCGCGAGCTCAGGGCCGCGAGGTCGTGTAGTTCGGAGACGTGCAGCATCGTTGGGGGTCACTCCGAGCGGCGCAAGGTATTTCCACGCCTAGACCCAAGAGCAACCGCAATGCCAACGCTTGACTCATCACAGCAATAGCAGCGCAAGTCAATGCCACTACAGTATTTGCAAATTACCCCAAGACATTAAGTCAGCGCGGTCCATGATGCCGAAAAACATCCCTGATGCGTACAGGCAACACACGCGATCGGCTCGCTTCACGTTAGCTGCTCGTGCAAGCGTGGAGCAGGCATCTGTCGCCACAAAGAACACAAGGGGACGCAAAAAGATCAGAAGGGGATTGCAGGGAACGAAACACTCTGCCCCGACACCTTCGGTCATTCATGGCGTCATCGCCGCACGTGTCCGATCAAGGTCTTCGTTGTTTATTGCGTCGCTTTGCGTTCATTGTGGCTATTGATCCTCAGATAATGAACTTAATAGGCCGAGCAACGCGAGGCCGGTATTTACGGACTCCCGCTGGTCGTCCTGTTAACTTAATTATATGAACCTCAATAATGCACTCTGAGCATCAACCAACCCATCGATCGACCATCGTCACGCGCTCACGCATCGAGAGCGCGGCGAACGAATGGCCTCACTTCACGGGACCGCTTTTGCCCACGGTCAGTATCCGCTCGCTCCCCGAGCCACGCTCGGTCGGCGGTCCGATGATCTCTTCGATCTCATGATCGTCGAGGATTTCCTTGTCCAGCAATCCTTGTGACAGCTTGTCGAGCTTGTCGCGCTGGGCCGTGAGCATCTTCATCGCCTGATCCGAGGCAGTGTGCAAAATGCTCGTCACCTCTTCGTCGATCACGCGCGCGGTCTGGTCGCTGAACTCGCGCTGCTCGACGATCTCGCGTCCCAAGAACGGGTGCTCTTCACTTGTGCGATACGCCACGGGGCCAATCCGCTCGCTCATGCCCCAGTGGGTCACCATGCGGCGGGCCAGTTGCGTGGCGCGTTTCAGGTCGTCCTCGGCACCGGCGCTAAACTCGCCGAACACGAGCTTCTCGGCCGCGCGGCCACCGAGCATAAACGCCAGTCGAGTGCGCAGGTCCCGCTCGCCAATGTTCAGTCGGTCTTCTTCGGGGAGCAGTTGCGTGACGCCGAGCGCTCGACCGCGCGGGATGATGGTCACTTTGTGAACCCGATCGGCACCGGGCAGCAGCCACGCCAGCAGCGCGTGACCCGCCTCGTGATAGGCGGTCATCTCTTTTTCCTTGCCGCTGAGCACTTCGTCGCGCTTCGGACCCATCAGGATCTTGTCGCGCGCCGCCTCGAAGTCTTCCATGTCGACCTGGGTCTTGTTCTGCCGCGTGGCCCACAGGGCGGCCTCGTTGACCAGGTTGCGGATGTCGGCCCCGGTCAGGCCCACGGTCGCCGAAGCCAGGCGTTGCAGATCGACGTCATCTGACAGTGGCACGTCGCGCACATGGACCTTAAAAATCGCCTCGCGCGCCTTGAGGTTCGGGCGATCGACCGTGATGTGCCGATCGAACCGGCCGGGTCGCAGCAGTGCGGGGTCGAGCACGTCGGGCCGATTGGTCGCCGCCAGCACAATGACCGCCTCGGTCGGGGTGAAGCCGTCCATCTCGCTAAGGATTTGATTCAGGGTCTGCTCGCGCTCGTCGTGTCCGCCGCCGAGCCCCGCGCCGCGCACTCGACCGACCGCGTCGATTTCGTCGATGAACAGAATGCATGGCGATGCTTCCTTGGCGGTCTTGAACAAGTCGCGCACCCGACTCGCCCCGACGCC
>CAZZBK010000022.1:0-48870 GCA_964652155.1 uncultured Planctomycetaceae bacterium | reverse complement strand
GCCGAGCAACGCGAGGCCGGTATTTACGGACTCCCGTTGGTCGTCCTGTTAACTTCATAACCTGAGCCTCAATAAACTCGTCCCATCGACATCTTCTAAGCATCACGCTATTCCTGGAAACGACTACGATGGCTGGCAAGACGTCCAAAAAAACGGCGCGGGTCGCAACGCACTCTGCGCCCAATCGGGCCGGCGCGAAGCGGGCCCAACGATCGCCGTCGGCGTCGAAGGCCCGTCAGGCCGCGCAACCAAAACTCCTCTCCGGCGGCAACCCGCAGATCGCTAAAGCCGACGGCGACGCTCCCGTGCAGGCATACATTGCAGCCATGCCGGGCTGGAAATGCAACGTCGGACGCTGCCTCGATGCGCTCATCGTGCGTAGCGTGCCCGACGTTCGCAAGGCCGTGAAGTGGAACACCCCCTTGTATGGTATTGAAGGGCACGGCTGGTTCCTGGGGTTCCACGTCTTTACCCGTTATGTGAAGGTGACGTTCTTTCGGGGCACGTCCCTGCGCCCCGTGCCGCCGGGTGGCACGCCGAAGAGCCGAGACGCGCGCTGGATCGACATCCACGAAGGGGACGCGTTGAACGAGGCACAGTTGGCGCGGTGGGTGAAGCAAGCGGCCGCGCTCCCCGGTTGGGACCCCGGCCGACCGTGATCGAGTCTCGGTCACCGTGGGAGCACGGTGGTCTGCTTTGTGGTGCCAGATGAAATTCAGAATTGAGCCCGTCTAGCGCCTGCAACGGACGGCGGGAAGCTGGCGAATTATCACTGCGGAGGCTCAAGTCAACGGCCGGAAATGCACGCGAATGCACGGAAATAATCCAGCCGCAGTCGCTGTTCCCTATTTCTCATTCGCGTTCATTTCCGGCCAATCGTCTGTCATTTGTCGCAGCGATGTTCAACCGAATGAGCGGCTTACCCGTTGAGGCCCGCGAGCGCGCCGGAGCTGTCGCCCAAGAACGGCACGCGGACGTCGATCCGTTCGAGCATCGAGAGCCAGAGGTTGTTGAGCGGCGTCTCGTTCTGGTAGCGAATGTGTCGGCCGGTCTGTACGGTGCCGCCGCCGCCACCGCAGAGCAACACGGGCAGATTGTCGTGATTGTGCGCGTTGCCGTCGCTATTGCCGCTGCCGTAGGCAATCAGGCTATGATCGAGGAGCGTGCCGCTCCCTTCCTTGACTTGCTTGAGCTTGCCAAGCAAATAGCTCAACTGACGCACGTGGAAGCGGTTGATCTCGGCGATCTTTTGCTTCTTGGTCTTGTCGTTGCCGTGGTGCGACAGGTCGTGGTGCCCTTCGCTCACGCCGATGAACGAGTATGGGCGGTTGCTCCCCTCGTTGGCCAGCACAAACGTGCTCACTCGGGTTACGTCGGCCTGAAAGGCGAGCACGAGCAGGTCGGCGAGCAATCGGCAATGTTCTTCGTAGTCCTTGGGAATCCCCTCGGGGGCGGCCATGTCGGGCTTCTTGACCTCGGGAAGCTTGGCCGCGCGGACGATCCGTTGCTCGATATCGCGAATGGCGTGGAAGTACTCGTCGAGCTTACGGCGATCGTTGGCGCCGAGTTGCTTGGCGAGCGAAGCCGAGTCATCGCGCACGAAATCCAAAATGCTCTTGCGCAGGGCGTCGCGTTGGGCGCGGTTGCTGTCGCCGGCACCGCCAAAGAGCCGCTCGAACACGAGCTTGGGGTTCGACTCTTTGGGGATCGGCTGCGTGGCCGAGCGCCACGACATGGTCGAGTTATACACGCAGCTGTAGCCCGAGTCGCAATTGCCGGCCATGTTGCTGGCGTCGCAGCCGATTTCGAGCGAGGCGAGTCGAGTCATTTCACCGATGCGAGCCGCGGCGACCTGGTCGACGCTCACGCCCGCGCGGATGTCGGTACCGTCGGTCTTGCGGGGCTGCGCCCCGGTGAGGAACGCTGACAGCGCGCGGGCATGGTCGCCGCCGCCGTCGCCGTGCGCGCGGGCCTTGTCGGCCGTCAGGCCGGTGAGCACGTTGATGTTTTGCTTGTGCGCGTTAAGCTCGTTCAGGATCGAGGGCAACTCGCCGAGCGGGCCTTCATAGCCGGGGGTCCAGTCTTCCATGTTGATGCCGTTGGGCACGTACAGGAAGGCGATCCGGTTGGGAGCGGCGGCTGCGCGGCGCTCGCCGGTGGCGGCCCAGGCCGCGACGGGGCCCATCGCTTCGAGCCACGGCAGCGCGACGGCCGCCCCCAAGCCTTGCAGCACACGACGACGTGACAGCGGTTGAGCGTAACTCATGGCGTAGTTTCCTTTCCTCGACGCAGGCGGAACGGGTCGCTCCGCACAATCTCAATAACCAACCGAGAGAATTTGTAATCGTCTTTGGCCGCCGCGGCAACCATTCGGTCGACGGCACGCTTGTCGTAATACTCAAGTCCCCGTCCCAGGGCGTAGGTCAGCATCTGCTCCGATAATGATCGGGTGAACAGCTCTTTCTTCTCTAATAATACCTCGCGCAGACCGGCGGGGCCCTGGATATTTCGCCCGTCCGTTAAAGTCCCGCTGGCATCAATGTCAAACTCGCCGTCTTTTTGCCGGTACGCGCCCACCGCGTCGAAGTGCTCAAAGGCAAACCCGATCGGGTCCATGCGGGCATGACAGTTAGCGCAGGCCGGGTTCTTGCGGTGCTGTTCCATCCGTTGGCGCAGCGACCCGGTGAGCTGTCCCTTTTGCTGTTCGAGATCCGGCACGTTGGGTGGCGGCGGCGGCGGCGGCGTGCCGAGGATTTGCTCGAGCACCCAGCGACCCCGTTTGACGGGGGAGGTGCGCGTCGGGTTCGATGTTACGGTGAGAATGCTGGCCTGGGTCAACAGCCCGGCCCGCTCGTCCCCTTGCAGCTCGACCCGAACAAAATTGGGCGATTGCAGGGGCTGCCCCCGCAGCTTGGGCTTGTCGCCCACACGATTGCCAAGCGTGTCGACGATGCCATAGTGCTTGGCCAGTCGATTGTTGAGATACGTGTACTTGCCGCCGATCAAGTCGAGCACGCTGCGATCTTGGTTGACCACCTCTTGCAAGAACAGGCGTGTCTCGGTGACCATCGCTTGTCGCAAAGGCTCGTTGAAGTTGGGAAACAACTGCGCGTCGGGGGAGAGCGTTTGCAGCTTGCCCAACTGCAACCATTGCATCGCAAAGTTGTCGATCAGCGCCGATGACTTGGGGTCCTTTAACATGCGACGCACTTGCTCTTCGAGCCGAGCGGTCAACTGTCGCTTGCCAGCCAAGTCGAACAACTCGTCGTCGGGCATGCTGCTCCACAGGAAGTAACTCAATCGGGCAGCCAACTGGTGCTCGTCAATCGGACGCGAGTCGCTCGTCAGCGGGCGATGGTCGAGCTCGACGCGAAACAAGAATTTCGGCGAGCAGAGCATGGCTTGCACGACGCGCCGCATGCCGAGTTCCCATTTCTGGCCGTCGGCCACCGCCTGATCGGCAAACCGCGCGAGCGATTCAATCTCGTCCTTCGTGACCGGTCGGCGATACGCGCGCGGCAACAGGCGGTTGAGCACCTCGCGCGTCCGTTGTTGCGGTGTCTTGGTCTCGTCGCTGGCCAAGATCATTCGATGCGAGGCAGGCCGCGTGTCGAGTGGCCCTTCGCTCCACAGGTTCTCGATGTGTAGCTTGGCGGGCTCGTCCCCCTCGGGACCTTTGAGCAAGGCGATTCCTGCTTTCGTGATCTTGCCTTGGTGATTAATCGGCACTTCGATCGTTTGCAGCTGTTTCGCGTCGCGGGCCGTGATCTCGAAGGTCCCCATGATCTTCAGCGGCTTCATCTGCGGCACGGCAGCGCCCAGCAGTTGATCGATTTCGGCGTCGCTGGAGACCTCGCTCAAGTCCTTGCCCGAGATGAACAACACGACCTTGACCGGAGCCGTGCTCTTGGTTTCGGCATAGAGCGTGGCGCGAAAGAACAGGTCGGCATCGGCTGTGAACTTCAGGTAATCTCCCGCCGCGGTGAAAGGGCCCGCATGCACCGGTTCCTTCGAGGTCACGTCCATCTGCCGGAAACGACCTTGCGAGGTCTGGGCATTGTTCGGCTGCAAGTATCGGCCCGACAGATAGCGCTTCGAGGGCTTGGGGATGTCGGCCAGAATGACCCGGTTGGAGATGGTCTCGGCCGCAGCCAGATAACGTTCCATCAAGAGAGGCGAGACGCTTAGCACGTCGCCGATATTGTCGAAGCCGTGTCCCACGTCATCGGGCGGAAAATCCTCGGCCGGCTGAAAATCGACCAGCAACAAATCGCGGACCGTGTTGTTGTACTCCGAGCGATTGAGTCGACGCATGGTGATCCGGCCGGGGTCGACCGCGCCGCTCGTGTCGGCCTTTTCGTAGAGACCGCGGACGGAGGCCAAGAAGCCGGAGATTTCGTCGGCGGTCGGCCGAGGCTCCTTGGTCGGGGGCATTTCACCAGCCTCGACCATGTCGAGCACGGTCTCCATGCGCTTGCGAAACTTGAGCACCGCCGTCTCGTCGGTCAGGGTGTGCAAGGCCAGGTCGGCCTTGGGCATGTTCGCCCCATGACAGCGCACGCAATGCTTGACCAGAAACGCCCTACCGGAGAGCGCGAACGACGGCGCCGCCTCGTAACCCTGAGCCACATCGAATGACGCAGTCAGCGAGTAAAGCAGCACACAAAAAACGAACCAGCGTTGAGCAAGCATACGGGGCAGGCAGATGAACCGGGGGCGGGTAAACGAACCACTCGGGCGGGACGTTTATTTTGGCCTAAATCGCCCCGTAAGACAACAACAATTCGCGGGGTCTAGCTACACCGGGCCGCTTGGCGTGAGCCCCCGATAAGATTGCCCATTCAGCGATCCCATACTCTTTCGCTCCGTTATCCTGGGACTCACGTCCCAGGTCAGATTGATCGAGCACGCTCGGCATCAAAATTATTCCCCCTCTCCCCCGTTCCGCTTACAATCGGCGGCAGCATTCAATGCCCCCCTGCCCTCCCCTGCTGGAATCGCCATCATGTGGAATCGCCGTCAGTTGCTCACTTCGCTCGGCGCGGTCGCCGCCGCTCAGACGATTTTGACCGACTCGGTCAGCGCCGCCGACAACCCGGCCGCCAACGTGACCGATCGCACGTCGAGCATCAAAATCACCAAGATCACTCCGACGCCGTTCAATCACAAGGTTTACATCAAACTCGAAACCAACCACGGTGTCACCGGCTGGGGCGAGATCGATCAGCTTGAGGTCAATGTCGCTTCGGCGCTCGTGCATTCGCTCTTCGAGTTGATCGACGGCGAGAACCCCACGCGAATCGAATATCTGTGGCAGAAAATTTATCGCTCGCACCGCGACATTCGCGGCGGTCCCTTTATGACCCACACGCTCGCCGGCATCGACATGGCGCTGTGGGATATCACGGGCAAGCTCTGGGGAGTGCCAGTCTATCGGCTGCTTGGCGGCCCCACGCGCGACAAGGTGCGCGTGTATCCATCGGCCAAGGCCACCAAGGTCGGGGCGGGGCCGCAACCCTTCTCGGGCACGCCGGCGCAGATCGAGGGCTTTGTCAAAATGATCGAGCGCGCCCGGCAGCAGGTCGGGCCCGACGGGCTCGTGATGTTCGACGCCCATTGCGCGATGCCGCCGCCGTTCCTGATTCAGTTCGCCTCGGCCGTCAAGCCCTACGATTTGCTGTACATCGAAGAGCCCGCCGTGCCGGGCAACATCGAAGTGTTCAAGCGACTCAAGCAGGCCATTAACATTCCGCTGGCCGTCGGTGAGCAGGCACGCACCATCTGGGACGTGATTGCGTACTTACAGGAAGGCTGCGCCGATATTCTGCAAATCGACTGCGCCCATACCGGTGGCATTTCGCAACTTCGCAAGATCGCCACGCTTGGCGAGGCGTATCAAGTACCGCTCGCGCCGCACTGTGTGACGACCGACCTGGGCACGACGGCCAGCCTGCACGCCAGCGCGTCGATTCCGTATTTCCTGATCCACGAGTACTACCCGAGCATCACGCCCAAGGGGTTGGTCAAGAAGAGCTGGACGGTTGACGAGGCGGGTTATGCCTCGCTGCCGCAAGAGCCGGGCATCGGCTGCGAGATCGACGAAGCGCGCTTGGCCGAGTTGAACAAAATGCCGCGCAAACCCGAATGGCCCACCCGCGGCCGGTACCCCGACGGCTCGATCGCCGATTATTGATACAATGACTCAAGGCGTGGTAGGCGTTTAATGTTCTACCGACAACAACCGACGACTGACGATTCGCAACCCCTGGTTGGCCATGTGTAGGAAAGTCATGTGGTAGCACCGTCGCGAATGGCTCGGGCATGGTATCGATTGGAATATTTCCTGCTTGCACTACTGAGAGTGTGGGGTGCTTGTCTTTTTTGGCCGTTGAGCGAGTTGTACGTACTTATCGTCAGTGGGATTGTTGTCTTCAGGGCCACCAAGCGTTACTGGTGGCAAACCGCGACCTTCGTACTTCTGCTTCCAACGTCAATTGTGGAACCAATACGGGTAGTTGCATCGTCTCCGGCAATGAATTGAAGTGGACCCCGTCGTCCAAAAACGAGATCCACTTCAGACATGCACAGCGACCGCGGCCAAGTTTATCGGTCCACCTGGGATTATCGCGGTTGCTCGGCCTCGAGCACGCTGCGCGTGGTTTTTAGCACGGCGTCGGGGTTGAGCGAAATGCTGTCGATCCCCTCCTGCACCAAGAACTGAGCAAACTCGGGATAATCACTCGGCGCTTGGCCACAGATGCCGATCTTTCGCCCCGCTTGTTTCGCCGCACGAATCGCCGAGGCAATCGCACTCATCACCGCCGGATTGCGCTCGTCGAATACATGCGCGACGATGGACGAATCGCGATCGACTCCCAAGATCAACTGCGTCAGATCGTTCGAGCCGATAGAGAATCCGTCGAATATCTCGGCAAACTCGGCGGCACTGATCACATTGCTCGGAATCTCGCACATCACGTAAAGCTCCAGCCCCTCTTGGCCACGCTGCAACCCGTGCTTGGCCATTTCGGCCTGTACGCGTCGCCCTTCCTCGACGGTACGACAGAACGGAATCATGAGCTTGAGATTTTTGAGCCCCATTTCGTCGCGCACCTTGCGCATCGCCCGACATTCCAAGGCAAAGCCGTCGCGGTAGCGTGGATCGTAATAGCGCGACGCGCCACGAAAGCCGATCATGGGGTTCTCTTCCTTCGGCTCGAATGTGGCGCCACCGACCAGATTGGCGTACTCATTCGTCTTAAAATCGCTCATCCGTACAATGACATCGCGTGGATAAAACGCCGCCGCCAACATGCCGACCCCTTCGGCCAATCGATCGACAAAGAACTGCGGCTTGTCCGTGTAGCCACGCGTGATGCGATCAATCTCGGTTTTCACCGCAACGTCGGTCAGCCGATCGTATTGCACAAGCGCCATGGGATGGACCCGGATGTGATTGCTGATAATAAATTCCATCCGCGCGAGGCCCACGCCGTCGTTGGGCAAAAAACTCAGCGAGAACGCTTCGTCGGGATTGCCCACGTTGATCATGATTTTGGTTCGCGGCTTGGACATGCCGGCGAGATCGACGTGCTGCACATCGAACGGAAGCTCGCCCGAGTAGACATAACCGGTGTCTCCCTCGGCGCACGAGACCGTCACCACCATCCCATCGGTGAGCTTGTCGGTCGCGTTTTCTGCGCCGACAATCGCGGGCAAGCCGAGTTCGCGGCTCACGATGGCCGCGTGACAGGTGCGGCCGCCGCGATTGGTGACGATCGCCGCCGCTCGTTTCATGATCGGCTCCCAATCGGGGTCGGTCTTGTCGGTCACGAGCACGTCGCCTGGGCGAAACACGTCGAGTTGCTGCACATTCTGGATCTTTCGCACCGGCCCGGTGGCGATCTTTTCTCCCACACTCCGGCCTGTGACGAGCACCTCGCCGCGTTTAGCAAGATGGTACGTATCGAGCGTGTCAGCCCGCTTCTGTGATTGCACCGTCTCGGGACGCGCCTGCACGATGAACAACTCGCCGGTACGACCATCCTTGGCCCATTCCATATCCATCGGACACGTGCGACCTCGTTTCATGCTGTAGTGCTCTTCGATTCGCGTTGCCCAAGCTGCCAGTTCGAGCACTTCGTCGTCGGTCAGTGCGAAGCGTGCGCGATCCTCGGGCAGGACGGGGACATTCCGCACCATCTTCGAACCACCGACGTCGTAGATCAGCTTGAACTCTTTGCTGCCGAGCACGCGCCGCAGAATAGGCCGATGCCCTTGCTTGAGCGTCGGTTTGAAAACATAGAACTCGTCGGGATTCACCGAGCCTTGCACGACATTCTCGCCAAGGCCATAGGCCGCGTTGATCAACACCACGTCGGGAAAACCCGTCTCGGTATCGATCGAGAACATCACGCCCGAGCAAGCCAGATCGCTTCGCACCATCCGCTGCACTCCGACCGACAACGCGATTTGAAAATGGTCAAAACCTTTGTCGACTCGGTAGCTGATGGCACGATCGGTGAACAGCGAAGCAAAGCAACGGCGACAGGTGTCGAGCAGCAACGTCGGTCCTTGAACATTGAGATAGGTCTCTTGCTGCCCGGCGAAACTGGCATCGGGAAGGTCTTCGGCCGTGGCGCTACTACGCACCGCAACGTCGAGCCGCTCTCCACCAGGGGTGACTCCGGCCGAACGTTCGAGTTGCTCGTACGCGGCGATGATTGCCGCTTCGAGGTCACCAGGGAATGGGGCACCAAGAATCAAGTGCCGTACCTGGCTACCACGGCTCCGCAAATTATCGAGATCGCGCGTGTCGAGATCACCGAGAATACGTCGAATCTCGGCGTCGAGGTGATTGGCCCGAATAAAGCCGCGATACGCCTCGGCTGTGATCGCAAAGCCGTCGGGAACCCGAATCCCCCGCGGCACGAGTTCGCGGACCATCTCGCCCAACGAGGCGTTCTTGCCACCGACGAGCTTCACATCGTCAATGCCAATCTCGCTAAACTGCATGGTTTGGGATGCTGTCGACATGATCGATGCTCGTTTCGAATGTATTGCAGCAGGGAGTTCTCTCGCTTGAAGGACTTAGGCAGGTGCACTTTGTATGCCGGACGAACGGACAGAGTCCGAAGCATCGATGTCACGACCAGACGCAATCAATGCGTGCGATATTGCACATGTCGAGTGTGCCCGTTAGGCTCACCTACGGTGCGACGGACGAGTCTAAGGGGCTGAATTGCTCGCTTTACGGGCCTCGGAACGCCGATTGCACCGCAGACGGCCGGAACAATATCTGTTGGAGACGGCCCGACAGACTCGAGCCGCGCGACCATGGACTCAGCTGAGCTCGCTCAAGCCATTCGTGAAACATCATTTGCCGAAGGATTTTCCGAGCCAATCGTACGGCGTCTGGCAAGCTTCGCGTCCTTGCAGCGATTCCGAGCAGGGACGGTGATTTTTCGCGAAGGAGAACACCATGACCGCTTCTACTTGCTCCACACGGGGCATGTGGTTCTGCAAATGTGCATTGCGAGTCGGGGCTGCACTCAACTGCTCACGCTCGGTCCGGGGGAAATGCTCGCGTGGTCGACGTTGGTCGGCAATGCACGCATGACCACCACGGCCATCGCTCAAGATCACGTTGAGCTGATCGAGATGTCGGGCGCGGCGTTGGCCCGGGCTTGCGACGAGGATCATGAGTTGGGGTATTCCTTGATGCGTCGTCTGGCAACGGCTCTGTCCGTTCGTCTGCTCGCCACGCGATTACAACTGCTCGACTTGTTCGCGGCTGACGCAACACCGGAACGCGGAGGGTCTTCATGACCGTCGCGGATGCATCGCAGCCATCGAGACGGCCGCGGTTCATGCCGCGCGCCGGCCTCGGCGATCTGCTGAACACTTTGCAGCGTCACGGCTACACGGTCCTCGGACCGACGATTCGCCAAGGGGCGATCGTCTATGACGAAATTCACTCGTCCGACGATTTGCCACGCGGCTGGACTGATCGCCAAGAGCCTGGTTCGTATCGACTCGAACGACGCGACGACGATGCATACTTTGGCTATGTCGTCGGGCCGCAATCGTGGAAGCAGTACTTGTTTCCGCCCTTCGCGCAGCTCTCGACCGCTGTGCAGTCCACCGATGGTTGGCAGATCGAGGCGAACGACGGCACCGACGCGCCGTGCTACGCTTTTCTCGGCGTGCGTGCTTGCGAGCTGGCGGCGATCGAGATTCAAGATCGCGTGTTTCGCCAGTCGCATTATGTCGATCCGATCTATGCCGCGCGTCGCGATCGAGCCTTGCTCGTTGCGGTCAATTGCAATCAGGCGGCTTCGACCTGTTTTTGCGTCTCGATGAACACTGGGCCACGTTGCACGCGCGGCTTTGACTTGGCGCTGACCGAACTCGACGACGGATTCGTGATCGAAGCGGGGAGCGAGCGCGGAGGCGCGATTCTGGCCGATCTCGCAACCGTGGCGGCGACAGATGACCATCAGATGCGTGGCGAGACCGCGCGAAGTGGCGCGATGCAACAATCGCGTAGTCTGCCGAAAGACGAAGTGCGCGACATTCTACTCGCCAATCTTCAGCATCCTCGCTGGGACGATGTTGCCCAACGCTGCCTGTCATGCACCAATTGCACGCAAGTCTGCCCCACTTGTTTTTGCAGCTCAGTGCAAGAGGTTACCGACCTTGATGTGACCCGGGTCGAACGTCAACGAACGTGGGACTCTTGCTTCAATTTCGATTTTAGTGCCATGAATGGCGGCGTCGTCCGCAATTCGGTGCGGTCGCGCTATCGCCAATGGCTCACCCACAAGTTGGCCACATGGCACGATCAGTTCGACACCTCGGGTTGCGTCGGTTGCGGACGGTGCATCACGTGGTGTCCGGTCGGTATCGATCTAACGGCCGAAGTGGCGGCCATCAGGGGAGAGAAGCCGTGAGCCTCGCCGAGATCGCACCACCCAAGAATCCCTGGATCGCGCACTCGGTTGAGATCGTCGATGTCGTGCGCGATTATGTCGGTGTGTCGACTTATCATCTCAGGTTGACCGACCTCGCGGCCCGGTCTGGGTACGCTTGTCAGCCCGGCCAGTTCAACATGCTCTATCTGCCGGGTGTGGGTGAAGCGGCAATTAGTGTCAGTGGCCGCGACAAGTCAAACGACACCTGGCTGCATACCGTTCGGACTGCCGGCAATGTGACTCGTGCGCTCGAACGGCTCGGCCGGGGTGGCAAGCTGGCGCTGCGAGGTCCCTTTGGCACGGGTTGGCCGATGGAGCAACTTGCGGGGCGTGATCTGATCATTGCCGCGGGCGGAATCGGCCTCGCCCCGTTGCGTCTGGCAATTCAATGGTCGCTCGAAAACCGTTCGACGCTCGGCCGGGTGACGTTGCTCTACGGTGCTCGGTCGCCATCGACGATACTCTTTTCGACCGAGCTTGCCCAATGGCAGCGAGAGGGGATCGACGTGCAAACGACCGTCGATCGTTGCGTGTCGGGCTGGACGGGTCGTGTTGGCGTGGTCCCATCGCTGATCGATCAATTGCGTCCGTTTCGACCTGAACACACAACCCTGTTGATGTGCGGGCCCGAGGTGATGATGCGTTACACGGCCCGCGGAGCGCTCTTCCGTGGCATGAGTCCGACGCAATTGTGGCTCGCGTTGGAGCGCAACATGCAATGTGCGGTGGGCTTTTGTGGACATTGTCAGCTCGGTCCGGCGTTTATCTGTAAGGATGGTCCGGTCCTGCGGTATGATCGTCTGTCACCGTACCTCGACACGGAGGATATGTGATGACTGGGCGACCTCGATTGGCGGTGTTCAAATTTGCCAGCTGCGACGGCTGCCAGCTCACGATGCTCGATTGCGAGGACGAGCTTGTCGCGTTGGGCGAGAAGCTCGATATCGTTCACTTTCTCGAAGCGTCAAGTCGTGCCGAGCCTGGGCCTTATGATGTGACGCTCGTCGAAGGCTCGATCACGACGCCGGGCGACGTGCAACGGATTCGCGACATTCGTCAGCAGTCGCGGTATCTAGTCACGATCGGCGCGTGCGCCACGTCGGGCGGCATTCAGGCGCTCCGCAATTGGGCGAATCATGCCGATTATCTGCGGGCCGTGTATGCCTCGCCGCAGTACATCGAGTCGCTCGCCACCTCGACGGCGATCGCCGATCATGTGCCGATCGACTTTGAACTTCGCGGTTGTCCGATCGACAAACGGCAGCTGCTCGAAGTGATTCGTGCATTGTTGCATGGCCAGCGCCCGCGCACCCCCGGTCATTGCGTCTGCCTTGATTGCAAACGACGCGGCACGGTTTGCGTGATGGTCGCTCAAGGGTTGCCCTGTCTGGGGCCCGTCACACAGTCGGGCTGCGGCGCGTTGTGTCCGGCTTATGATCGTGGCTGCTACGGATGTTTCGGGCCCGCTCAACAGCCAAACTTGGTCAGCCTTACCACCCAGTTTCACTCGACCGGCATGGCGACACCCGAGATCGTGCGCGGCCTGCGGTTGTTTAACGCCAACGCACCGGAGTTTCGTTGCGAGAGCAACCGCTTGTCGGAGTCACAGCCATGAATGAAACGACCCGCACGATCCGAGTCGCGGCGCTATCGCGCGTCGAGGGTGAGGGAGGGATGTCCGTGCGTCTGCGCGGCGACGAGGTCGAACAAGTCGAGCTGCGCATCTACGAGCCACCCCGCTTCTTCGAGGCGTTTCTGGTCGGTCGGTCGCCACACGAGGTGCCCGACATCGTGGCGCGCATCTGCGGCATTTGCCCCGTCGCCTATCAGATGAGCGCCGTTCATGCGCTCGAACAAGCGTTGGGAGTGGCGACAAGCCCCGAGATTCGCCAACTACGCCGATTGCTGTATTGTGGCGAGTGGATCGAGAGTCACGGCCTGCACATTCATTTGTTGCACGCTCCAGACTTCTTGGGTTGCGAGAGTGGCTTGCAGGCGGCCGAGCGTTGGCCCGACGAGATTCGCCGCGGTCTCCGCCTCAAGAAACACGGCAATGAGTTGCTCGAAGTCCTCGGCGGCCGTGCCATTCATCCGATCAACGTCGCTCTCGGCGGCTTTCATCGTCTACCACGTCGAGACGAGTTGGCTCGATTGGTTCCTCATTTTGAATGGGGACTCGCCGCAGCGATCGAAACGGCCCGGTGGGTGGCAGGTTTCGACTTTCCTGATTTCGATAGCGACTACGAGTTCGTCTCGCTCGTTCATCCTGAGGAATATCCTCTCAACGCGGGGATGATCGGTTCAAGTCATGGCGGGCGGTGGCAAGTCGCCGAGTTCGAGCACGAGTTCGTCGAGCACCAAGTTCCCCACTCGACCGCTTTGCAAGCGGTGCGGCGTTCGACTGGCACGTCGTACTGCGTCGGCCCGCTGGCGCGAGTGAATTTGAATTTCGAGCGACTCTCTCCCGCCGCGCGACAAACGGCTGACGAGATCGCCTTCTCGCTTCCGTGTCGCAACCCGTTTCGGATGATTATCGCCCGGGCGTTGGAATTGATTCATGCCTATGAAGAGGCCCTCGGCATCTTGCGCGATTATAGCGAGCCGAGGGTTCCTCGTCCGGCAGTGACGATGGGGCCCGGCGAAGGTTGCGCCGCGACCGAAGCGCCGCGCGGGTTGCTGTATCATCGCTATGTGTGCGACGACGCGGGGCTCATTGCATTGGCGAAGATTGTGCCACCGACTTCGCAAAACCAGAGCCGCATCGAGCGCGATTTGCAAGCGTGGTTGCCGCGCGTGTTGACCCAACACGACGACATGATCGCCCGATCGTGTGAAAGGGTGATCCGCAATTTCGATCCGTGCATCAGTTGCTCGACCCACTTTCTCCGCATCACGTGGGAGCGCTTCGCATGACACGACACCGCACGCTCATCGTCGGGCTAGGGAGCGACTTCGGCGACGATCGCCTCGGTTGGGTCGCTGTGCAGCGGCTCCAGGATCGATTGCCGAATATCGCGACGATTGCGCTACGGTCTCCCGCCGACCTGTTCGATCGTCTAACCGACGTCGATCATCTGCATGTCATGGATGCTTGCCAAGGTGCTGGTCCGCCTGGGACCGTTTTCCAAAGCGACTGGCCGTCCGCCGATGTCTCTCAGATCGCGTTTGGTGGCACGCATGACATCAGTTTACCGGCTGCGCTCGAGATTGCTCAGCAGTTGTCGTTGTTGCCAGCGCGAGTGACGATCTGGGGCATCGAAATGAGCACGACGGAATGGGTGTCGCAAGTGCCCCTGACGCCACTCGTCGCTTCGGCCGTTGACGATCTGGTAACGCAACTGATTCGCGTAATCGCCACAGCAGCGATGTCCGATGCGGAGGTCCATGCTCATCATGCATGAAGCCTCGCTCATCGCCGCGTTGTTAAGTCAAGTCCATGATCTTGCCGCAAAACACGAGTCGTGTCGCATCGTCGAGGTCCGCGTCGAGGTCGGCCCATTGGCAGGTGTCGAGCCGGTCCTATTGCACGAGGCGTTCGAGCGATTGAAACCAGGCACCTCCGCCGCCACAGCCGAGTTGTCGATCGACGCGGTCGGTTTGAGATGCCAATGTCGCGAGTGTCGACAGGAGTACGAGACCCCATCGTGCGAGTTTGTTTGCCCCCACTGTCGAGCGACACGAGTCGACATCGTCAGCGGCGACGCGGTCATGCTCGAATCGATCACGCTCGCCACGATCGAGGAGTCGCTCTCGGCATGACCACGCGACAAGTCATCACCATCCGTCGCGATGTATTGGCCCAAGTTCACGGCCAGGCCGAGTCGTTTCGTCAATCGCTGGCCGCGCGAGGGACGTTGATCGTCAATGTGATGTCATCGCCGGGGGCAGGCAAGACGTCGTTGTTGGCGGCGACCGCCGATCATTGGGGCGACACGTGGCGCATGGCAGTGTTGGTCGGCGACATTGCGACCGATCGCGATGCTCAACGCTTGGCCGAGCACGCGCCAGCGGTTCAATTGACCACCGGCGGAGCATGTCACCTCGAGTACCCTCTTATCGAGCAAGGCTGGCTGGCACTGGGCAAACCGAACCTCGACTTTCTGTTCTTGGAGAACGTCGGCAATTTGGTCTGTCCCGCCTCACACGACCTCGGCGAGCATTTGCGAGTGCTGCTCTTGAGCACCACCGAAGGGGACGACAAGCCGGCCAAGTATCCGAAGGCGTTTCGCACAAGTCACGCGTTGGTCATCAGCAAGACCGATCTCCTGCCGTATGTTCCGTTCGATGTACAGCGCGCGATCGACGATTCCCGTTCGATTCAGCCCGATCTGGAGGTGTTGCCCCTGAGCACATGGCCGCCATTGGGGTTGGCAGCGTGGTGCGACTATCTCGTGGCACAGCGTCAACGATTACTCGAGGGTGAGCGATGTCGACCGAATCGGTAACCGCCGTCGCGATCCGAGCCGTGCGGATCCACGTTACCGGCCGTGTACAAGGCCTCGGCGTGCGTCCGGCCGTGGCTCGCTTGGCTCGGCAACTCGGTGTGACCGGTGTGGTTGCCAACTCGGCGGATGGATTGCTCGTCGAGATCGAGGGTTCGGCGGCGATCGTCAATCGGTTTCTCGATCAGTTTCGCGCCTCGTTGCCCTCGGGCGCGCTCGTCGATCGCCTTCAAGTCGTTCCCGTCGAGCCAGCGTTTCACGATCAATTCACAATTCACGAGCGAACCCGCGATGGCGTCGGGGCGGCCGAGCTGCCGCTCGATCGTGTTGCCTGCGACGAGTGTCTGTGCGAGGCGACCCGCGCGTCCGACCGCCGTCGCGACTACCCTTTCATCAGTTGCCCACAATGTGGCCCACGCTACACGATCATCGAGGCGATGCCCTACGATCGACCCGCCACGACGATGAAATCGTTTCCGCTGTGTTGCGAGTGTGAGGCCGAATATCGATCGTCGGACGATCGTCGTTTCCACGCACAAACCAACGCCTGTCCAAGCTGCGGGCCTAAAGTTTGGTTGGTCGACAGCGCCGGTCGACAAACCGCGACAGGATCGGCTGCCTTGGATCTTGTTGCGAATGCTTTGCGAGCTGGCCAAATTGTCGCCCTCAAAGGACTCGGCGGCTATCAACTGCTCGTCGATGCGACGTCGACAGCGGCAGTCGAGCGACTACGCAACCGCAAACAACGACCAACCAAACCGCTGGCCGTGATGGTTCGCAACCTGGTCGAGGCGACGAAAATCGCTCATTTAACTCATGACGAGCAACGCCAACTCACTGATCCCGCGGGCCCGATCGTCCTGCTCCAGCGTCGCAGCGACAGCGTCTTGTCGATCGCGATCGCGCCCGGGCTTCCCAGCTGCGGACTGATGTTGCCGACGACTCCGTTGCACGCGCTGCTCATGATTCGCGTGGGGCGACCGCTCGTCGCCACGAGCGGCAATCGTGAGGGGAGCGCCTTGGCATGTTGTGTACCATCGGCTGAGTCCGATCTGGTGGGCATTGCCGACTGGTGGCTGCATCACGATCGCCCCATCGCCCGGCCAATCGACGATTCGGTGGTCCGCGTGATCGACGGCTCGCCCTGCGTGATTCGTTTGGCCCGTGGGCTTGCTCCGCTACGGTTGCCCGATTTACCAACCAAGATGCCACTGATCGCCTTGGGGGGAGAACAGAAAGCGGCCATAGCCATTGGCAATGGATCACAGACGGTACTCGGCCCGCATGTCGGCGATCTAACCAGCACTAATGTTTGCAGTCGTTGGCAGGAGCAACTCGATTCGCTTGCGTCGCTTTACGGAGTCTCGGTCTCGTCCGCTGTCGTGGTTCACGATGCTCATCCCGATTATATTACGACCCATTGGTCCGAGCGACATGCGAGCCGCCCTCAGGCCGTCTATCATCATCACGCCCACGTCGCCGCGGTGATGCTCGAGCATCGGCTCGAGCGTGAAGTGCTCGGACTGGCCTGGGATGGCACGGGCTACGGTTCCGACGGCACGATTTGGGGGGGCGAGGCATTGCGAGCCACGCGGACCCGTTTTCAGCGTGTGGGAACCTTGCGGCCGTTTCCGCTTCCTGGCGGCGAACGAGCCATTCGCGAACCTTGGCGAGTCGCCATCGCCCTCGTCGCCGAAGCGCTCGGTCCCAACGTGGCAAGCAGTTTGACCTGGCCAAGTGTGCGTTCGGGCGAGATCGACGCGGTCGTGCAACTCGTCGGTCGCCGACGCTTGATGCCATTCACCTCAAGCATCGGGCGATTGTTTGACGCCGTGGCGGCGCTGACGCTTGGCATCGATCGAACCGACGACGACGCTCGACCGGCGATGCTGCTGGAGTTTGCCGCGGATCATCATGTTGTTGGCAACTACCCGTTGCCGTGGAATCGCGAGACTGGCATCGCCGATTGGCGACCGTTGATCGTTGCGGTGCTCCATGATTTGCAACGCGGCACGCCCCCTGGCGGTGTAGCGATCCGTTTTCATCGCGCACTTGCCGATTGGGCCTTCGAACTGTCGAATGCCTATCCGCACTTGCCGCTGGTGGTCGCGGGAGGCGTTTTTCAAAATCGACTGCTACGAGTATTGCTGGCCGAGCGGTTCGCCGATCGTTCCGCCGGTTGGTACTATCCGATCGCCATTCCACCGGGAGATGGTGGTCTGGCGGCCGGACAACTGGCCGTCGTTGCGGCGCGTTTGTCTCAAACCATGCGGGAGACCTGAACATGTGTTTGGGTGTGCCAGGCCGAGTGGTCGAGTGGCTTGATCGTGATCCGTTGCTAGCCCGCGCGCGGGTCGAGTTCGAGGGTGTGCGTCGGGTGTGTCATTTGGCCTGTGTGCCCGAGGCCGAAGTGGGGGACTATGTCGTCGTTCATGCCGGTGTGGCGATCAGCCGAATCGATGCCGCAGCCGCCCAACGCTTGCTCAACGAACTTCGCGCCTTCGGCGACGAGACCGCCCCCACCGCGGAGACCGACGCATGAAGTATGTTGACGAATATCGTGACGCCGATACCGTTCGCCGACTACTCGACGCGATCCGCGCTCGTGTCACTCGGCCTTGGACCATTATGGAAGTCTGCGGCGGGCAGACACACGCCTTGCTACGCTACGGTTTCGACCAGGAACTCGCGGGCGCGGTCGAGTTGATCCACGGCCCAGGGTGTCCCGTCTGTGTCACAAGCATCGAACGCATTGATCGGGCGATCGAGTTGGCCCATCGGCCGGGTGTGCTGGTCGCAACATTCGGCGACATGCTGCGTGTACCTGGCAGCCGCACGAGTTTGTCGATCGCCAAGAGCGAAGGCGCGCAGGTTCGCGCCGTCTATTCGCCACTCGATGCCGTGGCGATCGCAGCTCGCCAACCTGACACGCACGTCGTGTTCTTCGCCGTCGGCTTCGAGACAACCGTGCCGGCCACGGCGCTCGCAGTCAGGCAAGCGGAGCAGCAAGGGGTGACGAACTTTTCGCTCTTGGCTGCCCACGTTCGTGTGCAACCGGCGATGGAGAGCTTGCTCGATACGCCCGACAATCGCGTGCAAGGTTTTCTCGCCGCAGGCCACGTCTGCACAGTCGTTGGCTTTCGTTCATATCACCAGATGTGCCAAAAGCACCACGTTTCGATCGTGGTCACCGGGTTCGAGCCGATCGACCTTGCGGCAGGGCTGCTGGCCTGCGTGGAGCAACTGGAAAGTGGTCGGCACGAGGTCGAGAATCGCTACTCGCGCTGTGCTCAGATCGACGGCAATCATCAGGCAGTGCAAATCGTCGATGATGTTTACGAAGTCTGTGACCGTGCGTGGCGTGGCCTCGGCGTGGTCCAGCAAGGGGGCTTGCGACTGCGTGCGTCGTGGAGTCCATTCGACGCCGAACGACGATTTCCCGATGCGACATTGCCCATCGTCGATTCGTCACTCTGCCGCAGCGGCGAGGTTCTCACCGGGCGTCTCAAGCCGCCGCAATGCCCCGAGTTTGGCCGGACCTGTACGCCCGAGCACCCGTTGGGTGCGCCCATGGTCTCGAACGAAGGAGCCTGTGCGGCCTACTTTCACTATCACGATCCGTTCCCGCGAGTGACAACGAGTATCGCGCCATGAATGCCTTTGCGAATATTACGTGTCCGACACCGATTGCCGTCGGCGATGACCGTATCTTGCTCGCTCATGGCGAAGGTGGGGCGGCAATGCGCAAGCTGATTGCCGAACATATTCTCTCGCGGCTTGGGCAACGATCGTCATTGCTGGAGGATGCCGCCATCTTGCCTCCCATTGATGGCTCGCCCGTCATCACGACCGATGCATTTGTCGTCTCGCCGCTGTTCTTTCCTGGCGGCGACATCGGCTCGCTCTGTGTTTATGGAACAGTCAACGATCTGGTCGTTGCCGGGGCCGAGCCGCTTTGGCTGACGCTGTCGTTCGTGCTCGAAGAAGGACTGCCGCTTGCGGTACTCGATCGAATTATGGACAGCATCGCCGCGGCGGCCCATCGTTGCGGAGTGCAAGTCGTCGCGGGCGATACGAAGGTGGTGCCGCGTGGTGCCGCTGATGGCATGTTCGTGACCACCACCGGACTGGGGCGTCTTATCGAGCCCGCGCCGACCCGCTCGGCAACGATTTTGCCCGGCGATGCGATCGTCGTCAGCGGCCCGATTGGTCGTCATGGTATCGCAATTTTAGCAACGCGCGAGCAACTCGATTTTGATCCGCCGCCGAAGAGCGACTGCGGACCACTCATCGATGTCGTGCAAGCACTTCGCGCGGCAGGTGTGCGACCTCGCGCCCTGCGCGACGCCACGCGCGGCGGCGTGACAGCTGTGCTGCACGAATGGGCCCGGGACTGTGGCCATACGTTTTTGATCGACGAGAATCGCGTGCCATTGACGACTGATGTGCGCGGCGTGTGCGAACTGCTTGGACTCGATCCGCTCCACATCGCCAACGAAGGGACCATGCTCATCGCACTGGCGTCGACAGACGCCGCACGTGCCGTTGCGGCGTTGTGCACCATTCACGAGTCTGCTCAGGCGACCGTCATCGGCGAAGTACGATCAGCCGGGGTCGCTCCGGTCGTCGTTCGTCGCGCGATTGGCCGCGAGCAACCGCTCATCGAGCCCAGCGGGGCGCCGTTGCCACGGATCTGTTGAGCCGACTACCACTCCTGGGTCATGGGATAGCCTTTGCATGACAAAGAGCATTGTCATGCCCCTGATGGTGATTCGGTCGCGCGGCAATCGGCGATCGATTTTCAGCAGGGCGCGCGGAATCGCACGAGTTGTGTCAAATCTGCACGGTAACCCCGTCTTCGATGGTTCGGCCGCCAGAGCGCAGCCGCGCTCGATGAGCGGTTGAATAGGCCTTTTGCACGCAAATCAACGCCACGTAGGATCGAGGGTGCGGCGATCTCTTCGACGCGGCACTGAATTGGCACGGCGTCTGCTTATCATCAGTGCGAGAGCCCCAAAACAATTCACGTCGACACATGGGCGCAGACTGAGGTCGCCGAACCTAAGTCCGAGTCCGAGCGATCAGGCGGATTGAGTGCCGATTGATAGAGAAGGGACCGATCGCATGCCTTGGCCCACCATTGTCAAAACTCGGCATCGTGGGGGTGTTCGTCCGAACCTGTCCGACTACGTCGGAGTTCGCTCGTCGTTTGCTTGGGATGCGATACAGAAACAGTTGGACGGCTTGCCCGGTGGCACCGGCATCAACATCGCTCATGAAGCGATCGACCGGCATGTCGTCGGTTCCAGGGGAGACCGGGTGGCGATTCGTTGGATTGGCCAAGAGGGCGAGATTCGCGACTTCACCTACCGCAACCTACGCGACCAGACGAATCGGTTTGCGAATGTGTTACAGCGTTTGGGGGTCAGTGCGGGCGATCGCGTCTTCGTCATGGCGGGACGTATTCCCGAGCTCTACATATCAGCCCTGGGAGCCCTCAAGAATCGCAGTGTCTTTTGCCCGTTATTCTCCGCCTTCGGCCCTGAACCGGTTCGTGCTCGATTGACGATTGGCCAAGCCCGCGTGCTCGTCACCACCGAGGCGTTGTACCAGCGGAAGATCGCGCCGATCCGCGACTCGCTGCCTTCGTTGGAGCATGTGTTGCTGATTGGCGAAGTTGACCGGCCTAAGGATGTTGCTGGAACATTGGACTTCCGCCACCTGATGGCCAATTCGAGCGATCAATTCACCATTCCCCCGACCTCTCCGGAAGATCATGCGCTGCTGCACTTCACGAGTGGCACCACTGGCATGCCCAAAGGGGCGATTCACGTGCATCAGGCCGTGTTGGCACATTACGCGACCGGCTGGCTCGCACTCGACTTGCATCCCGACGATATCTTCTGGTGCACGGCCGACCCAGGTTGGGTGACGGGGACATCTTACGGCATCATTGCACCCCTGACGCACGGCGTGACGAGCGTGATCGACGAAGGGGATTTCGACGCGCCACGTTGGTATCGCATTGTGCAGGATCAGCGAGTGACGGTCTGGTACACGGCCCCGACGGCGATTCGAATGATGATGCGATCGGGGCTTGAGCTGGTGCGCGAATTCAAACTCGACTCGCTACGTTTCCTGGCCAGCGTGGGCGAACCGCTCAACCCCGAAGCGGTGGTCTGGGGGCAAGAGGCGTTCGGCCTGCCGTTTCATGACAACTGGTGGCAAACCGAAACAGGCGGCATCATGATTGCCAACTATGCCGCGATGGACATTCGTCCCGGTTCGATGGGCAAGCCGCTGCCGGGGATTGATGCGGCTATCGTGCGTGCCACCGTCGATGGCCACGTCGCAGCGATCGAAGAGCCGAACGTGCAGGGCGAATTGGCGCTACGCCCCGGTTGGCCGTCGATGTTTCGCGGCTATTGGAACGAGCCCGAGCGCTATCGCAAGTGCTTTGTCGATGGCTACTACCTCACGGGCGATCTCGCCAAGCGTGATGAGGATGGCTACTACTGGTTCGTCGGCCGCAAGGATGACGTGATCAAAACCTCGGGGCATCTGATTGGCCCCTTTGAGGTTGAGAGCATTCTGATGGAACATCCGGCGGTGGCCGAGGCGGGCGTCATTGGCAAGCCCGACCCGGCGGCGTTTGAGTTGATCAAGGCGTTTGTCTCGCTCAAGGCAGGCTATGAACCGAGCGATACTCTGGCCCGCGAGCTGATCGGGTTTGCTCGTGCGAGGCTCGGTGCTGCCGTGGCGCCCAAGGAAATTGCCTTTCTTCCCAATCTGCCCAAGAACCGAGCCGGCAAGATCATGCGACGACTGCTCAAGGCGCGGGAACTCGGATTGCCCGAAGGAGACACTTCGACACTCGAAGCAAATTAACGCAAAGGTGACGTTCAGATGGTAAGCACATCCATACCGGTCACGAATTCCCCAATCGAACGTGAGCTTGGGCTGTCTTTACTACGCGAGATGCTACGCATTCGCCAGTTCGAAGAGAAGTCGGCGGAACTCTACACACAGGGCAAGATTCACGGTTTTCTGCACCTGTACATCGGCGAAGAAGCGATCGCCGCGGGGGCGATTTCGGTGCTCGGATCGGACGACGCGATCGTGGCCACCTATCGCGAGCATGGCCATGCCCTGGCGCGGGGCGTTCCTGCCGGGGCCGTGATGGCCGAGATGTATGGCAAAGCCAATGGGTGCAGCCGTGGTCGTGGCGGCTCGATGCATCTATTTGACGCCCGTCGACGATTCTACGGCGGCAACGCCATCGTCGGCGGAGGATTGCCGTTGGCCGTTGGTCTGGCGCTGGCCGACAAGCTGCAAGGTCACCCTCGGGTCACCGCCTGCTTCTTCGGTGATGGTGCTGTGGCCGAAGGTGAATTTCACGAGTCCATGAACCTGGCCGCCTTGTGGAAGCTGCCGGTCCTGTTTGTTTGCGAGAACAATTTGTACGCAATGGGGACCGCGCTCGATCGACATCAAGCACAGACCGACATCCGCCTCAAGGCCGAAAACTATGGCATGCAGGCCGAGACGGTCGATGGCATGGATGTGTTGGCGGTTTGGTTGGCGATGAAGCGGGCCGTGCAGCTCGTGCGTGGCGGCAGTCCCTTTCTGCTCGAGGCTCGCACCTACCGCTTTCGCGCCCATTCGATGTACGACGCCGAGTTGTATCGGAGCAAAGACGAAGTCCAGCAGTGGAAGCAACGCGATCCGATCACACTGTTTTCGGCCCGCCTCAAGCAATGGGGACTCATGAACGACGCCGACCTGACCAGACTCGAAGCGGAAGTGGCTGGCGAAGTCCAAGCTGCAGTCGACTTCGCCGAGTCGGGCGATTGGGAGCCGATCGAAGATTTGACCAAAGATGTCTCGACTCGGGTGAATTCATGACACGCATGACTTACCGAGAAGCGGTTCGCGCGGCGCTGCGGGACGCATTGCAGAACGACTCTCGCGTCTTCTTGATGGGAGAGGACGTTGGCCGCTACGGTGGCGCGTATGCGTGCAGCCGTGGTCTGCTTGAAGAGTTTGGGCCCGAGCGGATTCGCGACACTCCCCTCTCCGAATCGACATTTACCGGTGCCGGCATCGGTGCTGCGCTCGGAGGCATGCGGCCCATTGTTGAGATCATGACCGTAAACTTCAGCTTGCTGGCGCTCGATCAGATTGTCAATAACGCGGCGACATTGCGTCATATGTCGGGTGGGCAACTGAGTGTTCCTGTCGTGATCCGCATGGCAACCGGCGGTGGGCGTCAACTCGGGGCACAGCATTCGCACAGCCTGGAAGTCTGGTACGCCCACGTGCCGGGCATCACCGTGCTCGCCCCTGCCACGGTGAACGACGCCCGCTGGATGCTGTCCGCCGCTCTGCGCGAGCCCGACCCCGTCATCATCTTTGAACATGCCATGCTCTATCCATCCGAGGGTGATGCCGATGAGCCATCGAGCATTGTTGACATTTCCCATGCAGCCGTGCGGAAGGTGGGGAGTGACGTGAGCCTGATCACCTATGGTGGCTCGTTGGGAAAAACCTTGGCGGCGGCCGAGTTGCTTGCCCAAGAAGGGGTCGCCGCCGAGGTGATCGACTTGCGCGTGTTGCGACCTCTCGATACGACCACGATCTTGGCGTCGGTCGCCAAGACGCATCGGGCACTCATCATCGATGAAGGTTGGCGCACGTGCAGCTTAGCCGCGGAGATCAGCGCTCAGATTATGGAAGGATGTTTCTTCGAACTCGATGCGCCGGTCGCGCGCGTATGCAGTACCGAAGTGCCGATTCCTTATCCCAAGCATCTGGAAGACGCGGCGTTGCCGCAGGTTCCCCGAATCGTCAATGCTGTCCGCGAAATGATGGCCCGCCATGACTGAATTCTTGATGCCCAAACTCGGTGCCGACATGAGCTCCGGCACATTGGTCGAATGGCGCAAGAAGCCAGGCGACACGGTGCATCGTGGAGATGTCGTCGCGGCGGTCGAAACCGACAAGGGGGTCATCGATATCGAGATTTTTCACGCGGGGGTGATCGACAAGCTACTTGCCCAGCCGGGTCAGATCGTGCCTGTCGGCGCTCCCTTGGCTCTGCTACGCGGTGATGGCGAGGCGGGACCGCCTGTTACTTCTCCCGGCACACAGGCGGCCCCGTCTCCGCAAGTGCCTGCCGCAACTCAATCGGCCAAAACCACCCCAGCACCGACTTGGTCTACCGCAGATCTGACGCGCTTGCGGATCTCACCGTCCGCGCGACAATTGGCGCGAGAATTGGGGGTCGATCCACGTGGCGTGCAGGGAACCGGCTTGAAGGGGGCGATCACCCGTGAGGACATTCAGCATGCAGCAGCGGATAAACAACCTGTTCAACCGACACCCGTGCAACCAATGGCCAGCGCCGAGGAACGATTCCGGCGCATGCGTCAAACCATCACAGCGGCCATGACTCGCTCCAAGCGCGAGATTCCGCACTATTATTTGAGTACGACGATCGATCTGCATGCAGCGACAACCTGGCTGACAGAGCATAACTCGCAGCGCGCGCTGTCCGATCGGCTACTGTTGGGTGTCATGTTGCTCAAGGCAGCGGCCTTAGCGCTGCGAGAAGTGCCGGAACTCAACTCGGTCTGGGAGGGTGATCGGGCGCTGGTATCTGACGCGATCCACGTTGGAGTCGCGATCTCCTTGCGTCAAGGAGGCTTAATCGCGCCAGCGTTGCATCATGTCGACCAACGCAGTCTCGACGAGCTGATGCAAGCCTTCCGCGACCTCGTGAACCGTGCCCGCTCGGGTGGTTTGCGGAACTCCGAACTTTCCGACTCGACCATCACCGTCACGAGCCTCGGTGAGCAGGGGGTCGAAACCGTGTTCGGCATCATCTATCCTCCCCAAGTCGCATTGGTGGGGTTTGGCAAGATGGTCGAACGACCATGGTCGGTACAAGGTCAAATCGTGTCTCGACCCGTGCTCACGGCCAGCCTCGCCGCCGATCATCGTGTTAGCGACGGTCATCGCGGGGCACTCTATCTGTCGGCCATCGATCGACTGCTTCAGGAGCCTGGCCAACTATGACCTCGGATGAAATTCGTGCTGTCGTAATGCAGACGCTGGGAAAGATTGCCCCCGAGGCAAACTTGAGCCTGCTCAAGCCCAAAGGGCGGCTGCGTGAGCAGTTGGACTTGGATTCGATGGACTTTCTCAATTTCCTGATCGCACTCAATGCGACGTTGCAGCTTGAAATCCCGGAGCGTGACTATTCGCGATTGGCGACGCTCGACGGCTGCGTCGAGTACCTGGAAACGCTGCTTGCCGATCAAGCACGATCGTCGTAACGGGCAGCCACGAGCATCAGCCGGCTCGCCTTCCAAGGACTCTTTCCGCTTTCCGTCGTCTGCGACGCACGGGAAGTCACCTGAGTCGGTTGTGCCGCGAGCACCTTTGAGCAAACACTCGGTAAGGTGTGCTGATTGTGTCGGGGCGCGTGGTATTTCGGAATTCTCAGCCGACTCCGTTCGATGTCAGCCGTAACGAACCATCCAGGCGGAATGGTTCGTGTGCTCCGCTTGACGGTCTAAGGAGAGGCTCATGAGAACGGTCCGCCATGGTTTGCTAGCACTGCTCGTGCTGGCCAGCACCACCGTTTGGGCGGTTGAACTAACCCAGGCTCCGCTTCCGCCGGGCGATGCCTTTTAGTTGCCTCTCAGCGAAGAAGCCCGTGCCTCGGATGAATTCGCGTCGTTCGAGACGGCGTCGGAATTTGATCCCCAACAGCAAGCGGCCGCGCTTAAAAAGCAACGCGAGGCGCTGACCAAGGCCGTCGGCGGAGCCTATGCCCCGCACGTTCGAGGGCTACAAATTCCTCTGGCAAGGGGACGACTGGAACATCGACGCCTTCTACACGCGACCGGTCATCGTGGCTCCCAAGGCGTTTGATAGCGCCGACTATCGGCAAGAGTTTTCAGGCGTGTTTGCCACCTACAAGGCGATCAAGAACAACACGTTCGACTTCTACTATTTGACTTATTACAACGGCCGCGGCGCGAACAACTTCCAATTCCAAACCGTCGGCGGCCGCTGGCTGGGCAACGACGGCCCGCACCTCTGGGATCTCGAAGGGGGCGTGCAGTACGGCACCAACACCGATCAGTCGGGTCACGGGGCCGGGTTCGCCACGGCCGGTCGCGGCTATCGTTGGGACGATCATTGCTGGAAGCCCACCGTGTGGTGCTATTACGATTGGGCCTCGGGCGGCACGATTACCGGCGCTGGTCAGGGGATGAATCAGCTCTTCCCCCTAGGGCACAAGTACCTGGGCTTCATGGACCTGTATGGCCGCAGCAACATCCAAAGCCCGAACGTGCAGTTGACCTGGCAGCCACACAACAAGGTCAAGGCCCTGCAGTGGTACTACTACCTGTTCTTGGCTAACGTGAAAGACTCGCCGTACAACGTGAACTCGACAGCCTTTAATGGCGCGAACAAGCCGGGCAGCGGCGACCTGGGGCACGAGGTCGACTTCACGGTCAGCTACGCGCTCCATCTCGGCCGAGGCGCTCGCCTTGCTTCAACAATATGCTTGGCCTGGCAACCTGGATGAGTTGCAAAGCGTATTGCGACGCGCTCTGCTCGAAACCCAGGGGACGGTGCTGGCCTCAGACGATCTTCTGGCCATGCTGGGCAATCGCTCTCGGACATCGGCCGCAATCATCGAGAACGCCAGCGAAGCGACTGTGGGCACGGATTGGAACACCTTTGTGGCCCAACACTTGGCTGCGGGTGCCGCCGGCTTGTACGGCGATGCGCTCGTTGAAATGGAACGCCTAATCCTGAGCCGAGTGCTCGAGTCGACACGCGGCAATCAGGTTCGCGCCGCGAAAATCCTGGGCATTACCCGGGGTAGTCTGCGCAAAAAAATCCTGCAATATGGCCTGCGACTCGATCTGACTCCGCAGGCATTGGCCTAGCGGGCGGGCTCCGCCAGCCCTTTCTTGAGCAGGTCGAGCGGCGGGCACTTGCGGACGGCGATACCGCGTATTTTCCTGCTCCGGACATGTTTTGCCGCCAGCGAGGGAGTGTGGCACGCTTCGCGCTGGCTCGTTCCGATGGAATTGCCTATATTAGAAGCCTGCAAAGCAGTCCAGCAGTCCACGTGTTTTCGAGCGACTCACAAGATGTCTGGGGACGGTCCCCCGCTCTCCGTTGCCATTCTGTGAGTCGCTCTGAGCCAAGCACGCTCGCCAACCATTTTGATCCAACGTAGCCAGGTGTTTTTATGAACCCCTATGAATTGAACCGACGGCAGGCTCTGATCACCGGTGGCTTGGGCGCGCTGTCGCTAAGCATGCCGGGCATGGTGCTGGGGCGCGACACTCTGGACTCCAGCGGCAAAGCCGTGAAGTCCGAGAAGTCGTGCATCTTTGTGTTGCTCTGCGGCGGACCCAGCCATGTCGATACCTGGGACATGAAACCCAGCGCGCCCCCATCGATCCGCGGGCCCTATCAACCCATCGCCACCGCCGTTCCCGGTATGCGCATCAATGAGATGCACACCGAGCTGGCGAAAGTCACCGACCAGTTCACGCTTATCAACTCGATGTCGCATCAGGGTGCCATCAGCAACCACTTCGATGCGATGCACAACCTGCTCAGCGGCCAATCCGAAAAGCGCGTTGCGCAGGGCGTGACGGATGAACAGCCGTATCTCGGTTCGTTTGTTGCCCGCTATAAGCCCAGCAAACGGAACATCGTCTCGAACGCTTGGCTGATCAAGTGCGTTGGGCCACCCGTTTTTTGTGCGCCGAACATTGGCATTGGCGGGTACCTTGGTTCGGCCTACGCACCGGTGTTCGTGGGGTCGGAAAAGAATCATCCGGCGTTGGACAATTTTGCGCCGCCCGAAATCTATGACCCTGTCGATCCGCCCCGGCTGGCCGAGCGGCGCGAGTTGCTCGCCAACATGGAGAGCAACGTGCTGGCCAAGGACGCGCGCGGCACGGACTGGGCGCAACTGCGCGAGAAAGGCTACGACGCCTTGACCCGCGCCGAGGGGCGCGAGGCGTTCATTCTGGACCGCGAACCCGCAAAAGTGCGCGACCGCTACGGCCGCCATCCGCTGGGGCAAAACCTGCTGCTGGCCCGGCGCATGGTCGAAGCCGGCGTGCGGTTCGTCACCGTCAACGGCTGGGTTGGCCAGGCATCGCATGACACGGCCGGGCCTCCCAGCAGCAGTTGGGACATGCACGGCGGAAACATGGGCATGGGCAACGCCTTTGGCAACGGCTCCTACGGCATGGGATTTTGCCTGCCGCGGCTCGACCAGGCGCTGGCTGCGCTTCTCTCCGACCTTAAGGAACGCGGCATGATGGACGACACGCTCGTGGTGGTGACGGGCGAGTTCGGCCGCACGCCCAACGTGCTGACCCAGATTCCACCCGGCCGCCAGCACTGGCCCAGTTGTTTTTCGGCCATCATGGCCGGCGCGGGAATCGCCGGCGGTGCCGTGTACGGCAAGTCCGACAAACACGGCGCGTACGTCACCCACAACCCCATTCGACCCGAGGAATTCGCGGCGACCATTTACCACGCTCTCGATGTTCCGCTCAATGACCCGCAAAACAACAGCGGCATTTCGCGCCCCATTACGACCGGCAAGCCGGTGCTGGACTTGTTCACGTAAATGCGTTCGCGAGGTCGTGCCCCAGCGAACGGGCGGCGGCTGAAATGACCGATGGCATCCGTTTCGATCGTTTGTCACCGCCACGAGTGGACCCGCGTCATGCTTCGCTCCTTGCTCGCTATTGCACTCCTGCTGTCGCTTGTTCATTCGCTTCGCGCGGCGGAGACGATCGAGCCCGTCTTACCGGTCAATGAGACTGCGGTCGCGCAACTCAAAGCACTCAAGCCCAATCAGGCGGTGACGCTCGCGCCGGCACAAGTCGTGGGCGAATTCAACGACACGGCGCGGCAGTTCAATCTGCACAAGACCGGACCCGTGGGACGCGACTTCACCATCAAGATGGCCTGGGCTCCCGAACGCCGGCGGGCCTTGTTCTGCGGCGCCAACCACAATGTCCCGCATCGGATCAATGACGTTTGGGAGTTCGATCTGGCCGCGCTCACCTGGGCTATGCTCTACGCCCCCGACAACCCTCGCGACTACACGGGCATTGGCAAGGATTTTAGCGACGTCGAGTTTAAGGACGGCGTACTGGTCACCAAGCGAGGCGGGCCGGCCGTCATCGCGCATACTTGGTGGGGCTTGACTTACGATCCCCAGCACAAGCTCCTGCTGTTCATGAACACCTGGGTCACCGATCAAAAGAAAGCGGTTGCCCAACTCGGCGGCGATCCCGCCCTGCTCTACCCGGGCCCACCCTTGGTCGCCTTCTCGCCGCAGACGCGCCGCTGGACCATGTTGACCGCCGACAAACCCTACCCGCGCGCGCCTTTCGGCGGGCTACTCGAGTATATCCCCGAGCTCAACGGCTCGATCTGGCACACCAATAACTGGCAGATGCAGGCCACTTGGCTCTATGACGCCAAGACCAATACCTGGCGAGACCTGCAACCCAACGCGGCGACCAAAGACTTCGACAAGCAATCGCCCGCGCCCGAGCAGGTGGGCTATTACGACCCGCGACGGAAGCTGGTGATTGTGCAACGGGCGCGCGACACGTTTCAGTACAGCCCCGCCGCCAACGAATGGAAAAAGGTGTTGGCGCTCGATCCCGACTCGGACCAAGCGCCGCTCGGGCACGATGCGTATGCCCCGCTGGTTTACGACCCGGTCAGCGGCCACGGCTTGCTTGTCGAGTTCAAGACGGACACGCTCTGGGCCTACGATCCCGACAAACCGGCCTGGACGAAGTTGCAGCCCCAGGGGGATCCGCTGCCCACCGGGAACAAGCGCCTGGCGTACTTCGACCCGATCCAGCAGGTGTTCGTGATCCTTCAGCGGACCACGGTCTGGGCGTATCGGTATCGTTAGCGTTTGTGCCTGGAGGCAACGCGACACAACTCCCGGCGGCAGAGCCGCCGGCTTGGGTGAGGACGGGCGCTGCGTTAGTTACCGTTGCCGGCTGGGCGAGCTATTTCCTTCAGGAAAACGTTCCGCCAGCGGATTTCGCCGCCGTGCGTTTGTAGTTGAATCGGACCGGTGGCGAACGGCGGATTTCCCTTCTCGTAGTAATTGAACAACGGCGCGCCATCGACCACGAGTTTGTCGTTGAGGTACACCGTCACCTTGTCGCCGACCATCGTGATGCGGAACTGGTTCCATTCGCCGAACGGCTTGTCGGCATGGACGAGCGGCAACTGGCCGGGCGAATTCTTGGGGTTGTTAAATAGCCCGCCCGAGCCTTTGTCGGCGTTGCGGTCCCATTTGCCCCCTTCCTTGGTCGTGTCCCAGATTTGCACCTGCGGAATGCCCCGCAAGTAAATGCCCGAGTCGGCCTTGGCAACCGTCTTGTAGTCGATGCGGAGCTCGAAGTCGCCGTAGTCCTTGACCGTGGTCAGGTACAAGCCCGTGCCGTCGTTGACGAGTTCGCCGTTCTCAATGGTCCAATGCTTGTGAATATCGTCGACCGAGAGTTGATCTTTCTTGGCGCGTTGGTCGGCCGGGAGTTTCAGGCGGTTCTGCGGATTCTCGGTCGATGCGCCACGCCAGCCGCTCAGGTCTTTGCCGTTGAACAGCGCCACAAAACCCTCGGGCGGGACATTCAACTTCGGCTCGTCGGCCAGCAGAGGCGTAACCAGCGCGAACAACAACGCGAGCACAAGCGACGAACGGAACACCATGAGCGAGACTCCGGCTAAATCGAGGGTGGGTAACGAGGCAGGGTATGGCACCATGATCGGCGATCTCAGCGCCGAGAGCAAGGTTTATCGACGACCCGGGGCGACCTGGATGGGTGCGTCACTTGCCGATGCAGTAGAGCCATTTGTCCGAGCGGATCAGCAATCGCGAGCCATCGATCGAGGGGCTGCCATTGAAGATGCTGCGATCGCGCAGCTCGTTCACAGCCAACTGCTCGAACTCCGGCTTCGCTGCCAATACGAACGTTTTCCCCTCGCGGGTCAGATAGTACAGCCGTCCCTCGGCCAAGAGCGCCGAGGCATACACCTGCCCGGCACGTTCGAGTCGCTGTTCGTAAATCGTCTCGCCGGTATCGGCCTTGGCGCAATAGGCCGTGCCGCGTTGCTCGTGCATCCAATAGAGATAACCGTCGAGGTAGACGGGTGACGAAACATTCGAGCCTTTCATGCTGGTCCACAAGCGGTGGGTCGCCGTGACGTCGCCATCACCGCCGGCACGAACCGCCAGCGCGGCGACGCCTGATCGGCCCCCCAGGCAGTACACAACACCCTCGTGTGCCACCACGCTGGGGACCATATACCAACCGATGTCCGTCTTGCATGACCAGAGCTCGCTGCCCGTGTCGGGATCGAAGGCCAGCACCTTGCCTTGGGTTGCGATGACCAGTTCCTTTCGGCCCGAGGCAGCGGTGACGACGAGCGGCGAGTTCCAGGCCTCGCGAATGCCCCCGGCCCGCCATTTTTCGGTCCCCGTCTTGCGATCCAACGCCACCAGCGAAGAGCTTTCGACACTGGCGTTGATGAAGACCAAGTCATTGTACAGCACGGGCGAGGCCGAGGTCCCCCAACCGTTCGTCTTCTCTCCCACGTTTGCTTGCCAAACTTGCTTGCCGTCGTGGTCAAAGGCTAGCACCCCCGACTTGCCAAAAAACGCATAGATGCGCTCATCATCGATGGCGGGTGTATTGGCGGCATAGCCATGATCGCGAATCTGACTTTCCTCGGGCAACTTGGCGGCGATGGCTGTGTTCCAAAGCACCCGTCCATCCGCGCGGCTCAGCGCCAGCAGATGCCGCTTGAGTTCTTCCAGACTTCCGCCCGACTCTCCAGGGATAAAGTAGCCGGTGTAACACGTGAGATAGATCCGTTCGCCAAACACGACCGGGCTCGAAGCTCCTGGCCCGGGCAGCTCAACTTTCCAGGCGATGTTTTCGCTGTCACTCCAGGTAACCGGTAGTCCTTTCGCCTCGCTGGTTCCCATGCCCGTCGGGCCACGAAAACCGGGCCAGTCACTCTGTTTCGCCGCGGTGGTTTGCGACACCAACTTGACAGTGCTTCCACTCGGCACCGGTTTGACCTGCTCGTCGAGCGCCGCGGGCTCTTGCGCGCCCAGATCGGGCGAACGTTCGCCGACGCTTGCGCGCCGTTGCTCGCTGCACCCCAGCCAGAAAAACGTCCCCAGCACGAAGGTCAACGTGAGCACGAGTGACGAACGAACCAACATGAGAGTGAACCTCCAACAGGATCGAGGAGCCAGGCGAGCAGGTTATGGATGATCGACGATTATCTCGGTGCGAGCAACGTAAAACTCATGCCTTCTCCCACCGGGAGAAGGTGCCTGAAGGGCGTATGAGAGGACGTCATCATAGCCCATCGCATCGGAGCTGGCGACCAAACCCTCTCGCATCTCGGGCTTCCATCACCTGGCTCACCACGTTCGCCGACCTCTCCTCAGGGAGGGGTGGTTTCAGACGGGTTACACGCCCACGCCAGGGGCGACGTAGAGCAGGATGACCAAGAAATGGAGCACGGTGCCGGTGATGACAAACAGATGCCAGAGGGCATGAAAGAATGGGAATTTTCGATCGCACATCAGAAAGATCATGCCCAGTGTGTAGCTCACGCCACCCCAGGCGAACAGCGCGAAGGCGCTCCCCGGAAATCGCTCCCAGGCGGTCGGCAGAGCAAAGCCAGGCAGCCAGCCCAGCACGAGATAGGCGATGAGCGAGACCCCTTCGACTCGATGTCGCCAGATCGTTTTCGATAAAAACCCCAACAGCGCGACACCCCACATCAGGGCAAACAGCGCCCAGAGCCAACCGCCGTGCAGATACGTCAGCGCGAGCGGCGTGTAGGTGCCGACAATCGACAGATAGATAAAGGCCTGATCGAGTGCGCGGAAGGTGTGTCGCCAGTCGGTGTCTTCATACACGTGCGACAAGGTCGAAGCGGCATAGACCGCGACGACCGTAAAGGCATAAATGGCACAGCCGATAAAATGGATCGGATCACCATGTCGCGCCGCCAAGATGAGGATCGCTGCTGCCCCGACCAGGCTGAGCCCCAACCCGATGCCGTGCGTGACGCTGTTGGCCAACTCTTCGTGACGATGCGAGACAACGCGATTCGACTGAGGCATGACCACGACCGACAAGGGAACGAGGGAATAAAAAAACGAGCCCTGGATGGCTCAAGGCGCATCCGGGCTCGTTTCGAAGCATGCGCGACTTAACCTCCCGACGGCGAACGAATCGCGGTCGGGCTTGAACGTCACGCGCTCTTGTGTTTCGCTTCTTGGATGGGGAACAGTTTCTCGATGCCCCGCACCACGTCCGGAGTCACGACGTACTTTTGGCCCGGCGGTTGGTCGGGCAGTTCGTACATCACGTCGAGCATCACCCCTTCGATGATCGACCGCAGGCCACGGGCACCCGTGTCCTTTTCACGGGCCCGCTGGGCGATCGTGAACAGCGACTCGGGGGTGAAGTGCAACTCGGCCCCTTCCATCTCGAAGAGCTTCTGATACTGACGCACCAGTGCGTTCTTGGGCTCGTGCAGCACGCGGACCAGCGCCTCGGTGTCGAGCGGCTTGAGCGGGCAGGCCACCGGCAGACGGCCGACCAACTCGGGAATCATGCCAAACTCGAGCACGTCGTCGCTCGTGACATTGGGGAGCAACTCGGCCAGGTTCTTGTCGTCGGTCAGCGGCGTGCTGGCGTTACTAAAACCGATCGAGCGCTTGCCCAGCCGCCGACTGATGATCTTGTCGATGCCGACAAACGTGCCGCCGCAGATGAACAGAATGTTCGACGTGTCCATCTGGATGTACTGTTGCTCAGGATGCTTGCGGCCACCTTGCGGAGGCACGTTGGCCACGGTCCCTTCCAACAGCTTGAGCAGCGCTTGCTGCACACCTTCGCCCGAGACGTCGCGGGTGATCGAGACGTTCTGGCTGGTTTTGCCGATTTTGTCGATTTCGTCGATATAGATGATGCCGCGTTGAGCCGACTCGATGTCGAAGTCAGCGGCGTGCAGCAGCTTGAGCAGCAGGTTCTCGACGTCTTCGCCGACGTAGCCCGCCTCGGTCAGCGTGGTCGCGTCGCCAATGGCGAAGGGGACATTGAGCATGCGGGCCAGTGTGCGAGCGAGCAGCGTTTTGCCGCTGCCGGTGGGACCAATGAGCAGAATGTTGCTCTTGTCGATCTCGATGTCGCCGCCACCCTCGTGTCCGAGAGCGAGCCGCTTGTAGTGCGTGTGCACGGCGACGGCGAGCACCTTCTTGGCTTGCTCCTGGCCAATGACGTATTGGTCCAAGTGCTGCACAATCTCGCGTGGGGCGGGAATACGATTGAACAGCGGCTTGGTCGTGCCGCGGCGACGTCGCTCCTGTTCCAGAATCGACTGGCACAGCTCGATGCACTCGCCGCAGATGTACACGTCGCCGGGGCCCTCGACGAGAGGGCCGACGTCGCGATAGCTCTTGCGACAAAATGAACAGAAGGCGTTCTTTTTCGTGGTACTACCACCCCGGCGTGCGCCGGTTAGATCCCTGCTCGGGGGCATGCTCACTCCTTTACAACGTCGGCTGCGGGCAGTTGTGGGGCCGCGCAACGGACCAAGGTTTCCAGGTGTCGCTCGAGTGGCTCGACCGGTGGCCAAAGCGTACCCGCCCGAGGGATGTTCCTCTTGCTAGCACGCTCAGTCATCGGTCACGCCACGCTCATCCTTGACCGCGTTGTTGGTCCCCCGTACTGACCCCTCGCGTTGGTCGTTTGCGACTAATCGCTAAGGTCGGCAGCAGGCTTCCAATCCTTCGAGCAGTTCGTCCCTAAGTCGATTTCACGAATCGTCTGTCTTACATGTACGTCTGATCTGGGCAGAAGGTTTAGCTATCACTCGCGGGGTCGGCACGATCGACATGATTGTCGTGCGAGACCCCGGTGGGTGGTTCCGAAACGGGTGACTTGAGGGGCGGCGTCGATCGCGCCACCCCCGTGAGCCCAGCCCGCAGCCGGTCTTTGATGCGTTGATATTCTTCTTGGGTCAGTTCGCCGTCTTCGTACATCTGGCGGAACGTGGACATCAGAGAGCCCGGCGTGCTCGAACTGTCGTTGGCTTCTTCCTTGGACTTCTGCCAAAAGTAGATCGCCAACACCACCACGAACAACACGATCAGCACGCCCGTTACGAGCGGCCAATCGATGCGATTCAACAAGCCTTCCCAAGTCCGCGCAGACATGCGTGCGATAAGCGTTATTTGCGAAGAACAACTCCCTGTTCTTCCGCAATTATGCCTATCGGCACGGGGCAAGTCTAGCAAAAAGAGATGCCGACCATAGCGGAAACGGGAAAGCGGAAAGCGGGAAAAACCCAACACCTGATCCGCTTTCGGCTCTCCGCTTTACTTCGCCAGCAGCCGCGCGTCGAGCCAGTCGGCCCGATCGAGCACGTCCCCCCCATCGGCAAAATCGACGATCAGACTCAACTGCCGACCACCGCGAATGTCGACGGAGATGGGCGTGGAGGGCTGACCGCCTCGGATGATCTCGCTGGCGAACCGCTGCTCGCCGTCGACAAACACCCGAAACGTCACGCTCCCCTTCCCCTGCGTTTGGTCGTCGATGGCCAGCGAAGCCTCGAAACGCTCGTAGGGCCTGTCGAGCGCGTAGCTCAGCCGAGACGTGCTGTGCAGGCCAATTCCCTTGGCGTACAGCCGACCGCCGGCCCGCAGGCGTCCACCGCTCACGCTGTGATCCAACTCATAAGGCCAACCGAGAGACAAATAGGGGACATGACGGTAGTCGGCCGCCGGGAGGTCGGACAGATACGTCACCCCGGGCGAGAACGGTTGCAGAAACACGACCTGTTCGAGTGGGCAGGACCATGCCCCGTCGGTCCCGGCGAACACCGGCGTCATGGTCAGCCGATTCATCGACGCGCCCAGCCGCGCGGCCACAACGAGCGAGCCCCCCTCCAAACCAACGAGCCAACGTGTCTGAGGACGCGGAGCTGTCGCGGCTAGCGAAGGATTCAACGCCACGGCCGAGATTTTCGCGCGTTCGACTTGGATCGTCGCCGCGTCCGTTTTCAGGCTCGCTTCGCTCTCCCCCAGCGCCTCGATCGTCCCTTGCAATTGGTCGCCGTTCTCCAGCCAAATACGATCCGTTTTCGCGGCCGAGGTGTCCCCCTGCGGCGGCGACAACAGCTCCCGCAATCGCCGATCGCGCTGCCCCTGATCGCCGGGCAACTGCCAGATCACGCCGCGAACGTGTTCCAGCGGGATCGAGAGTGGCCCGACGGCCGAGGGATCGATCACGAGTCGTTCCCCGTCAATGGCCAATTTGGCCGGCGCGGCGCGGCTCACACGCTGCACGATCAGGCTGCCGTCGACCAGCACCACGACCCGCGGCGCAGCGAGTTCTTGCGGCGCGCCCCAGGTGATGAACTCGTCGGCCTTGAGGCTCATCGGCTGGGCTTTGTCTCCCGGCGGAGCAAAAACCACTCGGCCATCGTCGCCGACCGTAGTGAACTTCGCCGCCAGCGGCGCTCCGGTGCGGGGCTGCACAAGCGGTTCAGCGGCGAGCAGCGAAGCGGACCAAAGCCCGACGAAGCAGCACATCAACACAAGTGTGGACGCAAGTAACTGGGTAGCCCCGACAACTGGTTGTCGGGGTCGCGCGCGGGTGCCATGCTCACGTCTGCGTGAGCATGCTCGCTGGCATGCCCACGAACGTAAAGCACCCAATGGAGCAAGATCAGCACCGCCGAGTTGCATGAATGTTCCTGACCTTATCGCTGAAAGATGGGCAGGTAGTTGTTCGGCACTTGCAAAATGATGCAGGCCATCGCGGTGCCGTACTCTTGGCAGATCGAGTCCATCCACGAGCCGTCCGGTCGCTGTCGTGCAACCAACTCTTCGCGAATCGCCGGGAACCAACGCCGCCAGTACTCGCCGCCGGCGTGCCACATGGCCTGCACGGCATAGTAATGACCGTAAAAGTAATGGCTCTCGCGATTAAATACGCCCCCGGCCGGCATGTGGTCCATCAGGTAGCGGACGCCGCGCTCGATCTCCGGGCCGTCATAAACGCCGGCGCTGTAGAGCGCCACGACCCCCGCGGCCGAGCGTGGAAACGCGCTCTGCCCGCCCCCTTGCAGCATGTACATAAATCCGCCGTCGGCGTTTTGACTCTTCTTCACGTAACGCGTGCAGCGGTCGATCGTGTCGGGCGGCACAAACAAGCCCGCGTTGCGCGCGGCTCGCAAGGCCATCACCTGGCAGATCGTGACCGACAAGTCAGCGTCGGCTCGGCGCGGATGATAACGCCAGCCCCCCTCCTCGTTCTGCGTCCCCACGATCAGCTTGATGGCCGCCGAAAGCTTTTCTCGCACGTCGCTGCGCAATGTCATGCCGTACACTTCAGCCAGGAACAGCGTGGCAAAACCGTGGCCATACATCGGCCCGTGACTGCCCGAGCCCTGCACATGCACGAAGCCGCTGTCCTGCGTGTTCTTAAGGACATAATCGACGCAGCGGGCCAGGTTGGCCGCGTAAGGCCCGCGCTCGGGCGTGCTCCCCGACGCCAAAAAGGCCATTCCCGCCAAGCCACTCACGGCGACGTCGCTCGCATAGCCCCCCGAGCCAAAGGCACCACTGTCCTCCTGCTCGCGGGCCAAATAGGCCAGCCCGCGCGTGATGGCCCCCTGCGCCTCGCGGGTCATCATCGCAGCCGCCGTGCGCTCGGGACTCTCCGCCGGATCGGCTCCCTGCGCCGACACTGCGAGCGCCGACAGTCCCGCTGTCGTACTCTGCAACCAAGCTCGTCGCGTCACCCAAGTCTGCATTCGATCACCTCATCCCTTGCCCCACACCCCTGCTCTACTTCTTCCCTTGCTCGGCGAGCGTCTTAAAATACTCTTCAATCAGCAACTCATACTTGGGCAGAAATTGCTCGACCCCCGACTGCAACATCTGCTCGCGAAGTCGCGGAGGCAATTGCCCCCAGACGTCTTTGAGCATCTGCTGCATGTTGGCCATGTCGACCTTTTCGTTCTTCCGATTACGAAGCTGCTCGGAGCTATCTTTCGCCGGCGAGTCGTTCGGCTTCTGACCCCCGGCCTGCTGCGACTGCTCCATCTTCTGTCGCTCTTGAGCCTGCTGGTCTTGGGGTTGATTGCTGCTACTGCTGCTCGACGGCTTTTGTTGTTGTTGCTGCTGTTGCTTAATCAACTCGTCGAGCCGCTTGACGATTTCTTCTTGCAGCTGGCGCGTTTGGGTGTCGCTCTTGGCGTGCTCCATCAACTGTTGCACCTGCCGCATTTTTTTCGTCACCGCCGCAATGGGGTTCGACTCGTCATCGGCTCCCGTCGACTTGGGTTGCTCGCCGAGCCCCTTGAGCAGTTCATCGTCGAGCGAATTGCCCGTGGGTTTGCCACCGGGAGCTGCGCCAGCGGGCGGCATCGGCTTCTTGGCTTTGGTTGGGTCTTCACCGAGTTCTTTGAGCAAGTCATCGTCGAGTGACGCGGCCGGTTTGACTGACGGAGCGGGCGTTTTTTTCGGCTCGTCGGCAAAACTCGCGGCACTCACCATGAGCAGTAACGCTGCAATCCCACTTCGCATTTGAATCACATTCATGGCTTGACCTCCGACGGCTTGGGTGAGTCGGCTTCTTTTAAGAGTTTCTCCAGATCGTCCGCCACGGGCTTCTCGCTGGGCTTCGGCGTCGTCAGTTTCAACAGCAAATCGGCCAGCTCCCCTTGCTCGCGACTCAGTTCGAGGAATTCTTGCTGCTGCTCGCCGGTCAGCGATTTGGTTTTGGCCGCCGACTCCTCGATGCTCCGCGTTCGGTCGTTCAAATCCTGCTGCATGAGTTTGAGCAGCTTGAGCTGGTTGAGCGACTGTCCCTGCCCGCCTCCACCGCCCGAGCCGCCCCCACCCCCTTGCGATTGCTTTTGGTCCTTCCCCTCCTCCTCGGGCTTGTCGCGCTGCGCGGCGGCGATCAGTTGCTTGAGCCGCGCGAGGGCATGCTGCTCGTGACGCTGAGTCTCGGTCGACACATCACGCTGGGCCAGCCGCTTGCCAGCATTGGTCATGTCGCGCGCAGCGCTCTTAAAGGCCAACTGGAACACCTCGGCCGCGAGCTTCGAGCCCGTTCCGATCGTCTCCTCGGCCAGCGACTGCTGCTGACGACCCATGTCCTGCACGCTCAACGACTCGGCCCGCGAGAGTCGCCCGGCGGCTTGCTGCCGCGCGTCGTACTGCTTCGTCTCGGTGAGCAGTTTCTCCTGTTGCTGGGCCAGGCCTTTGACCATATCCTCCAAGCGGGCCATCTGCTCGCTGGCCAGATCGCTCTCGGCTTTCTGTCGCTGCTCGGCGAGTTGCTGCGCCGCTTCTTCGAGATCCTTCTCGGCCTGGGCGGCTTCGGCAGCCGCCCCTTGGCTGTCTCCCTGTTCACCCTTTTGGCCCGCCTGGGCCATTTTTCCGCCACCCCGCTCGGCGCTCCGGCCGGCTCGGTCGGCCTGCAAACGCTTGAGCTGCCGGGCGAAGCGTTCCGCGTCTTGCTGCAATTGCTTCTGCTCGCGCGTGAGCCGTTCCAGCTCGCGTTTGCGCTGCTGCTCATCCGGGTTGCGGGCATTTTCTTCGAGCTTCTTTTTTAGCCCCTGCTGTTGCTGTCGCAGGTTGTCCAATTGCTGCTCGGCCTCGCGAAGCTTTTTCACCAACCGTCCCAACTCGTTCTCGCGACGATTCGAGAGGATGTCGAGCATTTGATCGAGTTCGTTGAGCGCCTGCTGCTGGAGTCGCGAGGCCTCGCCGATCTTGTTTTGATCGACGTTGCGCCCCGCCTCGCGGAGTTGCCCGCCGACCGCTTTCTCCTGCGCCTGTTGCAGCGCGTCCTTAAGAGCGTCGGCGGCGACCTGATCGTTGTTGGCGAGCTTCTCGGACATCTCGTTCATGCGCTGTTGGATCTTATCGAACTGCCGCGCCAAATCGCTCTGCCGCGTGCCGAGCTTTTTCAGGTCGGCGTTCTCCTGCGGAGACAGGTCCTTTTGGTCCTTGGTGAGCGTCTTCGAGCCTTTTTCGGCGGTCTCTTGTCGCACTTGTTCCTGATCGCGGCGCAACTGGCCGAGTTCGCGATGGAACCGTCGATAGTTATCCCATTGGCTCAATTCGCCCAAGCGTTGTTCGAGCTTGGCGATGACCCCGTCTTGCTCTTTGCCGGCTGAGGCCAAATTCTTGGCGGCGTTGGGCGATGCCTTGGACTCGCCGGCCGTCGACTGCACATCCTTGAGCGCGGCGGTGAGGTCGCGCGCGATTTGCGGCAACTCGGCCTTGGCAAGCTCCTGCAACTCGTTGAGCAGTTCCTGCATGCGATGCGTCGTCTCGCCCGCCTCGAGCTTGTTGTTTTGCACCTCGCTGAGCAAACTCGCAATATGAGCCGGCAGCCCCTCGGTCTTGCTGGTCAGACTGCGCTCGACTTGTCGCTGCAACAACTCGGCCTGCTGCAAGTGGTCGACGTCGCGCTTGGCAAGCTGCCCGACCTGGCCCAACTGAATCTCGACATTGGCGACCTGCTGCCGCGCTTCGCGCTCCGTCTTGATGACGCGCGACAGCTCGTTGAGCACAAACTGTTGCCGTTCGGCCAGCCGCTCTTGCAGTTCGCTAGGCGTCACGACCGTGAACCGCCGCGCATGGCTCTGCGTGCTCTGCGGCCGGTAGTCGCTGGCTCGGGCAAACATCGTGAGCACCGCGCCGCTTTTGAGCCCGAGTGCAGAGAGTTCCAGGCGATGCTCGATCGTGCGGCTCTCGCCACTCACCACCGAGGGAGCTTGAATCGAGCCGGCGATCAGCTTTGGTCCTGTAAACACAGCGAGGGTTTGTTCCGGCTGGTCGCTTTGGTCGCTCCGCGTCCAGTGGATCGTCACGCTCTGCAATGCCAGATCGTCCTTGGCGAGCAGCTTGAGCGGGACAATCGCCTCGGCCGTCACGAACGAGTCGGCGGCCGGTTCCTCGATCGCGATCGAGGGGGCGCGATCCTCGATGGCCCGCAAATCGTAACGGACGTCCTGACGACTGGCGAACCCTTCGGTGTCTTCGAGCATGACACGATAGGAGCCCGACTGTTTGACGACCCACGGCGTCGCGGCATCGGCGGGGAGCGAGAAACCAAACCCGTCGGCGCTGACCAGGGCTTGGTATTCAGCGGCGGGCTCGACGACGATTTTCGCCGCGCGGATCGGCTTGGTCGAGCTGCCCGCGAGCGCGATGCGAGTCCCCACCAGGGCGCGAACGTGCGGGTCGCTCACAGCCGCTTTCCAGGACGTGTAGTCGCTGTAGTGCAGTGTGAGCGACAGCTCACGGACCGCCGGTGGCTCGATCACCTCCAGGTCATGCCAGGGCATCGTGCGATCGTCACCCCCCTCGGCCCGGTACTGGAACGGGCGTGTCACGTTGTCGACGCCCGCCATGACCACCTCGCCCATGTGGCGCATCGCCTCGGTGTGCAACGGCTCGTTCTCTCCCAGGTAACGAAACTGAAATCGCATGTCGTCAGGCAACGCACGCCCCGTGAGGTCGCGGACCTCGACCTCGAACCGCTGCCCAAGCGCGATGCGGCTCTTGGGCTCGTCGATCACGAGGTGCGTCTGTCGCGGCCACTCGTCCGAGCCCCAGGGCGCAGCCAATCGGGTGAGTGCCAGAGAGGCCGAATCGCGGTCGGCCAAAAAGAGTCCGCCGGCACACAAGAGCACGACCAGCAAGGCGCTGCCGACCCGCTTGAGCGGTCGGGCGTCGACCACCTGCGCGATGTCGATATTCTCAAGCACAACGCTGGTCGTCGAGATCACATTGCGGCGCAGTTCGGCGCTGCCGGCCAGGGGGTCTTCCTCGCCGCTGCGTAAAAACCCGATCGTGCTTGCCAGGGCGTCGCCGAATTGAGGGTAGCGCCGCTCGATGCGCTGCGCGAGATATAAATCGTCGAATCGGGCCATGAGCGCCGGAGCCACAAATCGCGCGAGCAGCCACGCGCCAACCCCCACCACGCCCAGCGAACAGATCCAGCGGATGCCCCGATCGTCGATCCGCAGCAGGTAGTCGAGCAGGGAGAGCGACGCGATCGTGCCGAGCAAACCGCAGCACAGCCAACCCAGCGCGTGCAACCAAATCACGCCGCGCGCGCGTCGCCGCAACGAGTCGAGTCGGGCCAGTACGCTATGGGTCATACGATCACCTTTGTCGCGCCGCTAGAGGAGCCCAACCAGTTTACGCAAAATCCACTCGCCGATCAGTAGCGCCAAAAATATCGCCAACACAAGTGGCTGATTCCACAGCACGATCGGTTCGAGCGACTCGATCGGCACTTGATGTCCGCGCGGCAGGTCGTTGACCAACTGCTGCACGTTGGCCAGCGTGTAGAAGTGCCCCTTGGTCAGCTCGGCGGCACGCTGCATCTCGACGATCTCGGTCTGCACGCGTTCGAATTCGCCGGGCGGAGCCACGACGCGAAAATCGGCGGCCGCCGCCCCTTCGAGCGTGGGAGCGCTGACCCAGGCGTGGTAGCGTCCTTCAAGCGGCCGCGAGAGCAGCCCCTCGAAGATGCCCCGATTGCCGTTTTGTCGCCGCAGCGTGACTCGGCGATGGGGTTGCCCTTCTTGTTCGACGGTCACGACCACCGCGTCATCCTCGGCGGGAGCGACACGATCGTCGATGAATCGCAATCGCAGGCGGACCGACTCGCCGCGGCGATACTCGCGCCGATCGGCGCTCAGCTCGGCCGTGCGATCCTTGCCCAGCAATTTGCCCCGCGCGAGATACCGAATCGTCTGCACCCAATAGCGGGCGAAGTACGCATCGCCGATGCGGAATCGCCAGCGCCAGGTGTCGTCGGTGGCGTGAAAGATGGTCTTGCCCGCCCCCACGTACTGCATCGAGATGATGGGCAACGCACGACCGTCGACCGCTTGCCGCTCGGCGAGCACGCGCGCGGCGGGCTTGAGTTGAGGTGTCTCGAACAGCCAGTAGAGTGGCGGCAACTTGCCCCAGATCGTCAGGCTTTCTTGCGGCGAATCGCCAAGTTGAAAGGCCGGCAAAGCCTGCCCAAGCTCGGTGGGACGCACCTGATACCCTTGCGCCGTGTCGGCATGTGCCACGCCCCCCACACCTGCAAAATCGATCGGCAAGAGCGTGGCCAGCGGCGTGTCGCGATAACCCAACGGGTTGAACAAGGGACCGGCCAAGAACACGACACCGCCCCCTTTTTGTGTCACGAAGGCAGCCAGATTTTGCAGCATCGACGCACTCAAGAATGACGGATCAACATCGCCAAACAGAATCACGTCGTACTCGAAGAGTTCTTCTCGTCGCACGGGAAACACCGGCAGCGCGGTCGCGTCGGTCGAGGTGTAATCGCCGTCGGCCTCTTGCAGCACGGTGCGCAGTGAGATCGTCGAGTCACGTTGCAGCATGTGCTTGAGGTAGCGGAACTCGTAATTCGGATACGACTGCACGAGCAACGTGCGGATTTGCTCCTTGCGAACGCTAACGCTCCGCCCCTGTGTGTTGTTGTCGGCCTGCACTTCTTGCGCGTCGGCCTCGACCTCAAGAAGGTACTCGAAGTCGCCGACTTTGCTGGGCCGATAAGGGACCGAGATCTTTTGCGGCTTGTTGTCGGCGCCGACCGTAAACGCCCGCCGCGCCAGGGTCTCGCCGCTCCCTTTATCTTTCAGGGTCACGTTAACGCTGCGCCCTTCGTAGCCGGCACCGGTCAGCTTGGCCTCGAAATTGATGAGGTCGTCGACGAACACGACCTCGTCGACCAACAGGTCGCTCAGCTCCAAATCGCGCAGCGGAGTGCGTGAGCCGATGGCCACGGTGAACAGCGGCACCCCTTTGCGTCGAGCGAGCGTGGTGGCGTCGGCGAGCGTCTCGCCGTCGGTCGTAATGCCGTCGCTGAGCAATATAATCGCCGCGGGAGGCGCTCCGCGCAGATCGTTGAGCACGCTACGAATGCCCAGGCCGAGCCGCGAGTCTTCGCCGAGCGGCTCAAGCTGCCGCAGGTTATCGGAGAGCGTGGAGACATCGCCCGACTGCACTCGAGCTGCATCGCTCAGGTAGTACAGCTTGAGTTTGTAGCGGTTCTGGATCGTGTGCAGCAGCGTCGCGTTGTCGGCGAGCAAGACGCCCTTGGCCAGAGTGAGGCGGCGCTGGTCGCTCAGTTGCGCGGCGCGGAGCAACTCGGCGATCGTCGACTTCAGCTCGCTCTCGTCGTAGTGGTCGGCAATGCCCATGCTGGCCGAGTCGTCGACAAGCACGACGACGTGCGGCAGACCGGTTCGCTCGCGCGGCAAGATGAACTGAGCGAGCATGAAAAGCACGATGCCAATCACGAGCAATCGTAGCGTAACGAGCCCCACGCGGGCGAGTCGCCGCACGCCGGCCCCTTCGCGCTGATGAGCGATCACGACCAGCGCGACGACCGCCACGCCCAAGAGCAGCGTCTGCCACGGGGCCAACGGCCAGGCGTGTCGCAGCGACCAGACCGTGCCCTCGCCCGAGGCGTTTTCCGGCGATGGATACCACCACTCCAACAACGATCTGAGCCACTCGATCGTGGTGTTCATGACGAGCGTCGCCCCCAGTACGAGGCCAATAACGACTCGCACAACAAGAGCGCGACGGCTGTGGCGAGCAACCACTCGTGGAACGTGCGGCGACGCAACAGCGTCTCGTCCTCATTGCTCGCCAAGTCCTGCCAATCGGTTCGCAGCAAATAGTTCACTCCGGGCCAAACGTGCTGCTTCAGCTCGTCGGCCTCGATCCGCGACAAGTCGCTCTCGCTCGTGTCGACGTTCACGGCAAACGAGTCCACGCGGGTCGTTGGAGACGAGTAGCTCGCCTGATACACGCCGCTGGTGAGCGTATCGGCAAACGACCAGCCGCTGTCATCATTGCCGGAAGCGACACGCACGGTCGACGACTCGTCGTGCGGGGTGCGAATGACGACCGTGCTTTGGTTGACGAGTTCGCGGCTGTTGCTACCCAGCGGAGCGCCAACGAGCACGTTGTGATCTTGGGCCTGACCGCGTACGACCCAGGCCAGCATTTCTTGCACGATGGGCACATAGCTGGGCCAGACCGGCATGGCGGTCCAACTTGTGTCGGCCGACGTGGCACAGACAATGACCCGGCCACGGTGGACCGGTGCCTCGACCAGGGCACTCTCGCCCGAGTCGAACGCCAACACGACCTGCGCGTGGTCATGTCCGGTCGTGTCGAGCTGCACGTAGCGTTGGATCGGGGTGGTGATGAGGCCGGCCTGCTCCTGATTGCGGAACGGCTCGACGATCGGATGGCGATATTCGAGCGGGTTGAACTGATACTGTCCGGCGGCCGCGACCGCTCCGAGGGTGACGGGTAACAACTGCTCGCCACTCATGGCTTGGTTGCCCAGCACGCGATTGTAACTCTCGCTTTGCACCTGATCGCCGAGAAAGACGACGAGCCCGCCGCCGCGCTTGAGGTACGACGCTAACACGCCCCCTTCGGTCTGTGTGAACTGCGCGACGTTGACCAAAAACACGGCGTCGTAGGCCGACAGGTCGCTCTCAACCAGGGCGCTTTCCAACACCACGTCGACACGCACGATCGAGCGGTCGTTCTGATCGCTCGAGGGCGAGAGCGCGAGAGCCAAGTACTCGGTCCCCGAGCGTCGTGCGGCCGAGGCGGGTTGCCCGTTGACGCACAGCACGCGAAGCTGTTCCTTGACGCCCACGCTGAGCCAGCGGTGGTTGTCGATCGTGAGCAGGTCGTTGGCCAGCCGGACCTCGACCACGCGGTCACCGGGTGTGTCGAAGCGATACTCGAACAGCGCGGTGGCTTGCCCACCGGGATCGAGATCGACGTGATCTTCGCCCACGCGGCGGTTGTCGACGAACAGCTCGACAAGTTGGCGGGGCTTGGCTTGTCGGCCAAAGTTGCGCACATCGGCCTCGATGGTCACGTCGCGGGCGGTGGTCGTGAACGGATCGACGGTCGCCACGCGGGTAATGGCCCCGTTTTCGGTATCGTCCTGGCCGAGGTCGATCACGGCGAGCGAGGCTTGCTGCGACAGGCGCTTGGCCCGATCGAGGAAGGCTTGTCCCGACGGCTGCGCGAGATCGACGGTCCAGGTGTTGCGTCCGAGGTCGCTGAGGATGTAGACCTCTTCGCGGACGAGACGCGGTTGTTCGAGGCGAGCAGCTTGCAGCACCTCTTCGACCTTGGCAAGCGTGGCGACCAGATCGGCGCCACCGTGCGGCAAGCGGAGATTCTCGATCTCGGCACGGAAGTCGAGCGGCTCGAAGGCCGGGGTCCCCACGACAACCCGCGGCGGCGAGCCGAGCAGCACGAGTGTAAAGCCATCCCCTTGCACGCTCTCGCGAACGATGCGTTCGGCAAGCTGCTTCGCTTGGTCGAAGCGGCTTTTATCGCTGGGTTGATAGGCCATCGAGTACGAGCCGTCGATGACGATCATCTTATGGGCTCGATCGCCGCTACGCAGGCGCAGCGCGGCTTGCTGACAGCCGGGCTCGGCCAGCGCCAGCACGACCAGGGCGACGATGAGCATGCGAACGGCGAGCAGAATCCACTGTTCGAGCAAGATGCGGCGGCTGTTCTTGCGCATGGCCGCGAGCAGATATTGCATGGCGGCCCATTGCATCTCGCGGTACTTGCGTTTGCTGAGCAGGTGGATGATGAGCGGGGCCATGATGGCGGCGCCCCAGCCCAGCATCAGTGGGTGGCTCACAAAGGCGATCGGCGTTAAGACACTGAGAAACATTCCGTTATTTCACCCGATTCATGCGCCGCGCGAGGTACGTGTTCAGCACCAGATCGAGTGACTGATCGGTGCGCATCTCAACATAATCGATGCGTTGGGCGCGGCACCCTTGTCGCACGGCCTTGGTGAACGCCTGAAACTCTTGCAGGTACGCCTGACGCAGCGCTCGCGGATCGGCGAGCACGTCGGCGAAGCCTTCGAGCCCCTGAAACATGGTCATCTGCTTGAACGGGAAGTCCAGCTCGGCCGGGTCGAGCACGTGGAACACGATCACCTCGTGACGCCGATGGCGAAAGTGCTTCAGCCCCGCGAGCATGCTGGCCACATCGTCGAACAAATCACTGAACACGATCACGACGCCGCGCTTCTTGAAACGCTCGGCGAGGTCATGAAAGATCGGGCCGGTGGCCGTTTTGCGCTCGGGGACCGTTTCTTGCATCACGTGCAGCAGTTGCTTGAGGTGCGATGGCGAACTACTGGCCCGCACGAGAGCACGGAGTTCGCGATCGAACGTGGCCAGCCCGATGCTGTCCTGCTGCTGCAAGACGAGGAACGCCAAGGCGGCGGCCGCGCACTGGGCATACTCGAGCTTCGAGAGCGCCGCGGCGTCGCTGCGATAGCGCATGCTCTCGCTCGTGTCGAGCAGCAAGTAGCTGACGAGGTTCGTCTCTTCCTCGTACTGCTTGAGGTAAAACTTGTCGGTCTTGCCGAAGACTTTCCAGTCGACGTACCGCAGGTCGTCGCCGCTCACGTACTCGCGGTGCTCGGCAAACTCGATCGAGAAACCGTGGTACGGACTGCGATGGACGCCGGCGACATAGCCGTCGACGATCGTGCGGGCCCGCAGCTCTAGACCGTGCAGACTAGCCAGCGTCCGCGGGTCTAAAAACTTCTGGTAACTTTCCAAGAGCGGCGTCCTCGTCGGTCAGGGGCTCGATCACGTCGATGAGCCGTTGAATGATATGGTCGGGCTTGATGCCCTCGGCCTCGGCATTAAAGTTGGTCATGATGCGATGCCGGAGCACCGGCGCGGCCACCGCGCGAATGTCCTCGCAACTGACATAGTAGCGGCCGTGCAACACGGCTCGGGCCTTGGCGCCCAGCACCAGGTACTGGCTCGCCCGTGGGCCCGCGCCCCAACTCACGTAGTCGGTGATGAAGTCGGGCACGTCCCCTTTCTCGCGGCGCGTGAGCCGCGTGAGCTGCAACGCATAGCGGGCCACATGATCGGCAATCGGCACGCGGCGCACGATGTGCTGCAACGACAGAATCTGGTCGCCATCGAGCGAGGCCGTGACCCGGGGCATGGCGTCGGCCGTGGTGCGCTTGATGATCTCCAACTCCTCGGACTCGCTCGGGTAGTCGACGTAAGTGTTGAACATGAAGCGGTCGAGCTGCGCCTCGGGCAGCGGGTAGGTCCCTTCCTGCTCGATGGGGTTCTGCGTGGCAAGCACGAAGAACGGCTCGGAGAGCCGATGCCGCTGGCCACCCACCGTGACATGGTGTTACTGCATCGCCTCGAGCAACGCGGCCTGGGTTTTT
>CAZZBK010000021.1:0-49642 GCA_964652155.1 uncultured Planctomycetaceae bacterium | reverse complement strand
AACGCCGCCGACTGATCGGAATAGGTGGTGGTGGCGTTGGTGAGTTCGGTGAGCAACTTGAAAGACGAACCGTTGGCATCAGTGCGGTAGATACGTTTGTAGGCGTAGGTGTTGGTACTGTCGCTGGGCAAGCTGCTGAGGTCGATTTGATTATGGCCCGCACCCACCGTGACGCTGAGCGCTGCCGAGGCCACGCTTTCCGTGCCAAATGCGTCGGTGCCCGCCGTCGCGCCCGTCTCGATCAGTTTATCGGCATACACGACCTTGTATTGATACACGTCCCCCGGGGTCAGGTCCCCCGCGCCGTTGCTGCTGGCGCCGACGGTCAGTGCCACGCTGGGCACGTTGCCAATAATCGCCTGAGTTGTTGAATCGGGATTGACGAACTGCGCGTCGCTTAACACACCCGACTGAATGATGGCGGCTTGGTTGGCCACGTCGCCGGTGGGGGGCAGTGTCCCTTGAAACTTAACGTTCTGGGTCGCCTTGGCCACGGCCGCCGATCCTAACGGAATACTCAACGGTACCAGCTCGGTCTTTTGGAGGTTGTAATCGGTGTCGACGCCGAATCCCAACAATCGTTCACCGCTGAGCGTGGTGAGCTCGTTGCTCGAGTTCAGGCGGAACTGCCCGTCGCGCGTATAAGCCTCTTCGCCGGTGGTGGCCTTGACCATGAAAAAACCGTCCCCTTGAATGGCCAGGTCCGAGGGATTCGAGCTGATCTGCAACGTGCCTTGCGAGAAGTCAGGCGTGATGCTCGAGACTTGCGCGCCCAACCCGACCTGTCGAGGGTTGGTGCCGCCGTTGCTCGCCGACGGCGCCGACCCCAAGCCCAGTGTCTGCAAGAACTGGGTGACGAACATCACCTGTGCGGCCTTGTAGCCCACCGTGTTCGAGTTGGCCACGTTGTTGCCCGCCACGTCAACGATGGTTTCGCTGGCTTGCAGGCCCGAAATCGCCGTGCTGAATACGCTCGAAAGACCCATGATTTAGATTTCCCCCAGGGAAAATGTCGGTGAACGGATATGAATGAACGGTGAATGGACCCGCAACGAAGGCTGACTACAGATCGATCTCGCTGACGTTTTTCATTTGGATTTTCTGATTATTGACCAGCAGCTTCGGAGTCGAGTCCTCGATCACGACTTTGTCGACGCTGCCCGTGACGGTCTTGCCGTCATCGGTCAGGGCTTTGACACTGCGGCCAATCAACGCCGACGAACTGAGCAGCCCTTGCCCCAGCACCACGTTCTGCAACGTGTCCGAGAGCTGCTTCGAGGCGTTGATCGACTGCATCTGGCTCAATTGCTGCAATATCTGCGAGTTGTCCATCGGATTGGTCGGGTCCTGATTCTGCATCTCGGCGATCATCAGCTTCAGGAAATCATTCGAGGTCATGTTGCTGACCGGATCGGTGTTCGCCGTGGCGGGCAACAGCTTGGGCGCCGAGCCGGTCGACGACGTGCCGGATGTGCTGGGCATGATGGTGATGCTCCGTGATCGGGTGTGGTTTCGTTAAATGACGATGTTCAGTTGTCCGTTGCCACCGACGACGCTGCGCGGCGCGGAAGCACTGTTCGTGGGACCCGAGACCGTGTCGCCAGCCCCATCGCGGCGGGCAAACACACGCTGACCCTGCTGCTCGGTCGTGGGGTCGCGCTGGCTCTGCTGCGAGAGATTGCCCGTCGAGCCGCCAAACAAATCCACGTCGAACCGCGTGAGTTTGATGTCCTGTTGCTCCAACCGCTCGCGCAGCGCCGGCAGGTTGTCGAGCAGCAGCGAGCGGGCCGTCGAGGTCTCCGCTTCGACCCTGGCCGACATCTGACCCCCTTGCACTTGGATCTCGACGCGGATCGATCCCAACTCGGGCGGACTGAGCCGCAACCGCATGGTGCCGCCGTCGGGGCCCGTGCTCTGGAACGCTCGAGCCACGCGCTGGATGAGCCGATTCCGATCGGCCTCGCTCACCCCGGGCATCGTGCCTTCGCTCTCGGCAAGCGTGCGTGGCCCGGCGTGCATCGTAAACCGTGACGAGTTCGACGCCCCTGTCTGACTCGCCGCGGCCGACGAGTTCGCGGTGCCAGGGTCGGTCGTGGGCGTCGGGTTTGTTTCGCTCGCTGGGTTCGGTGTCACGGCCGCTATGGCGTCCACGGCCTGCTGGGGCGTCGCTGGGCTCGCTGTCGGCGCGATGTCGATGGTGACCGGACTCGCAGCCGCGCTGGCAATGGCCGCCGTTGGGTCAAGGCTCTGCTCCGTGCCTGACGGCGAGGTCTCTTTGTGCTGCGACTGGTCACCGACCGCACGCAGCAACTGCGGCACGTCGGACAGCAAGGTCGGAGCGCCGCTGGTCGTCGTGCCAGCCACCTGAGCCACCCGCTCGCTTGTCGCCGCTGGGGCGTTGCGCTCCCTGGCCGCTGTCACCGCCGACAACTTACTTTCCAAAAATGGCCCCAGAGACTCCTGAACGTCGGATGCGTTCGCAGCCGATGCCGTGGCCGATGAGGGTTCGCTGGGAGGCAACACGATCGTGCTCACCACGACCGCGACGGTATCGAGTTGGAGTGGGGCGCTGGACGCCGTGGGAGAAAGTAACTGCGCGGCGTCGGTTGCCTTGGCATGATTCGCTGGCTGACCGTTGATCGCAGCAGCCGTCTCCACCACGTCCGCCTGGCCTCCCTCGGCCACGGCCGTCAGCAGCGCTTGCAACTGAATGAACACCGACTGCGGTGGCGGTGCCACGTCGACGCTCAAGTCAACGAGCGATTCGATCGCCTCCTCAGCCCCGTCGGACCGCTGATCCACGTCAGCGTCTTGAGCCTCAAGGTCGGTTGTGGCGTTGGGTACGTTGGCCGCGTCGGGCTTTGACGGCGCGGCTTGGGTCGAGGCATCTGCATTGCTCGGCGTTGGCGTGTCTGGATCGCGTGGGACCGATTGCGGCGGGCGCTGGGCACGCTGCAAGACGTCCTGAAACGCCGGGCCCTGGGCGCTGTCGCGCGCCACGGTCGGCTCCGGCGTCACGGTCGGCGCGGCCGGCAACACATCGCTATTTGCGGCTACAACCATCTCACGGTCCCCCTGTCACGGTCTTGTCGATCACGCCCGCCTCGGGCTCGGCTTCACGGATCCGCCGCAAGATGTCGGCCAGCTTGCGATTGTCTTCCGGCGATTTGAACTCGGCGATCACTTTCGCCCGACGCGCCGGACTCATCAGCGCCAAGGTGGTCACCGCGGCATCTTGCGCATCGGCCTCGATCATCCTGAGCAACTGATCTTTAGCTTGTTTCGGCTTGATCGTTTCCAGAATTTGTCGCGCATTGGTTTGTCCCTCCGAAATTGTGTCATCGCGCAACTTCGTCAGCTCGGCCTCGAATTGTTCCTTGCGGCGATCAAAGCTCTTCATCTCCTCGATGAACTGCGCGCGCTCGCTTCGCAGTTGCTCGGCGCGGCTGCGAAGCGTCTGCTCGCGCAGCTCGAGGTCGCGCTGCAACTGTGCCTTGGCGCGGGCCACCTCGTCGAGCGTGGGGACCGGCACCGTGGCCTTGGCGCGCTCGGCCGCTTTGATCGATTCGGGCTGAAAATCCAACATCACCGCTTTCATCTCGGCCAGCTTGGCCGGCGTCAGGAATCCTTGCTTCGTCAGATATCCATACACGCCCGCCAACCCCAGCACGGCGCCAAGGCAGACGTACAGCACGAGCGCGCCGATGGATCCCAACAACCGTCCCATGTTCGTTTACCGTGTGAGTGCTTTTCGCCAGTGACCGATGACCGCGGTTTCGTCGAGTTGCTTCTGCTCGTCGCGCTGCTGCTCGAGGGTCCATTGCTCGAACTGCGCATCGCGCAACTTTTCGAGCGCCTTCACGTCCCGATCGGCCTCGACGAGCGCCGCGCGACGCAACTCCAGCTCCTTGAGGACGTTGGTCCGCTGGTCGAGCAACGCCAGTCTCCGGGCCTGGAGAACACGCTCGTAACGCTGGATTTCCAGCAGTTTCTCGACATCGACCTGGCCCGGCTCGATGCGCTGGCTGACACGAATGACCGAGAGCAACTCGTCGACCTCGGCAAACTGGCGGTTCAACTCGGCCTCGACGCGCAGCGCGTCGGCCAGTTGCGCGCGACGCTCGTCGCGGGCCACTTCGCGTAACCGCTGCACGGTGACAAGTCGAAATCGAAACCGGCTCACGGCGTCTCCTTAATCGGCGGTGTGCTTATCAAGCGGAACTTCATTTGGCGACTCCCGCCTGAACCTTCTGCACCACCTGCTGCTTGATCAGCAGCAGTGCCTTCTGCGCGTCGCTCACGCTGCAAGGCTCGTCGACCCGTTGCCGCAGGAATTGATTCATCGGTTCGAGCATGTCGATCGCCAGATCAACCGCCCGATTGCTGCCGCGGCGGTACGCGCCGATCGAAATCAGATCCTCATGATCGCGATAGGCGGCCAGCAGCTCGCGGACAATCGCCGCCGCCTCGCGATGCTCGTTCGGCGTGATGTCGTTCATCAGGCGGCTCAAGCTGTCGAGCACATGGATGGCCGGGTAATGATTCTTCGAGGCCAGCTTGCGCGACAGCCAGGTGTGGCCATCGATCAGGCCGCGCACGCAGTCGGCGATCGGTTCATTCTGGTCATCCCCTTCGACCAGGACTGAATAGAACGCGGTGATGCTCCCCAGAGGGCTTCGGCCCGCGCGCTCGACGAGCCGCGGCAGCAACGCGAACACGCTGGGTGGATAGCCGCGCGTGGTTGGCGGCTCGCCGGCAGCCAGACCAATCTCGCGCTGCGCCAGCGCGAACCGCGTGAGCGAGTCCATGATCAGCATCACGTCCTGGCCACGGTCCCGGAAATACTCGGCGATCGACGTCGCCGCCAGCGCCGCGCGCGTCCGCATCAGGGCGGGCTCGTCACTCGTCGCCACCACCACGACGCTGCGCGCCAAGCCCTCGGGCCCTAGATCCCGCTCCAGAAATTCGTTCACTTCGCGGCCCCGCTCGCCGATCAGCGCAATCACGTTGACCGCGGCGCTCGTATAGCGCGCCATCATGCCAAGCGTGACACTTTTGCCGACCCCGGAGCCCGCAAAAATGCCCATCCGTTGTCCCAATCCGCAGGTGAGCAAGCCGTCAATCGCGCGGATGCCAGTCGACAGCGGCTTGTCGATCCGCGGTCGCTCCACGGGGCTGGGAGGACGACGATCGAGTTCGGTTCGATCGCCCAGCCATGGCTGAGGCCGGCCGTCGATCGCGCGGCCGCGCGCGTCGATCACCCGGCCCAGCAGCTCCGGTCCCACCCGCAACCAATTCTTCGTGTGCGTGAGTCGCACCCGATCGCCGGGGCGCACCCCCTGCAAATCGGCGAGCGGATAGAGCAGCGTCAGCTCGCCATCGAATCCGATGACTTCAGCCGGCAGGGCGTGACCGTTCTGTCGATCGATCTCGACCACCGCGCCGATTGGTGCCGGAAAACCGGCCGCGGCCGCCGCCATGCCCACGATGCGCACAACGCTCCCCTCGATGGCAGCGGGCTGAATCGTCGGCAGTTGCTCAATGCAAGTCGTCATCGTGCGATTAGGTCAATTCTTGTTCGATGCGTTGAAGTTGCGTTTCAATCTGCTGGTCGATCGACCCGTGCTGAGTTTCTACTCGGCATCCGCCCAGTGCGATCGTGGGATCGGCAATCACTTCGGCGGGCCCCAATCGCGACAGCTCACGAATTATCCGTTCGATCTCGCGGCCAAGTGTGGCATGGTCTTGCGGGTTGAGCAGCAAACGAATCCGGCCGCCATGCGACGCGAGCTCAAGCGTCTCGCGCACAATCGGCAAGGGGATGTGCGGATCGCCGCGCAGCTCGCGGCGGATAACCCGCTCGGCGATCTTCGTGGCCAAATGCACGGCTTGACGTTCCCAGTTGGCCAGCCACGCGCTGTGCGATTGCTCGATTTGCCGCACCGACTCTTGCAGCGCCGGGAGCAAGGTGCTCAGCGCGCCGCGTGTGTGCTGTTCGACCTTCAGGTCGATCGCCGCTTCGCCCGCGCGGCGGCCTTCCTGTTCGGCCCGGGCGCGGATGGCATCGGACTCGCGCTTCGCTTCGAGCAGCAGTTGCCCGGCTTGCTCGCGAATCTTGGTCAAATACTGTTCCGCGCTGCCGCGCACGTCGTCCAGATTGAAAGCAATCGACTGGACAGCACGGTTGTGTTCGGCGGCTTTGATAATGGTGGACATAAAGCAAAACCTGGATAAAGCTCTAAACGGCCTGCGCGAGCGGGGACTCCAACAGCCCCAACTCTTCGGCCTGCGCGGCGACCTCGTGCTGCGCCCGATCGATATCGCTGAGCCGCAACGGTCCTTGTTGGTGCATTTGGTAGCGCCACAGCACCGCCTCTCCCTTGGGTAGCGCCTGCAGCAACCGCTCGAAAAGTTCCGGCGAGGTTCCCAACAGCGCCAATTGCAACGTCGCGCGGTCGACCTGCGCGAAGATCATCCGCCACGCCAGCGGCGAGAGCGGTTCGAGGTCGGCGAACGTCGCCGTGCGCGGAGGGGGTTCCGGGCGTTCGATCCGGTGTTGCTCTTCGACGCGCAGATGCGGCAGCAACTGATGACGCACGTGCGGTGCCGCGGCCGAGAGAATGCGGGCCACGGTCGTGGTCCCTTGCTCGCGTCGCCGCTCGTCGCGCAGGTGCTGTTCGATCCTCGCGCGCAACGCCGCTTCCACCTCGCGAACGACTTCGATGTCGGCCTCTTCCAGGTCACCCAATCGCCGCAACACCTCGGCCTGTATTGCCTGCGGCAAGGCGGCGATCAACTCGGCCGCGCGAGCCTCGGGCAGGTGCGACAACACCAGCGCGATGGTCTGCGGATGCTCGCCGCCGAGCAGCGGCATGACCGCCTCGGTCGATGCCTGATCGAGAAACTCAAATGGCCTGCCTGGCTCGGCTGCGGTCGTGGGGGGCTTGACGTGCGGCTTGGCTGGCGCGATCGTCGCGGGTAGTGAGCGCGGCAGACTCCAGGTCTCGAACGTGGAACCGCGCGCCGACCGGACAAATTCTGCCATCGCGCTGCGCTGTTCCTCGGGGTCGATCGTGTCGAGTTCGACCATCCAGTGGCGCACGGCCGCGGCTTGCTCGGCGGGCATTTGATCCAAAAGCCGGTCGGCCGCATCGGTGTCGAGCGCCGAGATGAGGATCGCCGCCTTGCGAAGCTTGTCAGAATCGTGGGTCATCGCAGTTCGTTTCATGGCATGCAGTACAGCAGGTTAATTGACGGAACCGATCCAGCCACGCAACACATTCGCGGCCGCCTCAGGATCTTCCTTGACCATCTCGACCAGTTCGTCGCGCAACGACGGGCCGGTCCCCAGCTTGCGCCGTAGTCGTCGTGGCTTATCCTCGCCGCTCTCAAGGGCGGGCTCGTCTTCACTGACCACCGTGTTGAGCACCGCGCCCGTCGCTGCCGCGGAAGGCTCGGTCGCCGTGCCGCTCGCCGCGGGCTTGGCCACGTTCAAGAGCATCCGCAAACTGACGATCACCAGCGCAAACACGGCCAACGTGCTCCAGTTGCCCGTGAGCCAGTACATCGCTTGCGAGGCAATCGACACGTCGGCCGAACTCGTGTCGGCAACGTTCGAGAAGGTCGTGACCGTGACGAGCGGCGTCGTGGCGTCGGTCGTCGCCGGCTTGGGGATCTGATTCTCGACATGCTTGCGGATCTTGTCGGTTTCGAGCTTCTCGATCGCCTCGAGTGCCGCTTTGTCGGGAGGCGTGGTCACGGCCGGGTTCTGTAACTTCCAGACGTCGACCATGTACTTCATCGGGACGCCGATGGCGACCGTGACCCGCTCGGGCGTGAGCCCCACCAGGTCGACCCGCGATTGCTCTTTCGAAGGCAAATTGGTCGTGTCGGTTTCGGTCCGTTCCTCGGTCGACTCGTTGCCTGGACCTTGAGCCAGTGCGGCAGGCGCATTGGCCCCCTGCGCGGCCACTCCCGGGCGACCGGCTGGCGAACTGGTGGTCTGGCTGCTCGTCGACGAGATCTCGCGTGACTGAATGGGGGCGGTCTGCTTGGGATCAACCTTGTCGCTGATCACACTTTTGCGGAGCTCTTTCGACAACTCGACGTTCACGCTCACGCTCACGCCCGGCACATGCGACAGCGCATTGAGCACTTGATCGATGAATTGCTTTTGATACTCGCGCTTGCGCGCCAAATACGGGTCGTCGATAGCGTTGCCCGCGCCATCTGGGCCGCCGCTGTGCGCGTAGGTGCGACCGCTGTTGAGGTCCGACACCGTGACATCGTTGGGGGACAAGCCGGCGATTGCGCCCGCCACAAGGTGCCGGATCATGGCGACCTGATTGCCGTCGAGTGGCCGCGTACCAGAGGCCTTGACGCTGACACTCGCCGTGGTGCTGGTCGAGGGGCGCAGGCCCCCCTTCTTCTGCGAGTCATAGAGCACCGCCGCCGACTCGATCCCTTGCATCGAGCGGATGATCTGGGCCAACTCTTGCTGCTTGGCCACTTTGAGCATTTCGACACGCTGCTCGGCGCTGGTGAACACCGTGGTGTTGTTCGTGGCCTTGGCCAAGTGGTCGCCGAAGTGGGCCGGTAGCGCGCCGCCGTCGGCCAAGGCGGCCATGTACGTCGAGTGCCTCGACCGCGCCACGCGGATGCGATTCCCTTCGACCGTGTAGTCGCTCAAGCTGGCCTTGCCAAACGCGGCTTCCATGGCGGGTAACTCGTGCGCCGTGAAGCCGATGCCGCCGAGCAAGTAGTCGTCGCCGCCGCTGTAGCGGTTGGTCATTAAAAAACCCAGGCTGATGACGATCGCCGCGAACAATAGCGCCGTCACCATCCGCATGCCCGGCGACAGGGACTTGAACAAGTCGCCGATTTGGGTCAGGCCTTTGTTAATCACATCCATGAATCACACGCTCCGAACGTCTTGTTCGTGGTTCGTTCCATTGCCTAGACGCGAATGTTTTGCACTTCCTGATACGCTTGGATCAGCTTGTTGCGGACCTGCATCATCATGCGAAACGCGACGTCGGCTTTCTGCACGGCGGTTAACACCTCGGCCGGGCTGACGTCCTCGCCCGTGGCAAGGTTCTCGACGGCGCGGTTCGCGTCTTGCTGTAGTTGGTTGACGTCGTTGATCGAGCTGAGCAGCACGTCCTTGAACGACGAGGCTCCTGCGGCGGGCTTGTTGCTCGGCACGCTGCTCAGAGAGCTCACGGCACTGCTGCTCAGCGATTGGATCGAGGTGGTCACGGGATGGTCTCCTGGGCGTGTGTCGCGCGGCGAGGGGTCAATCGTCGCGCGGCACGGACGGGGTCTATGCGAGAATTCTCAGGGTCTGTTGCAGCATCTCTTTGCTCACTTCAATCACGCCGATGTTTGCCTCGTACGCGCGGGTCGCGGTCAGGGCGTCGGTAAATTCTTCCATCAGATTGATGTTCGGATACGCCACATAGCCCTGCCGGTCCCCTTCGGTGATCGCGTCGGGGTGGCCGGGCTGATACTTCCACAGCGGCTCGACGCTGGACGTCTCGACCGATCCGACCTCGACGCCGGCCGCTCCCAACGCGCCGCGCTTCGTCGGGCTGGTTTTGAACGTCACATAACGGGCCTGGTAGGGCGCGGCCTGACCGTGCTCGTCGCGCGTCGAGTTCAGATTGGCAATGTTGTTGGCAATCGCCGTGATCCGCGACCGCTGCGCCACCAAGGCGCTAGTGCTGATATCGAGAGCGGCAAACATCGTCTCACCTTACGGGTTAAGCTCGTTCGCTAATCGCCGACTGAAGCAAGCGAAATTGGTTGGACATGATCGTCATGGCCACGTTGTGTTGTAACTGGTTCTTGGCGATCTCGGTCACCTGCTGTTCGACGCCGACGTTGCTGTCGTCGTGGAACAAAATATGAGACAGCTCGCGCCGCACCTGGTCGAGCGAGTTGAGCTGACGATGGATCGGACCGTCGCCATTGCTCATGCTCGGCTTGTCGCGCTCGGCCAAGGCCTGCTTGAGCTTTTGCTGAAACAGCGGGGCCGACAGATCGCGCGTCTTGTAGCCCGGCGTGTCGATGTTGGCCAAATTGCCGGCCAGCACCTGATGCCTGGCCTGTGCAAACGAAGCCAACTGCTCGGTGACGGGGATCGCGGTGCTGTTGAAGAGAGAATCCATCATGACGGGGCAACCTTTCTGGCCTGGATATGCAAGCAACTCCTGTGCCGCGAACATAGCGGGCGCAAATCGTGTGTGACAGCACATGCTGCAAGCGGCGGTTGGCCTTGGGTTAAAGTCATCTCGTGTTACGTTCGCTCAGGGTGCTGTCTCGAATCACTCGTGTTGCAACCGGCAATTTCTGCGCGTTGACAGCGGCAGAAACGGCGCGTGGCTATCCCGCCTGCGCCAACGACTTGGCCCGCGGCTTGTAGCCGTACTCCTTCAATTTCCCGCTCAGCGTGCGGAGTCCGATGCCGAGCGCCTGGGCGGTGCGAGCGCGGTGCCCAGCGAATTTCTCCAACGTCGACTCGATCAATTTCCGCTCCATCGCCTGCAGGCTCACGCTCGGGCACATCTCGCCCGGCTCATTGATCGTGTGTCGCTCGCCATTGTGAATGAGCCAGGGGCGCAGCTGATCGGCCGTCACTTGGCCATCGACGCTCAACACGCTCGCCCGGGTCACGATATTCTGCAACTCGCGAACGTTGCCGGGCCAAGCGTAGTTGAGCAGCAAGTCAGTCGCGCTCGGTGTCAGTTCGCACGCCTCGTGTCCCAAGCGGCGGGCACAACCGTCCAGGAAGTAACGAATCAGCTCGCTGATATCGCCGCGACGCTCACGCAGCGGCGGCACGTGGACCGGCAGCACGTTCAAGCGATAAAACAAGTCAGCGCGGAAGTTGCCCGCGCTGATCTCGCCAGGCAAATCGCGGTTCGTCGTGGCCAGCACGCGAACGTTGACCTGCCGCGACTGGCTCGACCCCACGCGCTCAAACGACCGTTCTTGCAACACGCGCAACAGCTTGGCTTGCAACGACAGGCCGATTTCCGTGATTTCGTCGAGCAGGATCGTGCCGCCATCGGCCAACTCGAAACGTCCAATCCGCTGCGCGTCGGCACCGGTGAACGCGCCCTTTTCGTGGCCAAAGAGTTCGCTCTCCATCAGATGCGCGCTGAGCACCGGACAGTTAAGCATGACCAACGGGCGATGCGAGCGCGGGCTCTGGGCATGAATGGCCCGGGCGATCAACTCCTTGCCCGTGCCGCTTTCGCCCGTGATGAGCACGGTTTCGTCGGTCGATGCGATGCGGAAGATCGTCTGCCGCAGCGCGGTCATCACGCTGCTGCTGCCCACCATCATCGGCGTCGCTTGCAAATCCGATTCGCCAGGCGCGGTCAGCCGGGCGTCGAGCATCCGGCCATGTCGCAGCGCGCGGCTGACGAGGTTCGACAGTCGGTCGGCGTCGAACGGCTTTTCGAGGAAGTCAAACGCGCCGTGCCGCATCGCCTCGACCGCCGCCGAGACGGTGGCATACGCGGTGATCATGACCACTTGGGCCCCGTGACGCCGGCGTTCGAGTTCGCGAATGAAGTCGAGACCGTCCATGCCGGGCATGTTCAGATCGGTGATGATGACGTCGACGGCATGATGGCCGAGCCACTGCAGGGCCTCGACCGCGCTGCCGACGGTGGTGACGACATGTCCAAAATGCCGCAGTGTCTCGGCGACCGACTCGCGGGCCTGGCGATGATCGTCGACCACGAGGACGCGGCCCGCTGGGCAGTCGGCGACGTCGAGAGGGTGGATTGAGTTGTTCATGCGGCGATCTCCGAAACAGTGTGATGAGGCAGTCGGAGGGTGAACTCCGCGCCCCCTTGAGGTCGATTGGCGACTCGGCACATCCCGCCATGGGCCTCGGCCACGCGAAACACGATGGCCAGCCCCAGGCCGGTGCCGGTGCTTTTGGTCGTAAAGAAAGGCTCGAACACGCGACGCTGCACTTCGTCGCTGATGCCGGGGCCCGAGTCGGCCACGCTCAGCTCGATCACGTCGTGATCGATGGTTGCCGCGAGCTCGATCTGCCCGCCGTCGCTGAGCACGTCGACGGCGTTGAGCACCAAATTCAACACGGCGCGGCGGAGCATGTCGCGGTCAGCCCAGAGGCGAATCGAGGCGTCGATGCGGCACTCGACCTGGATGGCTTGCGCGGTCAATTGCGGTTCCAGCGGCGCGATCACGTCGTGGGCCAACTCGGCCAGGGCAAACGACATCAGCTTGGGCTCGCGGTCGGCCGTGAAGTGCAGCAGGTCGTTGACCATCGCGTCGAGGGCCGTCACCCCGCCCTCGATTTTCGCCAGCAAATCGACCGTCCCCGGCTGCGACGCGAGCCGCCGTCGCAACAGACTCAGATACAATGACACGGGCACCAGATTGTTGCGGACCTCGTGGGCGATGTGCGACGCCATCTGCCCCAGGTCGGCCAGTCGGTTTTGCCGCGCCAGCTCGCGATTCTTAATTTCCAATTCGTCGGTCAAGCGGCAAACCTCGTCGCGCAGCGCGCGATGCGTCTGTTCCAGTTGCACCGTGGCGTCTTGCCAGGCGGCCAGCACGGTCTCCAAGTCAGATCGAGCGATCTGCGGACCAAGTTCAAACGGTGGACTGTTGTCGGACATGGGGACGTTAAACCTCGCTGGTCAAATCGAACGTGCTTTGACCGTAGGGGAGATCGGGCGTGTAGGCGCGGCGCACATGTTCGCCGGCATACGCCTCGCGCAGCTGTTCGAGCGACTCGTCGCGGCGACGTTGCAACACCTGCTCGGCGCGGCGCTCCTGTTCGAGCACTTCGGCGAACAGCGCCTCGGACTGAACGTTGCACTGCGCGCAGCGGCGGCGATCGTCGTCGCTGCGCCACACGCGCCGCTCGGGATCCTGGTCGCGGTACGGTTCCAGCTCGCGCTGCAACTGATGCAACTGGTTGATCAGCAACTGCTTGGCTCCCAGCACGCGCAGCAGATCGTTGACGTCGCCGCCATCGGCGAGCGCGATTTGTTGCTGACCCAGCTCGTGCAGTTGCAGCAGGCATTCGAGCTTGCGGCGCAGCACTTCGGCGAGTCGGTCCGTGTCGAGCATCGTGGCGTTCATGCGGTTCTCGTCACAGGGCGATCAGCGACGCGAGCCATTGGGCCCACTCGTCGCGACTAAAATTGGTGGTGAGCGTAAACGGCGTGTCGGTCGGCAGCCGCTCCAAGATCAACTTGGCTTGCAGCAGCGTGCCGCGAGCTTCGATCGGCCGTTGCATGCGGCGGTAACAAAACGCGATCTGCACCAGGGCGTCGAGTACCTCGGGCGTGTTCTGATAGCGATTGACGACCACCAGGTAGGCGCTGACCGCTTCGTCATCGCGGAAGAGCGAGTGCAGCGTGGCCCCGCGCGCGAATTGGGCGTTGCGCAACAATCGCTGTTCGGTGGGCGTGATCTGTCCCGTGATCTCGCGGTATTCGAGCATCGAGATCGACGTGCGATACGCCTCCAGGGCCGATTCATAGAGTGCTTTGGCTTGCTTGCGCCGCTCTTGCCGGTCGTCGTCGTTGAGTCCTTCTTGTTGGCTGTCGATCTCGACTTGGTCGGCCGCGCGGCGATACGCCTCGGCGAGCAGGTATTGCGCCTCGCGGGCCTCGTCACTGCGCGGATAGCGGGCCACGGCCTCCTCGAATTTGAGCATCGCCTCGTCGAATTGCTCGCCGTCGTAGAGCACGCGCGCCAACAGAAACAGCGCGTCCTTCCAATCCTTGGCGTCGGGCGTGAGCAAATCGTTGTTGAGCAACTCGCGCAGCACCTTCTCCGCCGACTTGAGATCGTTGCGCAGCAAATAAGCCCGGGCCGTGAGCAATGGCAATCGCGACTTGAAGGCGTCGGCGTTGCTGAGCGCCTCGGTCTGATCAAGCATCGCCAGCGCCTCTTCGACCCGACTGAGATTGAGCAAGCACTCGACGTGGGCCACCGTGGCGGCGGTCCGTTGGGGGCGCGCATAGGTCGCCAGATAGTCATTGAGTCGCTCGATCGCCTGCTCATACTCGCCGGCGGCGAGACGCGCCTCGGCGGCTTCCCAAATGTCTTGCGGATAGCTGCTCGACGCGCGATGCGCCCAGGCCAGACGTTCGTAGTTGATCGCGGCCGCGTGAAAGGCGGCGCGGGCTTCGCCGCGGAGGCGTTCGGCCTCCACGTAGGGCTGGGTCTCCGCGTCGCGCAGACGCGCGGTGCCCAACGCTCGATTCGCCTCGCCACCAAGTTGCCAGATCACCACGTCAACGGGCATTTGGGCGGCGCACTCGGCCAGCGCGGCGGCGCGAATATAATCGTTGCGATGCATCAAATAGCGGTGCGCCTCGATGACTCGCTCGCGCATTTCCCGCAGGCCAAGCCACGGATTATCGTACAACTGATGCGGGCCAAATTCGTTGAATGCCGCGCGGAACTCTTGCATCGCTTGGTCTGCTTCGCCTTGCCGCAACAAAATCTCCGCCGCCTCAAATCGGCCCGTGTGGGCTTCGATCGTTTCCGGATACCAACGTTGCAGCAAGGCATAGCCCTTAAGCGCCGATTCTGCCTGATCGTTCAGGTAACGACAGCGGGCCGCAAAGAGCAGCGCGCGGGGCGCGTACTCGGTCGACCAATTGTCACGAACCGGAGTGTCCTCAAACGCCTTGATCGCGCGGCGGTACAGGGCGTCGATCTGATGTTCCGTGCTGCGCTTGGGCTGATCGTCGGCCGGCTGCAACGATTGGGCTTGCTGCAGCCAGATCCGCCCTTGCTCGAAGAGCGCTGCCGAACGCGACTTCGAGTTGTCGGGAATGTTGTCAAACACCTGAATCGCGTCGTCGAATTGATTCATTCGGGAGAGCAGTTGGCCTTGCAGCAGCCACCCCAGCTCGCGGTCGCTGGCCGACAGCTGCGGATCGTTGAGGTACACGAGCACGTCCTGATAGGCGGTCTCGTTGGCCGGAGGAGACAATTGCATGTGCGCCTCGATCAGCAGGCGACGAATCTCGATCGTCCGCGTCGGGTTGAGCGGCAGCGCCGCTCTCAGGTGGCCAATCGCTTGTTGCCGCAGGCCTAGTTGAAGTTGCACTCGTCCCAGGTCGTACAAAATGCTCGGTCGGCGCGTGCTGGGTACTTCATACTCGTTGGCCGCGTCGAGAAAACGAGCGGCCAGCAGTTGTGTCTGCCGCAGCTTGTCGCCCCATTGCAGTCGGGTCTTGCGCAACTCGGTCATGCCGAGCACATAGGGCGGAATCCAGCGGCGTTGTTCGAGCAAGTCGCCCCAGGGAAGAAACTCCTTCACGATGCGAATCGCGAAGCGGTCGTCTCCGGCGTCGAGCGCCTCGATGGCCGCGTCGAGGTCGTATTTTGGCGGCTCGGGCTGCATGGAGAGATAGAGCCAGTAGCCGCCGCCCAGCAGCATCAGGCTCGCCATGCCGATCCCAACGCGACGCACGAGGAGCCGATGGGTTTGCAGCCACTGGCGCGCGCGCTGCAACCGCTCGCGGAGCCGGTCGGACTCCGTCGTTGGGCGATCAGCCGTGGGCGCCGTGACCATCATGCGGACGTAACTCGGAAGCAGGAAATGACAACCCGATCGCATCACCACCCAGACGCGCCAGCCAGCGATTGCGCTGCCAGCACCCTGCATGGTCGAGAGCGATTTGCAGAAGAAAGGCGGGGTCTTGTACGAAAAAAGCTCAAGAGGGTCAATGCGATTGCCGACAGGACCGTGCTTGCGCCAGCAAGAGAGTCAGCGCGATCAAGAGACACGGTGCGCCAAAAACGTTCGCCGCGCTGACGAGCCTTAAGCGCAAACCGCCGGAGCGGTGACGAGATCCATCATCCAGCGGTCCATGTCGGAGAGCATGAGCGTGGTGAGCTCTTGCTCGCACGGATACTGGCGCAGGGCAACTTGAAGGCCCGCGGTGTGAAACAATCGCAGGTTGTCGCAAACTTGCGCGGCAGGATAACTCACGCTATCACGACCGCAGGCCAGGAAGATCGGCAAGCGGCGGACTGCATTGACCCGTGCCAGCGGCGTCTGACCCTGCGGAAACGCCCCACAAACGCTGAGCACGCCGGCAAACTCGCGCGGGTGATTCATGGCCAGCCGCAAGGCCATTGTGCCCCCGACATCGTAGCCGCCAATAAAAATCCGCTCGGAACCAATATGATACCGCTCACGGGCCAACTCGATGGCGTCGAACAGGCGTTGCTCGGCGAGCGAGATGTCGGCCGACGATTGGGCCCAGCTAAACGCCCGGCGGCGCGAGGGGGTCGGACTCGGCGTGGTGCCGCGGAGTCCCACGGCGACGTAATTCCGCAGGCTGACCAGCGGCATAATCCGCTTGAGCTGATTCTCGTCATCCGTTGGGCCATGCAGCCAGACCAACAACGGGTAGGCGTAATTCTTCTCGTAGTGCAGCGGAGCAAACAACGTGCAGGGATGCTCGCCGGCAACCGGAGAAAACATCCCCGCGCTCATCACACCCGATGGGACGCTTGTCGTCTCTGGAGCCGACGACACGGACGGAAGTCGATTCATGCTCAAACAACCAAGGTTGGATGCGGATCAGGAATGACGCGCTAGGGGGCGGATGATGTTTGCAATCTGGGGCGGACTCTACTGAAATCCGCGCTCGAGTGTCAACAGCAGCGTGTGATGCTAGCAGCCACGACTCGTCAAGCGATGAATTATCCGACGAGCTTTTCCATGGCGGCGACCAGTTCCTTCACGGCGTCGATGCTCTTCTGCAGGTCGGCCCGTTCGGTCGTGGTCAGATCGAGTTCGATGATCCGCTCGACCCCGGCGCTCCCCAGCACGATCGGCACCCCGACGTAGTACCCGCCCACGCCGTATTCCTTCTGACACAGCGCGGCACACGGGATGACGCGCTTCTTGTCCTTGACGACTGCTTCGACCATTTGGGCGGTCGCGGCGGCCGGAGCGTAATAGGCGCTGCCGGTCTTGAGCAGATTGACGATCTCGGCCCCGCCTTGGCGCGCTCGCTGCACGATCTCGGCGAGCCGTTCGGGCTTAATGAGCTTGGTGACTGGAATGCCGCCGACGCTGGTGTAGCTGGGGAGCGGCACCATCGTGTCGCCGTGCCCACCCATGAGCAACGCCGCGACGTCCTCGACGCTCACGCCCAACTCGAGCGCCAAAAAGGTGCGGAAGCGGGCCGTGTCGAGCACGCCGGCCTGACCGATCACGCGCTGCGACGGAAAACCGGTGACTTGCCAAGCCCGCTGCACCATCGCGTCGAGCGGGTTGCTGACGACGATCACGACCGCATTGGGGCTTGTGGCCTTGATCTGCTCGGCGACGCTGCCAACGATTTTGGCGTTGGTCGAGAGCAGGTCGTCGCGGCTCATGCCCGGCTTGCGAGCAATGCCGGCCGTGACCACGACCACGTCGCTATGGGCCGTGTCGGCATAGTCGGTCGTTCCCTTGATGCAGGCGTCGTAGCCCATGATCGGCGAGGCTTCGAGCAGGTCGAGCGCCTTGCCGGCCGGCATCCCTTCGGTCTGCGGCACGTCGAGCAACACAATGTCACCCAACTCGGCCGACGCACACCAATGGGCCGTCGTGGCACCGACATTACCTGCTCCAATGATGCTGATCTTCGCACGACGCATGAACGGCTCTCCTTGAATCGATCCAACACGAGGCGGGGAAACTTTGATGGCGGCAAAACGTTGAGTATCCGCCTCAGGTGAGCCAAGTCAAGGGTCCACGACAATGGCGCAGGCTTGGCAACGCAGGCAGCTTGCTAGCCACTCACAGATGTTCACCCGCGGGCCGCCATTCGACGCCGTGCCGAGACCCGTTTAACCGCCTCATCGACCAGCACGGCGAGCAAAATCACGACGCCAATGGTGGCGTATTCGAGGGTGTCCGAGATGCCCAGCATGGTCGTGGCGTTGTTGAGCACCTGCATCAGTGCCGTGCCCACGAGCACACCCAGAATCGAGCCCTCGCCGCCGCGCAGGCTGCATCCACCCAGCACGGCCGCCGCGATGGCGTACAGTTCATACGCCTCGCCGTGGCTCGACGGCTGCACCGACCCCACGTCGAGCGAAAAGAGCACGCCCCCCAGGCCGGCGCAGAAAGAGGCCATCAGATAGGCCAGAATCGTCATGCGATGGGTATCAATACCGCTGTACCGCGCGGCCTGCTCATTGCGCCCCAGGGCGAGCAGGTAGCGGCCATAAATCGTCCGGTTCAAAAACACGGCCGCCGCAACGGCCAGCGCGCAGGTGATCAGAAACGGCATCGGGAGCCGAAAATCCTGCACGAGCGGAATGTTGTACTTAATCAGCCGCCGCAACGGTTCGAACCGCACGTCGCTGTACCCTTGCGTGGCGTCGCCGGTCATCCAACGAGCCACTCCGCGATAGATCAGCAGCCCACACAACGTGACGATGAACGGCTGCAAACGCACTTTGGTGATGAGCAATCCATGCATGGCACCGATTGCGGCCGACAGGGCCAGCACGGTCACCAGAGCCAGCGGCACATTCCAGCCGCCGCGGACGACGAGCATCGACAGCGTGCAGCCCGTGAGCCCCACGACCGAGCCGATCGACAAATCGATGCCGCCGGTAATGATCACCATCGCCGCGCCGATCGCCAGCACGCTGCGTAGCGAGATCCACTGGATATTGTTGCGGATGTTGCCCCCGCCCAGAAAGTCCGGATTTGCGACCCCCGTGAGCAGGCACACGACAAGCAGCAGGGCAAAAACGCCGAGAACTTTGTTCATTGGAAATGCTAAGTGATAACTGCTAAGCGATAAATATCGGAGCGCTCACGCGACAGCGCTCCGTCATTTATCACTTAGCACTCAGCACTTATCACTTGTCTTTGTTGCTGCGGCCATAATTTTCTCTTCGTTGAGTTCATCTCGTTGTAGTTTCGCCGTGATCTCGCCGTCGTGCATGACCAACACCCGATCGGCCAGCGCGAGCACCTCGCTCAGCTCACTGCTGACGAATAGAATAGCGGTTCCCTGTGCGGCAATCTGCTCCATGAGCCGATAGATCTCCTCTTTCGCGCCGACGTCGACGCCGCGCGTCGGCTCATCGAGCAATAGGATGCTTGGGTTCAAAAGCAACCACTTGGCCAACACGGCCTTTTGCTGATTGCCTCCCGAGAGAAACTGGATCGTCTGTCGCGCATGGGGCGTTTTGATCCGCAGCCGTTCGATCATTGTCGCGGCATCGTGCTGTTCGCGCGCGCGGTTCAAAAACAGGCCCGCCAGGCGGTTGCGCCACAGTCCCGGCAAGCCGATATTCTCCGCCACCGACATCTCAAGCACCAAACCCTGTTGCTTGCGATCCTCGGGCACGAGCGCCACTCCGGCGTCGATCGCTTGCCGCGGCGAGTCGAGTTGCACCGGCTTGTCGGCCACACGAACCGTGCCGCCCAGCGCGGGGGTGACGCCGAACAGGGTTTGCAGCACTTCGGTCCGTCCGGCACCGACAAGGCCGGCGAGTGCGACCATCTCGCCACGGCGCAGCTCGAAGCTCAATCGCTGACGCGGATGCTGCGAAGTCACCAAGTCCGTTACGCTCAGCGCCGTGGCACCAAGCTGCGATGCGCCGCGCTGATAGATCGAGTTCGTCTCGCGCCCCACCATCAACGAGACCATCCGCTGCTCGGTGATCTCGTCGCGCGACAGTTCGCCGGCATTGCGGCCGTCGCGCAGCACGACCACGCGGTCGGCAATCTGCCGCACCTCGGCCAGCCGGTGCGAGATGTAAATGATGCTCACCCCTTGTTGACGCAAACTTTCGATGACGCGGAACAGGGTGTCGGTCTCGTGCTGAGACAAACTCGACGTCGGCTCGTCCATGATCAGGACTCGGGCGCTGGTCGACACGGCCTTGGCAATCTCGACCAACTGCTGCTGTCCGATCGGCAACTCGCCGACGATCGTCTGGGGGGCGACATTCAGTCCGACCCGTTCGAGCCAAGTGTGCGACTCGGCGGCAATGTGATCGTGATCGATGAACCCCCAGCGGCGCGGTTCACGGCCCAGGAAAATATTTGCGCCAACGTCGAGATTGTCGGCCAGGTTGAGTTCTTGATGAATCAACACCACGCCGTGCTCAAGTGCCGTGGCGACGTCCGGAAATTCGACCGACTTACCGTCGAGCAGGATTTGCCCCTCGTCGGGCGTTTGCACCCCGGCAAGAATTTTCATCAGCGTGCTTTTGCCCGCCCCGTTCTCGCCGAGCACCGCCAGCACCTCGCCCCGGCGCAGCGAGAGTCGCACGTTCTCCAAAGCGAGCACGCCGGGAAAACGCTTGCTCAGCCCTTCGACACGCAATAGTTCGTCAGCCGGCATGGCAAGCGATCCATTTGAAGGCGACATCACGAGAAGATGAACGCTCCAAGATAACTCAACTCGCGGCCAATACTACTCGCCAACCCGCGATTTGAGCTCGCTCCAGAACGCGGCGACATTGGCCTGGGTGATGCTCCGCGCCGGGATATCGATAAACTTGCTCGCTGGAATCACCGACGAGTCGCCCCGTTGCAGGGCGGAGAGCACTCGCACGCTCTGGCGGCCATACTCGAATGGGTTCTGCACGACCGTGCCGTACACCGAGCCGTCGATGATCCCTTGCAGCGTGGGGGCTTCCTCGTCGAAGCCCACGATCTTGATCTGCTTGAGCTTGTTGGCCTCGGCCACCGCGCCCAAAATTTGCGGCGGGTTATAGGCAAATAGCCCCACCATGCAACCAAGTTCGGGATACTTCGTGATCGCATCCTGGGCCAACGCCTTGGCGCGGGCAAAGTCGAAATTGTCGGTCCGCGTGTCGAGGATCACGTACTTGTCGCCGCGAATCTCCTCGCCGTTCGGGTCGTCGCGCTGCGGATCGCTCTCGCGATTGAGCAACGCATCGATCACCCCTTGGCGACGCTGCCGCGCGTTGTCTTGACCGAGTCGACCCACGAACAACATGACGCTGCCGCCGTTGGGAAGCGCCTGCTTGACCAACTCGCCACACATCCGCCCCGCGCTGTAATTATCCATGCCGATATAACAGAGCCGTTTACTCGCCGGAGCATCGGAGTCTTGCGTGATGAGCCGGGTCTGCTGCGCGACCTCGTCAAGCAAGTCCCCTTGGTTCGCGGGGTCGATCGGGCTAATGGCAATGCCGTCAATTTTCTTGGCGAGCAACTCTTCGACCATCCGCTTCTGATCCGCGACCCCCTTGGGTGGCATGCGGACCTCGACGTGGGCGTCGAACTCTTTCGCGCCCGCCTCGGCCCCCTTTTGCGCAATGACCCAAAACGACGCGATGCCGTTGGTCACATAAGCCACGGTGGGCTTTTTATGCGGGGCTCGCGGGTCGGTCGTGCCCTGACCGCCGCCGCAACCCATGACACTCAACACAGCGGCAGCCCATCCGCAGAATAAAACGTGGCGCACGAAAGTCACTCGAAAGGCCCTCGATAAATTGGCGTCAGATACTCGAAGACAACAGTCTAACACGCGCCGCGGCGTTATTGAACCGCCCACTGCCGCGTGTTGGTCACGTGTTGAATGGCCGCCGCGACCGCCCCGAGCCGCTTGGTCCCCTTGGCGCGGACGATCTGGCAGTCCTCGTAATTCGGCTGCAACGAGTGGCCCCGCGCCTGTTCGACCAGCCGCGGGAACAAATCCGCTTGGGCATCGAACAAATGGCCATGAATAAAGAGCTTTTGCGGGTTGAACAGGTTAATGGCCGCCGCCGCGCCGATCGACAAATACTCGAGCACGTCGTCCAGCTCGCGCTGGGCATCGATTTTCCCGGCCGCGATGGCCGCGACAAGCTCCGGAACGGTCCAGTCCTGTTTCGTCCGCTCCGAGACAATGTTGGCCAGCGCTCGGTCGGTCGCCACGGTTTCAAGGCAGCCGCGATTACCACAGCCGCACGGTCGACCGTTGCGTTCGACGGTAATATGCCCCAGCTCGCCAGCCAATCCGCGATGCCCCAAGAGCAATTCGCCCCGGTGTACAACCCCGATACCAAGCCCTTTGTTGATATCGAGCATGACGAAGTTTTCGATCCCTCGAGCCTCGCCATACGTCTGCTCGGCCATGCACAACGCATGCGATTCTTGCACAACAACCGCCGGCACCTGCAAGCGTTGCCGCAAGTCGTCACGCAACCGATGGCCATCGAGCTGATGCAGGTTAGGAGAGAATAAGCTGATGCCGTCGCGACGATTGAGCAACCCAGGCACGCTGATCCCCACGGCCAGCAGATTCGTCTGATAGGTTTGCACCAGCTGCTTCAGATGCGCGTCGAGTTGGTCGAGCAGCGCATCGTAACTGCTCGGCGTGTCGAACTGTCGCACGCCATCGGCCACGATGCCGCCGTCGAGCGTCGCCGCGACCACCTCGCAGACTTGCGGGTTGATTACGCACCCCAGCACGCTCACCTTGCTGCGGGCGAGTCGAATCAGCTTGCCCGGCCGACCGATGCTCGGCGTGACCGGTTCTGTCTCCTCCAGCAACGTGGCTTCAATCAGCGAGGCCACGGCGCGCGTGACCGTCGGAAAGCTCACGCCCGTGTGACGACAAATTTCAGCCCTGGAGAGCGGCCCCTGGGACTGCAACGCGGCGATCACCTGCTGCTCGTTGAGCTGCCGAAGCAGGGTGGGCTGAATCTTGGACGTGCCAGTTTTCATCGCAACACTCGGAGCATGGAATCAAAGCGGTATCGAAGTATAATGTTTCGGAAGCTAAGTTGCCGGGTTTCAATATACCAGACAAAAAGTAGGCGTTGTAAGAACTTGACTATTATATTCACTACGTTAGAAAGTATCTAGTCTTACCAAGCCGTTTCCTTGCCAACTCACCTTCGATTCTAATGAGATGAGCACGTGTTGCCCGTTGGGGCCCACTGCGACGCCGACCTCTTTCGAGCTTTCCTATGTCATCTGCTTTTCGCATCACGGTCATTGGCTTCGCCCTTCTGGCTTGCAGTTCGCTCGGTGCCGTCGCCCAGCAAGCGACGCCGAAGTCCGCCGAGGCCCAGCATGCGGGCGAGCAATTTTTTGAACGCAAGATTCGCCCTCTATTGATCGAACATTGCCACAAGTGCCACGCCGGCGACAAGCCCAAAGGGGGCCTCAAGGTCGACTCGCTCGCCGCTCTAATCCAGGGAGGCGAGTCGGGAGCGGCGATCGTTCCCGGCGACGCCCAGCGCAGCGTGCTCATGCAGGCCATTCGCTGGGACGAGAGCTTCGTGCAAATGCCGCCGATGAAAAAGCTGCCCGCGTCGGCCATCGCCGACGTTGAACGCTGGATCAACCTTGGCGCGCCCTGGCCGGGTGTCGATCCGACAACGCTCACCGCCGTGCCTAAGCGGACGACGAAAGAAATCACGGCTGAAGATCGAGCCTACTGGGCCTTTCAGCCCATCCGTCGCCCCATGCCTCCGCAGCTCAAGTCTTCGTCCGTCGACCTACAACCCCTCGACGCCTTCGTGCTCAAGCGATTGGCCGACAAGCGGCTAACGCCCAACCCGTCGGCAAACAAACGCGAGTTGATCCGCCGCGCGTATTTTGACCTGATCGGCTTGCCGCCGACCCCCGACGAGGTCGCGCGCTTCGAGGCCGATGCGTCACCTCGGGCATTCGCGCGTGTGATCGACGAGTTGCTCGCCCGGCCGCAGTATGGCGAGCGTTGGGCCCGACACTGGCTCGATGTGGTCCGGTACGCGCAGACCAACGGCTACGAGCGCGACAGCGAGAAGCCCTATGCTTGGCGCTATCGTGATTATGTCATTCGCGCCTTCAATCAAGACAAGCCCTACGATCGTTTCGTGCTCGAGCAACTCGCCGGCGACGAGCTGGACGACGCCGACGACGATGCCCTGATTGCCACCGGTTTCTATCGGCTGGGTGTCTGGGACGACGAGCCCGATGACGCCCGCGCGGCCGAGTTCGACGGCCTCGACGACATCATGGTCAGCACGGGCGCGGCGTTCATGGGTCTGACGATTGGCTGCGCTCGCTGCCACGAGCATCGCTTCGACCCGATCCCTCAGGAAGACTACTACCGGCTCCTGACGTTCATGCGCAGCGTGCGCCCCTATGCCAACTCGACACCGAACGAGAACTCGCCCGGCTTTGTGCCGCTGGGCGATCGACAGGCCAATCGGGCTCGTTTCGAGGGGCTCAAACAGCAGACCGCCGCGCTCCAGGAGCAGATCAAAACCGAGCCGGACAAAAAGCTCAAAAAGCAACTCGAGGACGAGGTGGCCCGCCTCACCCGCGAAGCGACCGCCCAACTCGAATGGGCACTGGCGGTGCGCGACGGCGGCGATCAACCCACGCATGTGCTGATTCGCGGCAACGCGGCCACGCCGGGCGAAAAAGTCGAGCCTGGCTTCCTGTCGGTAATCCACGCGCAACCGCCGACGATCGTCAAACCGGCCCATGCCTCGTCGAGCGGGCGGAGACTCTCGTTCGCCCGCTGGCTGACCAGCCCCGACCATCCGCTCACCGCGCGGGTGATGGCCAACCGCGTCTGGAAGCACCACTTTGGTCGCGGCATCGTGCCGACGACGAGCGATTTCGGCAAGGGAGGCTTGCCGCCGACGCACCCCGAGTTGCTCGACTGGCTCGCGCGCGAATTGATCGACAACGGTTGGTCGCTCAAGCAACTGCACAAAACAATCATGCTCTCGCAGACGTATCAGATGTCGTCGCACGTTGGCCACTCGGCCGCGGCGGCGGTCGATCCCGGCAACGATTTTCTCTGGCGGCAGAACCTGCGTCGACTCGAGGCCGAGGCGATTCGTGACTCGGTGCTCGCCGTCAGCGGGAAACTCAACGACGCGATGGGGGGCCGCGGCTTCTATCCGCACTTGGCGGGCGAGGTGCTCAGCGGCGGCTCGCGGCCCGGCGACGGCTGGCAAGTCTCGTCCAACTCAGAGCAGAACCGGCGCAGTATCTATGCCTACATCAAACGCTCGATGGTCCCGCCGATCTTCGAGGGCTTTGACTACGCCACCACCGCGTCCCCCTTGCCCGAGCGGCAAGTCACGACCGTCGCGCCCCAGGCGCTGATGTTGCTCAACGATCCGTTCATGTTGCAGCAGGCACAAGCCCTGGCCGAGCGACTCGAGCAGGAAACGAGCGCCGACGCGGCCCGCCGCATCGAGCGGGCCTACCAACTCGTGCTGGCGCGACGCCCCTCGCCGCGCGAGTCGCAGATCGCTCAAGCGTATCTCGCGCGGCAAAGCGACTTCTACGCATCACTCGCCTCGCGGCTGACCTTTGCCCCGGACGTCCCATCGAGTCTGCACAGCAGTTACCTGAATCGGCTGCAACCGCTCGATTTTCTCTTGGGCCCGCGCGAGGCTTGGCACTACGGCCGCGGCAAGTGGACCGGCGGCTACGAGGGCTTGATGACGGTCGACCGGCAACGCGGGCCCTTTGCGTTGTGGCAGGGACCCGCCTTTGCCGACGGCGTCGTGCAAGCCCGGCTCACGCTGCAAAACGCCGCCGAGTTCGGCACGCTCATCGTTCGCGGCACGGCCGAAGGAGAGAGTTATCGCGGCTACGAGTTGGTGCTCGACGCCCGTGAACAACTTGTCGAGCTGCGGCGACTCGCGGCCGACGTGGTGCGATTGAGCGAAGTCGATCGACCGCTCGCAACGGGCAAGCCGCTCTCCGTGAAAATCGCACTCGCCGGGCCACGCATTCGCGTCTGGCTCGACTCGGCCGAGCCGATCATCGACGTGGTCGACCCACAGCCGATGGCCGACGCTGGCCGACTGGGCGTGCGTGCCTGGGGCGCGGCGATGAGTCTCGACCAAGTGCAAATCGAGGCCTTGGGACGCACGTTCGATCTGGCCACCACCCCCGTCGTGAGCGACTCGCAACGCAGCTCAAACGAAGCGCCGCAGGGTTGGCAGCCGTTCGGCGGCCGCTGGTCGCTCGGCGACGATGGCACGTACTCGGTCGAGCCCGCGGCGGGCGCGAAATCGATTTGGCGTGACGGCCCTAGCGGCGACGGTGTCGTCGAAGCCGACGTGATGCTGCGCGCCCCCGGGGGCGATGGCGGCTTGCTCGTCAGCGTCAGCCAATGCGCCGACGGCGTCGACACCCTGCATGGCTACAATATCAACGTCTTGAACAATGCCCTGCGGTTGGGCAAGCACCAAAACAATTGGCGCGAGCTGAAACGCTTACCGTTCGACTTTGGCGTCAACCGCTGGCACCATGTCCGCGTCGAGACCCTGGCGGGCCGGATTCGCGTGTTTGTCGACGGTGCCAAAGAGCCGCAGCTCGATTATCAGGACGAGCGGCCTTTGCCCGCCGGGCAACTGGGCCTTCGCACGTTCAATGCTCGGTTCGCGATCAAGGACCTGCGCGTCACGCAAGGCGGCAAGACAACCTTGGCCAAGCTGCAACTCCCGCCGCCGAGCAAGCCCCTGCCTGCGCCGGCGCTCGCGCCCCTCGCACATCCGCAGCGCAAGGCCTTGGCCTCGCTCTGCCTGTTGCTGTTCAATCTCAACGAGTTCCTGTACATCGACTGACGAGCCATCACGATGAGCACTGAAAAACACACCGCGCCGCGTTGCTGTGGCTCGCGGCGCGAATTTGTCTGGCAGTTGGGCGCGGGCTTCGGGTCGGTTGCCTTGTCGGCGCTGCTCGAGCAAGACGGCTTTTTTAGCCGCGCCGCCCAGGCCGCCGGCGGCACTGCGCCCGCGAATGGCTCATTGGCCAACCCGCTCGCGCCGCGTCCGGCGCACCTGCCGACCAAGGTCAAGTCGTGCATCTTCATGTTCATGTACGGCGGCCCTTCGCAGATGGATTTGTTCGACTACAAGCCGGAGCTGCAAAAGCGCGACGGGCAGTCGGTCCAGATGGAGATTCGCCGCCGCAGCTTGCGTCCCTCGAAACTGCTGGCGAGCAAGCGCAAGTTCCAACAGCATGGCGAGACCGGTCAGTGGTGCAGCGATGTCTTCCCGCACCTTGCACAGCACATGGACAAGCTCTCCGTGATCAAGTCGCTCTACGCCGACTCGTTCGTGCATGGCTCGGCGATGTTGCAGATGAACAGCGGCCGGATCATTCAAGGCTACCCGTCGTTGGGCTCGTGGCTGGGCTATGGGCTGGGGAGCGAAAACCAAAACCTGCCCGGGTATGTCGTGATGCTCGACCCGCGCGGCGGACCGATCAGCGGGGCGGTCAACTGGTCGAGCGGCTTCATGCCCGCCGCGTATCAGGGAACCGTGTTCCGCTCGGCGGGCGAGCCGATCTTGAATCTCAGCCCCACGACCGGGGCCACGCCCGAGATGCAGCGCGACCAGATCAACACGATCAACGAACTCAACGCCGCGCATCTGGCCGATCGCCCCGGCTACAGCGAGTTGCAAGCCCGTATTGCCAGCTACGAACTCGCGTTCCAATTGCAAACAGCCGCCCCCGAAGCGCTCGACCTGACGAGCGAAGCCGAGGAGACCAAGCAACTTTACGGCCTGTACGACAAGCCGGGGGATCATCCGATCACGGTTGGGCCCGCACCCTTCGCGCGGCAGTGTCTCATCGCGCGGCGGTTAGTCGAACGGGGTGTGCGCTTCGTGCAAATCTATCACGGCGGCGGACACCAACAGCAAAACTGGGATGCCCATAACGGGGTCGAAGAGAACCTGAAGATTCATGGGCCCGAAATCGACAAGCCGATCGCCGGATTGCTCGCCGACCTCGACCGCCGCGGGCTGCTCGACGAAACGCTGATCGTCTGGGGGGGCGAGTTCGGTCGCCAGCCGGTCGTACAAGGATCGGGCGATGGTCGCGATCACAACCCCAAAGGCTTCACGTACTTCATGGCCGGCGGCGGCTTGAAGCCTGGCAGCTATGGCGAAACCGACGAACTGGGGCACGAGGCGGTCACGAATCGACACCATATTCGCGATCTGCACGCGACCATTTTACATCTGATGGGACTCGACTATCATCGGCTCACGTACTTCTACGGCGGACTTAACCACAAACTGACCGGCGTGCAGGAACCGCAAATCATTCGCGGCATCCTCGCCTAGCGTCGGGTCATCACGATCGTGCTCAACACCCTGTCGCAACTGCTGTCGCGCGTGCTCATCGGACTGGTGCGCGGCTATCAGTGGACGCTCAGCCCGATCATCGGCCGACAGTGTCGTTTTCAGCCCACGTGCAGCCATTACTTTATTGGCGCGGTCGAGAAGTATGGCCCGCTGCGCGGCGCGCTCAAGGGCGTCGCGCGCATCTGCCGTTGCCATCCTTGGCACCACGGCGGTTACGACCCGCCGTAGAGATGCTTCTTCACGTTAGAGCACGTTCCAGATGGTTGTAGCGTTCGTGGGGGTGCCATGGCCACGTCCGCGTGGCCATGCGCGTACATGCCCACGCCGAGCCGTGGGCATGGCACCTGCTAGATGGTACTGAAAATTGCTCTAGCCGCGACGCGCAGCGGCTAAAGAAAATAACCCCAGCATCAAAAACTGGCGCTACAGATCGCCCATCCGGCTCATCAATTCGCGGCCGGGACGTTGCAGGTGCTCGATCTGATTGAGCGTGAGCAGCTTGAGTTGCCCGGCGGTCGACTGCAACCGGCTGATCGACGCGTTGTAAAAGATAAACGGGTTGCGCTCGACCGGCACGCCCAGCAAGGCCTTGAGACCGGCCGAGAGCGCGCCGCCATGCGAGACGACCGCCACATGATCGTGAGGCAGCGCGAGGATGCGCTGCAGCGCCTGCTCGGCGCGCTGCATCAGATCGCGTCGCGATTCCCCGTCGGGAATGCGGTAATCGCCCTGTTGAGCGCGCCAACTCGCGGCCTCGCGCGGATAGCGTTGCTCGATCTCGGCCCAGACCAGCCCCTGAAACACGCCCGCGTTGAGTTCCATGAGTTGCGCATCGTACTGCACGCTCAGCTTCAATCGTTCGGCCAGTGGCCATGCCGTTTGCCGGGCCCGTTCGAGCGGGCTGCAATAAATCGCTTCGATGGGGAGTTCGGCGGCCGCCTCGGCCAGGGCCAGCGACTGTTGACGGCCCAACTCGGACAGCGGCACGTCGAGCTGCCCTTGAATGCGCCCCTCGACATTGAACGCGCTCTCGCCATGACGAATCAGATACAAAATCATGCGGCCTCGGCAGGATCGAAGAGCAGCGGGAAGAACGGCCCGGCGAGTTTTTCTCCGGCCCCGATCGGCGGCACCCCCGCGAGCAGCGGCTCGTGGCTCGACGAGCACACGCCGTCACGCACCATGTTGACCACCACCGCGCGGCGCGGACGCTCGGTGCGGTTCTCATACGAGCCATGCACGAGCAACGGATGATGAAAGGCCGCCTCACCTTTTTTCAACTCGATCGCGAAGGGCTTAAACGCCGCGCGCTGCTCGACGCTCAGCACCGAGTCGATCGCGTGCATGTCGCCGGCCAAGCCCGTCACCGGGAGCAACGGCCAACGATGACTGCCTGGGATATATTGCAAACAGCCGTTGTCGGCCGTGGCGTCGTCGAGCCCAATCCAGCAGGTGAGGTGCGCCATGGGTTGTGTGCGGGTCCAGTACGAATAGTCCTGGTGCCAGGCGACCACGCCGCCATGCTGGGCCGGTTTGCAGAACAGTTGATCGTGCCAGAAACGGACCGCCCCATCGAGCAGTTGCGACGCCGCCATGACCAACGCCGGATTCCACAGCACGTCGTGAAAGCCGGCCGTGATGCGCCACGCGCCGAGCGCATGAAACAATACGCGGCTCGGATCAGGAGACTCGTTCGAGTGAAACTCGTAGAACAGTTCGTGGCTCGGGTGCTGGCCATCGACGAGCGTGGCCAACTCACGGCGCAACTGCTCGACCTGCGCGTCGTCTAGCAGCCGGATCCCGGCCACGTAGCCGTACTCATGATAATGAGCGACCTGTTCGGCGCTGAGCCGATACCGATTCCAGAGCGCGCGTGTCGTGGGGCGCGCGAATAGATCATTGATCAGATGATGCCGTTGAGCCAGGTCGGTGACCATGTGTTGGGGTTTCAAATGATGCTGGATATTTTCGTATGACCCCCTCTCCCCTTGCGGGAGAGGGAAGCAGCTGCCGCCACTATAACGATTGCGCGCCCTGCTGTTGAGCGGGTCACGCTGGCTGGCGCGCGATTGGCAGCGTCACGGCCTTCTGTGACGCCGCCGACTCATACGCGGCGATCAAGACTTCCATCACATGAGCGGCAATCTCGACCGGCACGTCGCTCGGCCGCCCCTCGACCACGCAGTCGACAAAATAGCGGATGTCGTCGGTTGGCTCCGGCGGCGTCAGCCAGCTGCGTTTCGGCACCGCGCCCGAGGCATTGCACGTGCTGGTCCAAAAGCCCATCGGGTCTTCCGGATGGCGGCTCGGCATCGGCCAAGGCTCTTCGTCGGCCCAGACATCGAGCCGCGGAAGATGTGCATCGACGGCCACGGTCCCCCGCGTGCCGACCAGGAGCACGCGATTCATGCCGCCGCTCGGGTGCAAGCGCCAACCGACCCGACCGGTGGCCACGGTGGCCAGCACGCCACCATCGAGTTCCAAGGTGGCCTGGGCATAATCTTCCATATCGAGTCGCTGATGCTCGGCGAAAAAAAAGTTGCCCGTGTGCGCCACGATCCGGCGCGTGTCGCGCCCCAGCAACCAGCGAATCAGCACGAGCGCATATACGCCGACGTTGTGCAGCTCGCGTTTGGCTTCGATCTGCTCGTACTGCGTGGGGCGTGCCGTCTCGCGTCGCGGCGCGCCGAGTTGAGCGGTGCCGCCGGGCCCTTTGGCGAAAAAGGCGTCGCAGTGCACGGCCAGCAACTCGCCAATCGCGCCACTCTCGACGACGCGACGCACGCGCTGTGAGAGCGACGTATGAACCAAGCTGAACATTTGCTGCACGATCGGCGCGTCACGCAGCGCCGCGACAATCGCGTCGGACTCCTCAACCCCCGCTGCGAGCGGTTTGTCGAGATACAAGTGTTTGCCCGTTCGCGCACAACGCTCGATGATCCGCGCACGTCGTTCCGGAGCGGCGCAGATGCAAATGATCTGCACGTCGTCGCGCTCGATGGCCGCGTCCAGATCGCCGAGCAGCGGGATGTTGAGTTCCGCCGCCAATTCGGCGTTCAATTGCTGGCGTCGCGCGCTTAGGCCCGGCTCGTCGGTCAGCCCAATGAGTCGACAGCGCGGATCGGCGGCGAACGAGCGCGCGTAGTTCTCCTGATGCGACTGATTGCCATTGATCAACAGCACGCCCAAGGGCGCAGCGCTCGGCGCGATGCGCGGCCGCGGATGAGCGCGCGGCGCCGGTTGCGTGGGCAGCGCGCATAGCCCCCTGGCCTGGGGCTGCTCGACGTCGACCGGTTCACCCGATCCAAGCGCCACGTTGATCGCGCGTGCCAACCGTTCGGCACGTGGTGTGACGACCGCGTCGCTCTCGTGGTTGGCGAGCAACTCGTCGGCCTCGCTCCCTTCCCAATGCAACATGCCGCGATTGCCGAGGAGCACCAGTTCGGTCAGCGGACGTTGTCGGCCGGGAGCCCCCGCGGCGACCAGTAACATTTGTCCCGTGCGACAATGGATCTGCACGCTGAGATGTCCGAGCGACTCGCCCCCGCGCGCCCAGAGCTGGGCGGGCTCGGCCTGCAAACAGCTACAAACCAAGTCGGCAATAATGGCCGCCGTTTGGGGTAATGGCCGATCGGCCTCGCCCGATACGAGGCAGCGAGCCGCGACGGGCGTGCCGATGCGTCCCTGGTCGATCGCACTGCGCACCAACTGTCCAAGAAGATGGGGAAGCATGCCGATCCTTTTAGCCTGAAAAATCGATGTTTATGGTTAAAAAACCATGTCGGTTATTAATGTGAGCAATGAATTCTAACGGAGCGAGAATGAGCGTTAAACTTAGCAGGCTAGACGACTTGTGAATTATCGAAAGCCCAGTCAAGTTGGGTAAAAACATCCGCTTCCCAATATTTTCACAACACAACTTTTTCCAACACCGTGATTTTGGGATTAACACGCGCCGCGCGTTGGTATAGCCTTATAGATGTGTTGCGGCTCCATCCTCTGAGGCCGCAACCAGAAGGGGAGCCCCTCGGTGGTCCGCGAGACACCGGGGGGCTTTTTATTGCGCTAGGCTGCATTGAACCGAGTCATTTGTTCACCGCGTCATTTTTTCACTGCGTCATTTGTTCGCCGCGTCATTTGTTCGCAGTGCTCGACTCGGACTTCCATTGCTTCCAGCGTGCGTGGGCCGCATCACGGTCCGCGTCTTCCGCGAAGATCAAGATCGACGGATTAAAATAGCTCGTCTCCTGATCGGCGGCTGCGGGCCAGCCAAAGCTCTCGCGCTTCTGACCGCTCAACTTCACCGCCGCCGCCAGCGCCACGTCGCGAATCTGCAACTCACGCTTCTTCTTGCCATCGGGCGAGAACGACATGCACACGGTCATGTCGGTCATCCGGGGCTCAACGAGCGCAAGATCGACCCGAGAGCCAAACCGGGCAATGGTGAGCAATGCGTATTGCAGGATGTGCGCACTCTTCGGACCGGCACCGAGCAAGCGTCGCGCCACGACAGCGCCGCTCTGCCTGAGATCGTACCGCGCCGCGATATTGAGCATCGAATAAGTCGTATTGTCGCTCCACTCACGCGCAATCCACCAACTCAGCAGCGCTTGCGTGGCAGGGCTGTAAGCGCCGGTCGTGGCCTGCGTGCTCATCGTATTCTGCAGCGTGAGCGAGGCCAACTGCGAGAGTAAATTGTCGGGCAAGACGAAGTCGACCCGACCGGAAAAATACAACAGCGCGCAAATACCTTCGGCCGTGGCTTGCTCGCGCGGCGCGCCACTGCGCCGATAGTTGGTCAACGTGACGAGGCGCTCCAATAGTGTCTCGCTCAAGTCGGCCAAGGGGCCGTCGAGCGCCATCATCAAGGTCGGTTCCGCGCGATGCATTTTTGCGAACAGTTCGCGTGACTGCGGCGAGTTGCCGACCACGTCGCAAAACGCCTGCCAGCCTGGCACGCCCTGATCCCCCTCGCTCTGCGCCAAGAACCGGGCTAGCCGCAACTCTTGATCGGCCCGCTCGACGGCCGGCAGCAATCGTCGAGCCCGGGCGCGGACCTCCGCGTCGGGGTGCTCGCTGCGCGCGGCTTGCAGAGCCCCGCGCGAAGCGCCTCCGAGCGCGAGCAACTCGCGCGATGCCGCTTCGCGCTCCTCGAAGCGTGACGAGCCCAGGCGGAAGATCAGTTCGGCAATTTGCTCGTCCTGCTCAGCGCCATTCACGGACGAGCCCAGCATGGCAAGCAACCCAAGCACGCCGCGCCAGACCGTGACGCGCATGACCCAATTCACGGTAGGTTTCTCCAGCGGCATGAGGCGAGCGAGTAGAGCGATTGACGGCCCTGGCCAGTTTACCCTGACGGCGAGAATTGCTCAACGATCGAGTACACTTAGCCGGTGGGCTGCCAAATAGGCCGTGCTAAAGGCCGCCTGGAAATTGTAGCCGCCGATCGGGCCGTCCAGGTCGAGCACCTCGCCCGCCAAGTACAGTCCCGGCACGAGCTTGCTTTGCATCGTGCTCGAATCGACCTCGTCGAGCGAGACACCCCCGGCCGTGACCTCGGCCTTGGCAAAGCCGCGGGTCCCGCTGATGCGGAGCGTGCAGCGGGTCACGGCCTCGACAAGCTGCTGTCGCGCGGCGCGACCCAATTCGGCCAGCCGCGTGTCGCTCGCAAGGTGTTCGTTGGCCAGCAGCGCCTCGGCGAGCCGGCGCGGCACCAGCTCCGGCACGGCCGCAAGCACGTGCTTCTTGCCCGAGTGTGACAGACACTCGTTCCAGTGCTGCTGCCAAGCCGCTTCGGTCATGTCGGGCAAAAAATTGCATTCCAGCCGGAGCGTGTGGGGCTGCGGATGACCGGTGACCGCGCGGCTCACGTTGAGCACCACCGGGCCCGAGAGCCCGACATGCGTAAAAAGCAACGAGCCTCGGTCGCTCATCAGCACCGCGCTCTTGCCAGACAACATTGGGTCGATCACCCGCACCAGCGTATCGGGGACGGTAATGCCTGAGAGCTCGCGCACCCACGGTTCCTCGACCACGAGCGGCACGAGCGCCGGGCGCGGGGTGACGATCGTGTGGCCCAGCGCAGCTGCCCAGCGGAAGCCGTCTCCCGTGGTGCCACTGCCCGGATACGATTGCCCCCCGGTGGTCAGCATGAGCCGCGGCGCATGCAAGACGCGGCGCGGCGTCTCGATTTCGAAACCATCGCCGTGCCGCTCGACACGCACGGCGGGCTCGTCGATCGCCAACTCGGCGCCGCTCCGTTCAAGTCGACGCACGAGCGCCTGCTGCACGTCGAGCGCGTGATTACTGACGGGGAAGACCTTGCCGGTCTCCTCAACTTTGGTCGGCACCCCTTCACGATCGAACAGGGCTCGCAACTCGTGCGGCCCCAGAGCCGCCAGGGCCGAGTGCAGAAAGCGACCTGGTTTGCCGTAGGCTTTGATGATGCCGCGGGCGTCGGTGTCATGGGTCAGGTTGCAACGGGTGCCGCCCGACATGAGGATTTTGACGCCCGGTTTGCGGTTCTTCTCCAAGAGCACGACGCGAAAGTTTCGCGTGGCGGCCTCGGCCGCGGCCAGCAAACCGGCCGCGCCCGCGCCGATCACGATCAGATCGTACAGGGCGGGCTCAAGGGCCGCGTTCGGCTCGTGGTCGGCGGTGCTCATGGCGTCAAAAAAGGGCATAAGAGTGGAAGTCCCCCACAGCCGCAAGGGCCGTCGAGCCGAAAAATAGATTATAGTTGCTCAGCCACGCACACACCCGAGCGAAATATCCTGCGCCTATCGAGTCGAGTCCGTTCGCCTGATGCCCGCCGACGAATCACTGCCGCCTCCCACCAGACTGTCAACCGGCGTGTTGTTATGGGTGCTGCTGTTGTTCGTCGGGAGCGGTTGCGCGGCGCTGGTCTACGAGCTGGTGTGGTTTCAGTTGCTCGAATTGATCATTGGCTCGACGACGATTTCGCTCGCTTGGCTGCTCGCGATGTTCATGGGGGGCATGTGCCTGGGGAGCCTTGCCCCGCGCCGACTGTGGCCCCAGCAGGCCAACCCGCTGCGCGTGTACGCGGCCCTGGAGTTGGGTATCGCTCTGCTCGCGCTCGGCGTGCTGTGGGTGATGCCGGTTCTGGGGCAGCTTTATGTGCAGTATGCACAAGCCGGCTGGCCGGGACTCGTCCTCCGCGGAGCCCTGTGCGGCGCGTGCCTACTCCCCCCCACGTTGCTCATGGGGGCCACGCTCCCCACGATCGCTCGCTGGGTTGAACAGTCGCCGCGCGGCGTCAGTTGGTTGGGATGGTTCTACGGCGGCAATACGTTCGGTGCCGTGCTCGGCTGTCTGCTCGCCGGTTTCTGGCTGCTCCACTCGTTCGATCTGACAACCGCCACGTATTTCGCGATGGGCATCAACGGCCTGATCGCCCTGCTGGGGTGGCTGTTGTCGACACGACTGCCCAATCAACGCGCACTCGCTGAGCCGCTCGAGAGTGACGCCGCGCCGCGCCGCGACGCGCGGTGGATGTATCTCGTCGCGGCCTTGTCGGGCTGCACAGCCTTGGGGGCCGAGGTCGTCTGGACGCGGATGATCTCACTTGCGCTCGGCAACACGACCTACACGTTCTCGTTGATCTTGGCCGGCTTTTTGATCGGTATCGGAGTCGGTAGCGCCGCGGGTGCTTGGATCGCGCGACACTCCACCGACCTGCGCGGCGTGCTGGGGATGTGTCAGCTATTCCTGGTTGCCGCGCTCGCTTGGACCGGCTGGGTCGTGGCCCGCTCGTTTCCGTATCTGCCGTTGGGAGCGGAGTTGCCGCCGAGCGAGTGGCGCGGCTTCATGCTCGATCTGATACGCTGCGCGCTCGCCGTCTTGCCCGGCGCGCTCCTGTGGGGCGCGTCGTTTCCGCTCGCGCTCGCGGTCGTGTCGCGCGGCGGTCGACCCCACGCCACGCAGGTTGGCCGACTGTACGCGGCCAACACGGCCGGTGCGATCGTCGGCGCGCTGCTGTTCAGCCTGCTTGTGATCCCCCCACTCGGCACGCTCCACGCCCAGCAGTTGCTCGCCGCGCTGGCTCTCGTGTCGTCGCTGTTGGTCATGATCCCCTGGCTCTATGCGCGTGATGCACAACGTAATCGTCCCGTGATCGCGTTCGCCGGATGGGTCGTCGGTTCCGTGCTCGTGACGTTCTGGCTCGAACCGTTGCCGACCAAAGTGGTGGGCTGGGGACGGCTCGCGCCGCAGATCAACGCCCCGATCAAGGAACTGTTTCGCGGCGAGGGGCTCAACTCGACCGTCGCCGTGATCGAGCAGGAGCATGGCCTGTTGAGCTTTCATGTCAGCGGCAAGGTCGAAGCCTCGAACTCGGTCGACGACATGCGGCTGCAACGGATGCTGGCCAACTTGCCTGCCCTGTTCCATCCTCAGCCGCGCTCGGTGTTGGTCGTTGGCTGCGGGGCGGGAGTCACGGCGGGCTCGTTCTTGCCTTACCTCGACGTGCGTCGGCTGGTGATTTGCGAGATTGAGCCGTTGGTGCCGCAGGTGGTCGCCAAGTATTTTGCGACCCAAAACTCGAATGTGCTCGCCGACCCGGCGGTGAGTGTTGTGTACGACGACGCCCGGCATTACATGCTCACGTCGCGCGAGTCGTTCGACGTGATTACGTCCGACCCAATTCACCCTTGGGTCAAAGGGGCCGCCACGCTGTACACGCAAGAGTATTTCGAGCACGTCCGCGATCATTTGCGCCCCGGGGGCATGGCCGTGCAATGGGTCCCCCTTTACGAGAGCAACGAGGCCGCCGTGAAAAGCGAGCTGGCCACGTTCTTCCGGGTGTTTCCGCATGGCAGCGTCTGGTCCAACGCCCTGCATGGCAATAGCCACGACCTGGTGCTCATCGGGTCGGTCGAGCCCTTGGAGATCGACTTGGGCCAGTTGCAGGCCCGGCTCGAACAGGACGAGATGCGATTCGCGCGCTCGGCACTCAAGCAGGTCGGCTTCGAGTCGATTGTCGACGTTTGCTGCTCATACGCCGGCAGCGCGGCCGACCTGGCCGCATGGCTCGCCGACGCCGAGTTGAACCGCGACGGTAATTTGCGTTTGCAATACTTGGCTGCGATATCGCCGCGCGGCGAGGCGTATCGCGGCATTCACGCCGAGTTGCTCCGTCACCGTCGCTTCCGCGAGGAGTTATTCGTCGGCGACGAGGAACTCCGCCGCGCGTTGCGCGCCCGGCTGAGCACGCAACCGACGCAGTAGCAAGTCGTTCACCCCGCTAATCGCTGCCGAGTGCGCCAACGATCGCACAGCTCGACGGCCGCATCGCTCCACGCGCGATACGCAAACTCAAAGCCGCTCTGCAACAGTCTCGTCGGCACGACGCGCCGACTCTTGAGCACCAACTCGCTTTCGGTGCGCAACACGAACGTGCCAAACTCGAGCAGCCATGTCGGAGCGGGCAGCCCTCTCGTAATCCCCCACGCGCCACGTAAGGCCTGCATGAACTCGCGATTCGGCAGCGGACAAGGGGCGGCCAGATTCACGCCCCCGGCCAACTCGTCGTGTTCGATCAGCCAGTAGATGGCCCGAATAAAATCGTACTCATGAATCCAGGACATGAACTGATCGCCTCGCCCGCACGCTCCACCAAGCCCAAGCCGCACGAGCCGCAGCAGATAATCGAACACGCCTCCCGAGTCGGCGCTCATCGTCATTGCCGAGCGGAGCAGGACCTGCCGCGTGCGCGGGCTTTGGTGCTCGATCGCCTCACGCTCCCAGGCGGTCGCCACGTCGATGCTGAAGTTCCAACTCGATGGGGCATCAGGCTCATGGCCACCGAGAATGCCTGTCAGTTCGTCGTTGGGCGCGTCGTAGCGATGAGCATAAATCGTCGCGGTGCTCGCTTGCAACCAGACCTGCGGCGGACGAGCCACGTGTTGCAACGCCTCGCCGATCGCCCGGGTCGACTCGATCCGCGACGACATGATCGCCCGACGATTGCGTTCGTGATAGCGGCAGTTCACGCTCTGGCCCGCGAGGTTGATCAGCACGTCGGCCCCGTCGAGTTCGCGGATCCACGCGCCGCCCGTACGGCCATCCCACTCGACGGTCCGCCAGGGGTTTGCTGCCTTTCGACGGCTGAGCACGACGACCACATGTCCGTCGGCGTGCAAGGCTCGGGCCAACAGGGTCCCCACTTGTCCGCTGCCGCCTGGGATGACAATTTTCATGGCCGTGACTCTCGAAGGGTGAAGGTGGTCTTCAAGAGCCGAACCGCAAACGAGCAGGAGCAGTTAACGCAAGGTGGGGGAATTATTCTCACGGTCAGAGAGTATGGCGCATTGCAGCATGGGTTGCCGAGTCCATGCCAGTCCCAGCAGATAGAGCGCCGCCCCAGCCACTGCTGGCGCGAGGTGCAATGCGTCGTCATAGCCGATCACGAAATGAATGGCGATTGCAGTCGAGAAGCCGACCGAGCCGACCATGGCCGCGATCTGCCATAGGTGTCGGCTCGTGGGAGCCCAAGCGAGTACGCCGATCAGGGCCACGCCACCCGAGATGAGTCCGCCACCAAAGCCGGCCCGATCATGAGCGATCAGCGGGACGAGCCGAGGGTTGAGGTGGTGTAGATACTCGACCGTGACTTGCATAAATGCCAAATCTTGGGGCACAAACACGATGGTCATACCGACCATCGAGATGACCAAGCCTGCACCGGTGATTCCCATCGCGGCCACGACCAAACATAACCGTCCTCGCCCGAGTCGGCTGCTCAGGTCGATGCGCTGACGCGTTTGCCAGACGGCTCTCAAGGCATGAGAGGGGAGAGTGAACCAGCAGGAGACCAGCCCCGCGATAAAACATGGCAACAGAAACAGCGTGGCAACGCCATGCCAGGAATCGAGGTAACCGTAGCCCAGGTAGGTAAGAAAGCTGGCAAAACCCGTCGCGCCACTGCCAGCCAGTGTCCACCATGCCCACGGCAATCGTTGACGCATCGGAAACTCAGCGAGCCACAGGTACAGCGCGCCGACAGCAACCAACACGCCGCCGAACGAGACTCGATCATGAAACATGAAGTGCACGATGCGACATTCGTCGTAGCCACACAGCTCAGCGGCGGTCATGCCCAAATAGTCAACGTCGTGGGGCAAGAAATGCCCCGTCGCACTCTGAAAGATCACAAACCCACCGGCCATCGCCAGGCAGATTCCCGTCAGCGAGATGAGTCCGCGGCCATCACCGAGCAGCACGGTGCCCAAACCGCGCTGGTCTACGTCGACGATTTCAGATGGAACCGGCACGCTCGATGGCCTCGCAACAGATCATAAACGAACGGAGCCATTCTAACCGCCCGGCGACACCGATCCCATCCATGCCCTAAGGCACGCCAGATCGTTAGCCAATGCGGATCTAAATCGGCTTGAGGCACCCCCATCCGGTCCAGGTACGTGTCGAGCCGCCGCGCTAGTGTTGGCCAGTGGTGATGGGGCACGGCCGGATAAAGATGATGCTCTAAATGATAAAGGTGCTCGCGGAACAACACGCTGTACAATGTGCCTCGAAAGCGATACGTCTGGGTCAAGACATTATCTCCCCGGGCATGATGCGGCATGTACGCCGTGATGAGTGGGAATGTCCAGCTCCCGAGCACCACAAGTACGCTCCAAACCAGCAGCGGCATGGAATAGGGCAGCCCGATCATCGCCAGGGTAACGATCAGGCCGCACCCCACGATCTCACCGATGATCCAGCGTCGGTCTTGCCGCGATGCATGGCGCAGGGCCCAGAGCACGATGTTCCATTGATGCTTCGGCCCGGCGAGCAACGCTTGCCCTAGCGTGCCATGAGCGGCGGCCGCTTCGACGTCATCCTCGACCGGAAAGCGTGCGTGATGATGCAAATGAGCCGCACGATAGGCATGCCCGCTCCGCAATCCGCACAGTTCCACGAGTGATAACGCGAGGTTGTTGAACCAACGCGGCCAGCCAGCATTGGCATGAACCAAGTCGTGCGACGTCGAACCGTAGCTGTAAAAGGTATAACCGGCCGTTGCGAAACCCGCCGTGAGCCAATATCCATGCGTCGACAACCAAGCGTACGCGGTGACCCACGCGAACGGGAGCAGCAACGTCCCCCAGCGTTGCCATGTTGAGAGCTCCAGCAAATCAGTGCCTAGTTGATGCAGTGGCGGCGGGGGTGGTTCGACAGAGTGCCTAGACATACGCTTCTCCTTGCCTATCGCAGAGTCATGCCGCGGTGCTAACCGTGGCCACCAAGGAGAATTAACCGCCAGGAGAGAAAAGCCCGTAAGAGCGTCTAACCAATTGGCTGGAGACGGTCCCAATTATTCGAGGGCCGCCGAGAAAAATGGGGCTGCCCCCCCTCTCTGCCGCCATTTTGTTAGACGCTCTAGATCCTCTTACAGCCGAGCCTTGAGCCGGTCGAGGATGACGGCGGCGAGGATGATCGTACCGAGCACGACTTTCTGCGTGTAGCTCTCGATGCCCGTCAGGTTCATGCCGTTCTGAATGACGGCAATCACCAGCGCGCCGACGAGCGTACCGAAGATGCGGCCTTCGCCGCCAGACAAACTCGTGCCGCCGACGACCACCGCGGCAATGACGAACAGTTCGTACATTTGACCATACGTCGGCGCGCCACTCTTGAGCTGCGACGCCATCACGACGCCGCCGAGCCCAGAGAGCAACCCGCTCAGCAGATAGACCACGATCAGCACCCGATCGACCTGCACGCCCGAGAGCCGCGCCGCCTCGGCGTTCCCCCCCACCGCATAGATGTGCCGACCCATGCTCGTGCGGGTCATTAAAGCATGTGCGGCCCCATACAACACGCCGGTCAACAACACCGCGTTCGGGATATGCAGCAGATCGTCCCCTCGACCAAGCCAGATGAACGAATCAGGGACCTGATTGATCGACTGCCCGGCTGAAGCCAGATACGCAAACCCGCTGGCCACGAGCATCATCGCCACGGTCACAATAAACGGCGGGACACGGAAGCGGGTGATGCACAACGCGGTCACGATTCCGCAGCCGCCGCACAACGCGATCGCCACCAGGGCGCTGAGTGTCATCCCCATGATGCCGGCTTGCTCAGCGTGTGCGTAATCGCGGATCAGTCGGGTACATACGACCGCCGACAGGGCAATGAGGCTGCCGACCGACAAGTCGATGCCGCCGGTGATGATCACCATCGTCATGCCGATCGCCAGAATAGCGATGATCGCGATCTGGTTAGCAATGTTGAGCAGGTTCTCGCTCCGCAAGAAGCTCGACCCGCGCGAACGAGCGGGCTGCATGAGCAGCGCTTGCTTGAGCGCGGGGTACTGCTCGGCGAGGGGCGCGTAGAGCGTCCATTTGGCGGCCGCGTAGTGGCACGCTAGCCGGTCGAGAGTGCCCCCTTGAGCGAGAAAATCGCTGAGCTGCTTTTTAGCCTCGACCGGTTCGCCGAGCGCCTGTCCCACGACCTGAGCGCCGCCGGCGCTCAGCCTGGCCTTGAGTTCGTCGACGAACAGTTGTTCCTTGTCGTTGGCCCGCGCGACAATGAATACACGCAGGGGTGTGGTACCGCGTTGTTCGTTGATCTGATCCGCCAATTGTCGCGCGGCGGCGATGTCTCCCAACCGTTGGTCGCTCCAGGTGACGGCGGCAAAGAAGCCGGCCAGGGTCAACAAGACCAGCACGATCGCATAATCGTGCAACCATTGTCGGGACCAATGACCGGCGGTCGAACGCGGATTCATGAGACAGCCAACTCCATGATTTGTTCTTGCGTGGCCTGCCGGGCGTCGTCGATCGTGCCGCGGATGCGGCCGTCGTGCATGACGACGATGCGGTCGGCCATCCCCAGCACCTCGGGCAACTCGCTGCTGATGAGCACGATCGCCTTGCCGGCCGCGGCGAGGTCGTTGATCAGCCGGTAGATTTCAACCTTGGCCCCCACGTCGATGCCGCGCGTCGGTTCGTCGAACAGGAACACTTCGCTTTGCGACTCGAGCCACTTGGCGAGCACGACCTTCTGCTGATTGCCTCCGGAGAGAAATTGCACGCGCTGTTCGAGGTGCGGGACCTTGATCGCGAGTTGCTCGACGTAGCGTCGACACGCGGCGCGTTCACGCGATGGATCGATCACCCCCCAATGCGCGAAGCGATCGAGGTTCGGCAGGCCAAAATTCTCCAGCACCGAGCGTCCCAAGACGAGCCCTTGCTGTTTGCGATCTTCGGTCAGCAGGCAGATCCCCGCGGCGATGGCGTCGCGCGGCGTGCGTAGGCTCAACGTGCGGCCATCGAGTTGTATACTCCCCGAGTCGGCGCGGTCGGCGGCGAAGATGAGCCGGGCGGTCTCGGTACGTCCCGAGCCCACCAGACCGGTGAGCCCCAGCACCTCGCCGCGCCGCACGTCGAACGAGACGTCACGCACGCGCGTACCGCTCGATAAGTTGCGAACGCTCAACCGCACCTCGCCGATCGAAACGTTGCGAGTCGGAAATTCGGCGTCGAGCGTGCGTCCTACCATTTGCTCGATGAGTTGGCCGCGCGTGAGTTCCTGCGTCGGACACGTTTTCACGTGCTGGCCATCACGCAACACCATCACTCGGTCGGCCAGTGCGAAAATCTCTTCCAGTCGGTGACTGACGTAAATGATGCCTAATCCTTGCGCGCGCAATTCACCGACGATCGACAGTAGCGCGTTGACCTCGCTAGGAGTGAGCGCTGCGGTGGGCTCGTCCATCACGAGCACCCGGGCATTGAGCACCAGTGCCTTGGCGATCTCGACCAACTGTTGCTGGGCGACCGATAAATTCCGCACGCTCACGTCGAGCGGGACCGCCGCGCCGAGCCGGCGAAACAAGCTCGCGGCTTGTTCACGTTCGGCCGTGTGGTGCAACAGACCAAACGTCGTTTGCTCGCGGCCGAGAAAAATGTTCTCGCGCGCCGTTAGGGCCGCGATGAGATTGAACTCCTGATAGATCACGGCGATGCCGGCGGCATTCGAGTCGCTCGGGCTGCGCCAGTTCACGCTCTGGCCCTCGACGTGAATCGAGCCGCCGTCGCTCGTCACGGCGCCGCCGAGAATTTTGATGAGCGTGCTTTTGCCCGCCCCGTTCTCGCCAACGAGTCCGAGCACTTCGCCCGCGTGGAGTTGCAAGTCGATCCCCTGTAGCGCCTGCACGCCGGGATACGACTTGCGGATGTCACGCATGTGCAGCAGCGGTGGGGCGACGGAGGGCATGAGCGCGCTCAGTTCGACTTGGCGGCGGATTTTAACTCAGGATCGCTTTGCCCGTCGGCGCGGCGATACAAAGCCGTGGGGATCAACTGCTCGGCGGGCAGCGCCTCGCCGTCGAAATAGCGGACCAGGCTCGTCACCGTCATGGCCCCAATGCGATCGGGGAATTGCACGGGGTCGGCGTATATTTTGCCGTCGCGGATCGCCTGCTTGCCGTCAATTTGGCCGTCGAAGCCAATGATCTTCACCTGCTCGGCTTTCTGCGCCTTCTCGAGCGCCGCCCGAGCGCCGAGCGCCGCGGGGTCGTTGATCGAGAAGATGCCCGCGAGGTCCGGGTGGCTTTGCAGTGCGTCCTCGGTGGCCTTGAAGCCCTTGTCCTTCTGGCCATCGCCGGGCAGTTCGAGCACGACCGTGATCCGCGACTGAGGCGCTTTTTGATTGTGTTCGTCGAGCACCTCTTTGAACCCTTTCACGCGGAGCTGACAGGACTCGGCCTGCTTGAAGTCGAGGATCGCCACTTTGCCACCGGCCGCGCCGAGAGCTTCGATCATCGCCTGACCTGCTTGCTTGCCACCGCCATAGTTGTCGGTGGCGATATGCGAGATGACTTTGGCGTTGGGGGCCAGGCTGGCAATGTCGGCCGTGAACACGGGGATGCCCGCGCTATTGGCCGACTGGATCGCCGAGCCCACCGACCGCGAGTCGCAGGGACACAAGACGATCGCGGAACAGTCGGCGACGATAAAGTCCTGGACCTGGTGCAGTTGCTTGGCCACGTCGAACTCGCCGCTGGTGATGATCGTGTCGTAACCGTGCTTGGCCGCCTCGGCCGTGATGGTGTCGGCGATCGTTTTGAAGAACGGGTTGGTGAGCGTGAGCACCGACACGCCAATCGTGCCGCGATGTTTGATCTGCGTCAGCTCGGCGACCTTGACGGGCGATTGCTCTTGGGTCTGCGAGCAGCCGACGAGCAACGAGCCAATCAACCAGAGAGCCCAGGGGTGTCGCACGATCCGTTTCTCCGTCGGCGAGGGAATTTGAGCCCGCTATCATGCCGCGCCGAGCGGTGCTCGGCTAGACACTCACACTTGAAATCGCCTGACTTCAGCCGCTGGCTGTTGGCTTTTGGCGCGGAAGCGAGTATATCCTTAGCACGTTTCCACCGCGAAGTTTTGCACCCGAGCCGCGAGTTTGCCATGCGTCATGCCCCGATCGATCCGGCCTTGTTTGTCTCGAACCGGCAACGAGCCGCCGAACGCCTGTTGCCCCGCAGCGTCGCGGTGGTCAACGCCAACGACGTGCTTCCGACCAACGCCGATGGTTCGCTGGCGATGCATCCCAACGCTGATTTGTTCTACCTGAGCGGCATCGAGCAGGAGGAGAGCATCCTCGTGCTGTCCCCCGACGCGCCGGACGAAAAGCTCCGCGAGGTGTTGTTCCTGCGCGAGCCCAGCGAGCATCTGAAAATTTGGGAGGGGCACAAACACAGCAAGGAAGAGGCCTCGTCGATCTCGCTCATCAAGACGGTCAAGTGGCTCTCCGAGTTCCGCGGCGTCTTTCATACCCTAATGTGCGACGCCGAGCACGTGTACCTCAATAGCAACGAACACAAGCGGGCCGTCGTCGAGGTCGAGACGCGCGACGCGCGATTCATTCAGGACTGTCAGCGTCGCTACCCGTTGCACCAGTACCACCGGCTGGCGCGGATCATGCACGAGTTGCGGGTCATCAAGTCGACAAGCGAGGTGGAACTGCTCAAGCAGGCGATCGCGATCACCGATCGCGGCTTTCGGCGCGTGCTGGGCATGGTCCGGCCGGGCGTTAACGAACATGAGATCGAGGCGGAATTTGCCCACGAGTTCATTCGTTCGCGCGCCAAGTTCGCGTACACGCCGATCGTGGCCAGCGGCGCGAATGCCTGCACGTTGCACTACATTGCCAACGACCAGCCATGTCGCAAGGGGGAACTTTTGCTCATGGACGTCGCGGCGAACTACGCCAACTACAATGCCGACCTGACGCGCACGATCCCGGTGAGCGGCCGATTCAGCCGGCGACAGAAGCAGGTGTACAACGCCGTGCTGCGCGTGATGCGCGCCTCGATCGCCGGCGCGGTGGTGGGCAAGCTCCATCGCGACTGGACACGCGAGTCGCAAATGATGATGAACGACGAACTGCTCAAGCTCGGACTGATCAAGCCGGCGGACGTCAAGAAGCAAGATCCCGACAATCCGGCCTGCCGCAAGTATTTCATGCATGGGCTCGGCCATCCGCTGGGGCTCGACGTGCATGACGTGGGTTACGCGCAGGAGGCCTTTGCCCCCGGCTGGGTCCTCACGGTCGAGCCGGGCATTTATATCCCCGAGGAAGGGTTCGGCGTCCGGCTCGAGAACGACGTGCTCGTCACCGCCGCGGGCCCCGTCGACCTGATGGGGCACATTCCCGTCGAGGCCGACGAGATCGAAACGCTGATGCACGCGGGTGAGTAAGGGACATCACCGGAAAACGGCAAAATGACTCTGCGCTGACACTCCAGACAGCGGATCGGCGTATGCTCGGGGTTTGCAATTCGACCCAAAGTCGGCGAACGTGTTTCTAGCCACGATGGCAGACGTGAAACTGATCTTTGCCGAGTTTCCGAACTAAATTACCTTGGCCATCCTCGATGGCTATAATGGACTCTGCAAATCGTTGAGGATAGCTTCATCTCAGAACGCTTCTTTCTTGATAGAATAGCTGGGCAGCTAACATGTCACGGAGCGAACAAGATCTCCCTGCATACGGCTCACCCAACACGTCGATTGACAAATTCGATGTTCGAGGAAACTTACTGCAACGACGTTTTTGGGGAGCCGACGGACGTGCTGAAAAAGATATCGATTTCGGTCATGACCATAATGCGGTCGGCGACCCTCATGCCCACGATTGGGATTGGAGTTTATATCCTCCGCGCCTTAAAGCCCGTGCATTGCGACCGGGAGAGATGAAATGAACGTAGATTACCAGTATCTCTTTGGGTGGATCAATTCGTCGGTTCACAGCTTTTTGGTCGAAATGTCGCGGCCATCGCGGACGATGAATTACGTCCTGATCACACGACTCGATAGCGATCCTGACTTGGCTGCCATGCTCTCGACTAGTCCGCAACTTCGGGCGATTAAAAGCGTCTGCCAGGTCGTCGGCCAAGGAATTCTGTTGCGAACGAATGACTTGCTGCGCGCCGAAAAATCGCAGCGAATATTTCATGGCTTTGACGAGGCTTGGTTCTTCCCGAAGAACAAGGTTTCCCCCAAGCCGACGAGTTGGACGATTAGCGGCCCCGATCGGATTTCGGGGGTGGGATTATCGACCTGTACACAATGGATGCGCGATAACGAGTGTTCTCTCGGTCTTGGAGACGGTGTAGGACTTAACTTGTGTGTACGCGTACGAGGTTTGCCGCGTGATGTCGTGCATGTCATGAACGAAGCTGCCGCCTGATCTCGTATTCCGGCTGTAACGATTGAACGGATCATCCGGCCACTGTCCCCTCACGCGGAGGGTACGATCGTGACGAAGGGCGAGAGTTCGACTGCAGACGGTCGCGCTTTTATTTTTGTTCCGGTCGCGGGTCGATAAACATCGCTGGCACGCTGGGCGCATGATGCGCCTTGAGGGGAATGCACGGAGCAAGGGCCAGGTGTTTGACAGGCGGCGAATCACGACGAGATTCGCCCCTGCTGGTCCCGCGAGCAATCGTCCGGATTGCTCGCGACCCCCAGGAATGTGTTAGTCGGACCGACTTGAGTTGTTCGGGAACGGATGCTCCCGCACGCGATACTCCCGCGCTAGGGAGCAGCGCGTCTGCGTTGACTATCCCTTCCATGAGCGACGTTTGTGGTCCGATCGATGTGCCCCTCCCGTGCGATCATCGCGATGGTCTTGGTGCTCTGCGCCAATACGCCCTCGCGCGCCGAGAGTCTCAAGGACCAGTGGTTGAACTTTCGCGACTCGGCGCTCGGCGCGGCTCACAAACCGCATCCGTCCGTGGTGCGAGTGATCGTTCCTGAAGGCCACGGCACGCAGTCGCTCGGCTCGGGCACGCTCGTCGACGTGAATGCAAACAACGGCCTGGTCGTGACCAATTGGCATGTCATCGAGGCGGCGCGGGGACCGATCACGGTCGTGTTTCCCGACGGTTTCAAGAGCGCCGCCCAGGTGTTGAAATCGGATCGCGACTGGGACCTGGCCGCGCTGCTGATCCAAAAGCCCCACGTGGCCGCCGTGCCGATCGCCAAACAGGCCCCCGCGCCAGGCGACGTGCTCACGATCGCCGGCTACGGGTCGGGACCGTATCGCGCGGCGAGCGGACGCTGCACGCAGTATGTCTCGCCCGGCGGCAATCATCCGTATGAGATCGTCGAGCTGGCGGCCTCGGCTCGGCAGGGGGACTCGGGCGGACCGATCTTCAATGCCCGCGGCGAGTTGGCCGGCGTGCTCTTTGGTGAGGCGGGGGGCACGACCTCGGGGAGCTTTTGTCGGCGCGTGCATACTTTTTTGGCGACGTTGAATCCGGCGAGCATGACTGCTCCCGGAACGATGCTGGCGCAGCCGACGACACCGAGCGGCTCGGAACAGCCGCTGGCGATCACCGCGCTTGCGCCGACCCAGCGATTGCCTGGGACACCCGAGCCGCCGGCGACGGTGGCCGCTTTGCCCCCCGCAACTCCTGCTCCGCCCGTCGTGCCCGAGGCGCGATTGCAACCCACGATTCACGAGGTGAGCGAGTTCAAGCATTCAGCAGCGCCCATCGCTCCGAGCGTGAGCATCGAGCATGCCGAGGTGGCCGAGTTGAACTGGGAAGCGTTGCTTGGCCAGACACGTCCCGAGCAGATCAAGACGGCGTTGGCGGTCGTCGGCGTGTTGGCGCTATTGTTATGGACACATCGCTGGGTGCAAGCGGCCCCCGAGCCCGAACCGAAGCCTAAACGGCGGCGGGCGTTGAACTGAACATGGTCTCGAAGCGTTGGCGATTTTGTCGTCGGGTCCGCTCGCAAAGCTCGACCACCGCCGCGCCGTCGCTGAGGTCGAGCCCGCGAGCCAAACGCTGCAAATCGATGGGGTCATCCGGCAGATCGTCCCGGGCGATCGTGTTCATGAGGCGGATGCGCGATTCGAGTCGCCGCAGGAAGCGATAGTTGGCGGCGAACGATTCGTAATCGGCCCCGTTGAGGTAGCCGGCCTCGTGCAGCGCGAGCAAGGCGTCGAGCGTGCCGGCGCAACGCACGGAGGGGTCGGCATGTCCGTGGCGGAGTTGCAGCATTTGGGCGACGAACTCGATATCGGCGATGCCCCCCGCGCCGCGCTTGATGTTCGCGGGACGGTCGGCTGCTTCGAGTCGCAACCGCATCTCGCGAATCGAGAGCACGTCGGCGTCGTCGAGCGCGCGGCTGTAGGCGGCCTCTTGGCAGGCCTGGAGCACTTGGGCCGCGAATGGCTCGGCACCGACGCAGCGTCGCGCCTTGCAGAGCGCCAGCCGCTCCCAGGTCTGCCCGTGCCCTGCGGCGTAGTAACGGATGAACTCGCCGAGTGACGTGGCCAGGGGGCCGTTGCGACCGGTGGGGCGCAGTCGCGGGTCGACGTTGTAGAGTTTGCCCAAGGGCCCGACGCGCGCGGCGGTTTTCATGATCCGCTGGCCCAGTTCGCTGAAAAAGTGTTGGTTCGTGGTCGTCTCGACGCTGCGGCGCGTGCGGACGCTGGGCGTGGTGAGCCCGTCGGCCTCGTAGAGGAACAGCACGTCGAGATCGCTGTGGTAGGTCAGTTCGCGGCCGCCGAGTTTGCCCAGCGCGAGGATCGACCAGCCGCACGGCTCGCCGGCGCGCGGGCCCTCGCCGAGCAAGGGCTCGCCCCATTTCTGCTTCAGGCGTTCGAACTCGGTCAGCGCAATCTGCTCCAGGCAGACGTCGGCCAGATCGGCGAGCACGCTTGTCGTGGCGAACACATCCTCCTTGCCGAGGATGTCGCGGACGCCGACGTTGAGCACCTGCGTGTTCTTGAAACTGTGCCAGATCGGGTCGAGGTCTTCCGCGCCTCGCGAGACTTCGGCGAGCGCGGCTTGTAGCTGTGTGCGCGTGGGGAGCCGGTTGAGCACCAGCGAGTCCATCAACTCGTCGATCATGCCCGGGTTGCTGGTCAACAAGCCGGCCAGCAGCGGGCTGCGCGAACAGACTTCGACGTACCATTGCAACGACGGCGGGTTGAAGCTGAACAACTCCCAGAGCACACCCTTGCCGCCGAGCGAATCGCTCAC
>CAZZBK010000020.1:0-51225 GCA_964652155.1 uncultured Planctomycetaceae bacterium | reverse complement strand
GATGCCAGCTCCTACGATTGACCAACTTTGAAGACGCTCACACAGGAACGTCGCCCCGTGCGACCCGTTCTCAAGGCAACCCCGCACTCAGCGCTGTCGACTGTAACCACTTTAGTATCAATAAGATGCCGAGAATGGGTCGTTTTGTGTGCGAATGAAGTCGAGCTGGCTAGTTGTGTTGTAAGTGATTGTTTAACAACATCTTGCAGCGGATCGCGGGGGCATAATTGCCCACTTTGTGCAATTGGCATTTTCGGAACGTTTTTTGGTAGAGAACCGGACTCAAAGTCAGCTAGGATATCGACTTCGCGAATTAGAGCCGATAGATTAGAAAGCATCGTCGCCGCTCGTTAGTAAGCCCACGACGGGCGAGACGCGGTGAGGATGGGAGTCCGCCGAAGGAACCCGCTGCCGAACTTCGAGTCACATTGTATTGGATGCCTTGGCTCGGTTCGAGCTGCTTTCGAGGATGAGTCTGGATGTCGCACGAGCCTGCTCGTCCCGCCGCTAAATTTGGTTCGTCGTCGTTTTTTATACGACACGGGCTAATGATCGTGGCGATCGGCGTCTTTCTTTGGCCGATCATCGGCCGACTGGCCATTATCTCGGTCCGCAGCAATAAGAACGACACCAAGGACTGGCTCCCCGCCAAATACGAAGAAACGAAACAGTTTAAGTGGTTTTTGAATCACTTTGCCGGCGAAGAGTTTGCCCTCGTTTCGTGGGATGGCTGCAATCTGGCAGACGAGCGGCTCAAGCTGTTTGTCGAGAAGATCGTCCCGGCCGAGCGCGACTCCGACGTGCCCGAGCATTGGTATTTCGAGAGCGTGCTTGCCGGCCCCAAGGCCATTGAGTTGATCGAGAACCTGGGGGGCGAGAACCTCAAAGTCCCGCGCGAGGAAGCCATCGAGCGGCTCAAAGGGGCGCTGATTGGCGACGACGGCCAGACCACCTGTGCGGTGCTGACATTTTCGGAAAATGGCAGCAAGCTCATGCGCAAGGCCGTGAATCGCATCCGCGACGTGGCGATCAAAGAGTGCGGTGTCGCCAAGGATAAACTGCACCTGGGCGGCCCGGCGATTGATAACGTCTCGATGGACGAAGAAGCCGAACGGACGATGTTCCGGCTGGCGGGCATCGCCTTGAGCATCGGGCTGGTGCTGTCTTGGTTCTGTCTGCGCAGTTTCCGCTTGGTGGCGATGGTGTTCTTTGCGGGCATATATGCCCTGGCGCTGAGCGTGGCGATCGTGCCGCTCACCGGCAATACGATGAACGCCATCTTGATGACGATGCCCCCGTTGGTGTACGTCGCCGCCATCTCGGCCGCGATTCACCTGACGAACTATTATCGCGACTCAGCCGCCGAGCATGGCTTGGTCGGCGCGGCCGAACGGGCATTGCGTCATGGCGCGCTCCCCTTGGGCTTGGCAACGGCCACGACGGCCATTGGCTTGGTGTCGCTCTGCACGAGCGAACTCGTGCCGATTCAAATGTTCGGCACGTTCTCGGCCATTGGCGTGGTCGCCAGCCTACTGGTGCTCTGCCTGTTCTTGCCTGCCTGCTTTGCGGTTTGGCCCTTGCCGGCGGTCAAAAGCGAAGCCGGACAGGCCCACGCCGAGGCACGTCCCGAGTCGCACCCCATCTGGTCCAAGATTGGCGAGTGGGTCGTCGACAATAACGGCAAAGTGACGATTGCCAGCATCGCGTTGCTGATTTTCTTCGGCTGGCAAATGGTCGACATCAAAACCTCGACCCAACTCATGCGGATGTTCCCCGAGGGGGCCCGTATCCGCCAAGACTATGCCTGGCTCGAGCAGCACTTGGGCAAACTCGTCCCCGCCGAGGTGGTTGTCCGCTTCGACCTCGCCAAGAACGAACTCTCTGCCAATAGCGAGACGGGCAAGAAGACCGAGCGGATCGCGTTTGCCGACCGCATGCGATTGGTCGAGCACACCCAACGGCTGCTGAGCAAGACGCCGGGGGTTGGCAGCACGATGTCGGCTGCCACGTTTGCGCCACCGTTGTTCGACAGCGACAAGAAGCGGCAAGACTTCGATCCCACCAAGATTTTGGCCGGCAAGAAAGACGCCTGGGGCGGAGTCAGCGGCCTCCGCGACCGCGTCAAGGATAAACGCTTCGAGGCCCATCGGCAGGACTTCATGAACCGCGGCTTTTTGGCCGAGGAACGTGTCGTCGCTGACGAGCAGGTCCGCGACTACGAACTGTGGCGCATCAGCACCCGGGTCGGCGCGCTCGACGACGTCAACTTTGCCGCGCTCAAAGAGCAACTCTCGACACGCATCGATCACGTGCTCGGCGATGACGAACAAAAATCCGCCTTGGGCATCGACGTCATTTACACCGGCCTCGTGCCGCTCATCGATAAGAGCCAACGCTCGCTGCTCGACGGCCTGCAAATCGGCTTCATCACCGACTTGGTTGTCGTCACGCTCGTCATGATGATCGTGATTCGCGAATGGTCGGCCGGCATTGTGCTGCTGCTGCCCAGCGTGTTTCCGGTGTTCATGGTCTTTGGCTACATGGGGCTGATGGGGATCATTGTCGACACGGGCACGGTGATGGCCCCGGGCGTGGCGCTCGGCGTGACGATCGACGATGTCGTGCATTTTATGCTGATGTATCGAGCGGGACTCGAGAAGGGAATGAGCCGCCGCGACGCGATCATGGTCGCATATAAGGGCTGCGCGCGGGCCATGTACCAAAGCTGGGGCGTCATCGGTATCGGCCTCTCCGCGTTTGCCTTCAGCTCGTTCATGCCCACCCAGCGATTCGGTTACCTGATGGTCACGCTGTTGACCACGGCGCTTGTCGGCAATTTGGTCGTGCTGCCCGCCGTGCTCGCCGGTCCCTTCGGTGCCCTGTTCGGTCGCAAGTTCCAATTGCGCAACAAGCAGCGGGCCTCCGCACTGGAACCGATCGCCGACAGCCTGGAACCGGTGCCGGCTCTGTTGCGACGCCACATGAACGAGAGCGTTGCCAAGTAGCCACGTCTTGTTGAAAGCGCCGATCGGCTACGCGACGAGGGGCGGCGATTCGTTCTTCTCGCCCCGGGCCACGCACGCCGCCAACACCAAGTCGCCGGTGACGTTGAGCACCGTGCGGCACATGTCGAGCACGCGATCGACCCCCAAGATGATCGCGATGCCGTTTTCCGACACGCCGACGCTATTGAGGACCACGGCGATCATCGGAATTGACCCTCCCGGGATGCCCGCCGTCCCTACACCCGCGAGCATGCTCATGAGCACGACCGTCACCTGCTGCGGAAAGCTCAGGTCGACGCCGAACACCTGGGCCAGGAATAACACCACGACCCCTTCGTAGAGCGCGGTGCCGTTCTGGTTGGCGGTCGAACCGATCGTAAGCACGAACCGTGAAATGGTCTGCGGCAGCTTCAATTGTTCGTCCGCCACGCGAATCGCCGTGGGGAGCGTGGCGTTGGAACTCGACGTGCCGAAGGCGGTTAACATGGCGTCGGAGACATCGCGAAAGAACTGCACCGGAGAGCGTCCGGCGATGAGCCACACGACCGCGCCGTAGACGACGACCTGCTGCAGCAACATGCCTCCCAAGGCCGTGGCCACGAACCAGGCCAGCGCCGCGAGGATGTCGATCCCCAATCGGGCCGTGATCGAGAACAACAAACAGGTCACGCCATACGGGGCGATCTTCATGGCGAAGCCGATGACGACCATCGTGACATCGAACACCCCTTCGAGCACTTTGACCAATGTCGCCGAGCGTTCGCCCCCCACCGAGAGAGCGCCGCCCAGAATCAAGGCGAAGAACATCACGCTCAGCATGCCGGCCCCCTTGGATGAGCCATCGAGTGCGCCGACCGCCTCTTGCAACGGGTTGTCGGGAATGATTTTGATCAGTTCCTTGACGATCTTTTCGATCGCTCCCTGGTCTTTCATTTCCTTCTCGACCGCCTGGACCCGCGCGACCACTTTGGCCGTGTCGGAGCCGTACTTCGTTTGCAATGTTTGCTGTTGTTCGGCGGAAAGCGACTTGCCTGGTTGGATCGTGTTGGCCAAACCCAGGCCGATGCTCACGGCAATGCCCGAGAGGAGCAGCGTGTAGCCGAGCGTGCGCAGCCCGATGCGACCAAGATGACGCACGTCCCCCAACTCAAGCACCCCCAGGGCGAGCGCCGAGACGACCAGCGGAATGACGACCATCAGGATCAACCGCAGGAAGATGCGGCCGAGCGGGTCGGCGACATTGGCCCAGCCTTCGAGCGTCGCGCGGTCGAGCAGTCCCTGTCCGGCCAGGTAATTGCCCAAGAGCCCGGCGACAGAGCCGACCAGCAGCCCGAGCAAGACCTGTGTGTGCAAGGGCCAGCGGGCGCGTGGTGGGCGGGGCGAAGCAGTAACGGCATCCATGAATGACCTCGTAACGACTGAAGCGGCGCGGCCCAAACGTGGCCCGCGGGCGGTTCGTATTGTAGCGGCGAGTCGATTTCGTCACACTCTCCTTTGCCCGGTCAATGGAGTGGAACGTCCACCAAGAATCTCCTTCGCCGTGGGTGTCCTCGGTAACCATCGTTTGTCGAACGGAATGCGACATGAGTTTGGCTAGCACGGCCCACGCGGCCATGAATCCTGTGCGACGGCTGTATCACTGGGTGCTCGGTTGGGCTGACACGCCGTATGGTACTCCGGCACTGATGGCGATCTCGTTCGCCGAGAGTTCTTTTTTTCCGATACCGCCCGACGTGCTGCAAATCGCTCTGAGCGTCGCCAAGCCGCGGCGGTCATTTTTCTACGCCGCGGTCAGCGCGGTGGCGTCGGTCGCCGGCGGCGTGTTCGGCTGGGTGCTCGGCACGTTTCTGTGGGCGCAGGTGGGCGACTTCTTTTTGACGTACATCGTCAGCCAGCAGAATTTTGATCGCGTGCAGCAACTCTACGAAGAGAACGCGTTTCTGGCCGTGTTTGGCGCGGCGTTCACCCCCATCCCCTACAAGGTCTTTACCGTGGCTGGGGGCGTGTGTCACATCAGCCTGACGACGCTGATCGTGGCGAGCGCGCTGGGGCGCAGTGGCCGCTTCTTCATCGTCGCCACGATGATTTACTTTCTCGGCGACCGCGCCAAGGGACTGCTCGAAAAGCATTTCGAGTGGGTCACGATGCTGCTGTTTGTGCTCATGATCGTCGGCTTCGTGGCGATCAAGTATTTGCATTGACGCGCTTGCCCCTCATCCCTTTAGCCCCCGGCGAGCCGCCGGGGGTAATGTTCGCCAGCCGTTCAATGACGTTCATTCTAAACTTGGAGCGAAGCTATGTCGCTTCTGGCGACGCTCTTTACGATGACGACGTACGGGACGTGGTTGCGTGGTGACCAGCGAGGGTGGATCGATGGCGGTCGAATCATGCTGGCAAATCCGACCTTGGAAATGGCCGACGAACGACGATTAAAGTATCCCAAGTTCTTGTTCGAACCAGGCGATCTGCTGCAAGTCGGCAACTTCATTGGCCAAGAGTTACAAGCACGGCTTGGTCAGCGTATTTTGGCGCTGACGGTTCAGGCATGGCACGTTCATCTAATCGTTGCCCGATCAGAATACCAACCCCCTCAGATTGTCATGTGCGCAAAAGATGCCGTTCGATATGGATTGCGTCTGAATCGCCCGATTTGGACCGAAGGCTACGACAAGCGTTATTGCTTTGACGAGCGGGCAACTCGACAACGCATCGAATACGTCGAGCGGCACAATACAATGCTGGGTTGGTCGACGCGACCGTGGAGTTTTATTGTCGAAGGATGAATGCGAGCGATTGTCGCACTGCGAGCGATACCCCCGGCGACTCGCCGGGGGCTAATGGCGTCGTTACCCCCCGACCCCGTGGGCGCGCGCCAACTCAACGACCTTCGCGGCGACGGCGACGTCTTCGATCGCCAACCCCACCGACTTGAAGAGCACGCGATGCCCCTGCTGCGGGCGACCACCGGAGCGGCCGGCGATGACGTCGGTCAGCTCGACTGCGTTTGACCAAGCAAATGCGCCGGCCGACTCGGCCAACAGCAAATCACCGGCCTCGGCACGGCACGCCGCCACGCTGTCGCACACGACCATGTCGGCGAGTTGCACGGTTGCCACGTCCAGTTCGCAGCGCTGGGGCCAATTCGAGCCGACCGCGCATACCAGCGCCGCCGCATTCACCTCACGACTGTCGACCACCGGCGTCGCACTGGTCGTGGCCGTGATGACCAGCGGCAAGTCTTCCGCCGCCGCGCTGGGTCGATCGACACTCACCACCTCGATGCCGAGTTGCTCGGACATCTCGACGGCAAACCGCTGCCGGGTCGCCTCGTGACGCGAATACACGAACGCGCGGCGGATTTTTCGTACCGCCGCGGCGGCCATGAGCTGTGTGCGGGCCTGCTTGCCCGCGCCGAATAGCCCCAACTCATGCGTCTCCGGGGGAGCCAAATACGCGATCGCCACGCCGGTCGCGGCCCCGGTGCGGAGTTGCCCCAAGTAGTCGGCCTCGATGATGGCCTCGAGTTCGCCGCTGCTCGCGTTGTAGAGCAAGACATGAAAGTGGGCGCCGCTGCGCGTGGTCGTGTAGCTCTTCACGCCGACATAGCCCAAGTAGCCCGCCGCGGCCCCCATCGTGTGCAGCACAACTCCCGGCGCGGTCGCGCGATGGCGCGGGATGTTGTTCGCTTCCCCTTGGCTCCAGTGCAGGAACGCTGCTTCGACCACATCGATGGTCGTGCGCATGTCGAGTAATCGCCGGACATCGGCCTCGCGGAGCAATAGCGGGTTCATCATCCCTCCAGGGCGGCAATGGCGCGGAAATCGTCTTTCAAGCTGCGATAAAGTTTCTGATACAACGGGAACGCGCGGTCGTAGTAACTCTTGGGACCTCGCTGGACGGTCGTCTCGCTGACGACACGAATCGTCGCGCCGCATGCTTCCTGAATGTTCTTGTATGCCCCCGCGCCGACCGCGGCGAGCAGCGCGACACCGTAGCCGGGCCCCTCCTCCGAGTTGATCGTCGAGACGGCCTGGCCGAACACGTCGGCCTGAATCTGCCGCCAGAGCGGGCTGCGCGAGCCTCCGCCCGAGGCGCGTATTTGCCGCACCGGCACATTCAGCGAACGAATGATCTCCAGGCTGTCACGCATCGAGTAGGTGACCCCTTCGAGGATCGAGCGAACCACATGCCCGCGTCCATGCGCGAGCGTCAGGCCAATCAAGCTGCCGCGCGCCAGTGGATCGGCATGCGGCGTGCGCTCGCCCGAGAGATACGGCAGGAAGAAGAGCCCCTCGCTGCCGGCGGCCACCGCTCGGGCTTCCTCGGTGAGCACGTCGTACACGTCTCGCTTGGCCTTGCGGGCCACGGCGGTGTCGGCTTGGCACAAGGCATTGCGGAACCACTGCAACGACCCGCCGGCCGAAAGATTCACCCCCATGATATGCCACTTGCCGTGGACCGCATGACAGAACGTATGAACGCGCCCCTCGGGGTCGATTTTCACCTCGTCGCTATGCACGAACATCACGCCACTCGTGCCGATCGAGGTGCTGAGCACACCCGTGTTGACGATGCCGTTGCCGACCGCTCCCGCGGCGCAGTCACCGGCTCCGCCCACGACGAGGCAATCGGTGGAGAGCCCGAGCATCGCAGCGACCTCGCGGGTGAGTTTGCCCGTGACTTGCTCGGATTCGTAACAGGGGGCGAGCAAGCTGGGGTCGAGTTCGAGCTTGTCGAGCAGCGGTCGGGACCAATTCCGCTTGGCCACGTCGAGCAGCAGCATGCCGCTGGCGTCGCTCATCTCGGTGGCAAATTCGCCCGTGAGTCGGCGACGAATTTCGTCCTTGGGCAGCAAGACCTTGGCCAGCTTGGCAAAGTTGCGCGGCTCATGGTTGCGGAGCCACAAAATTTTCGGCGCGGTGAAGCCGGTCAAGGCCGGGTTGGCGACCAGTTTAATGAGTTTCTTGCGGCCGCCGACACGCTGCTCGATCTCGGCACACTCGGCGGCGGTGCGTTGATCGTTCCACAGCAGCGCGCGGCGAATCACTTTGTTGTGCTTATCGAGAAACACCGAGCCATGCATCTGCCCTGACAGGCCGATCGCTTTGACGTCGCCCGGTTTAAGCTTGGCCAGCTTGACGACCTGGCGGACGGTCGCGACCGTGGCGTTCCACCAATCGTCCGGGTCCTGCTCGCTCCAAAGCGGCTTGGGGGCATGGCAGGGGTACGTTTCGGTCGCCGAGGCAAGGATCGTGCCGCGCTCGTCGATCGCCAGGGTCTTGGTGCCCGAGGTGCCAATATCGATGCCGAGAAATACAGCCATCAGCGAAGTTTCCTGGATGATTCCGAGAGAGTTGCCGTGATCGAGAGAGCAATCGTAACCAGCGTGTCGCGGTAGGGCAAACGGCTCATCCCAAGGCGGTGGCTCGGTCGTCGTGCTTTCGGCGACAGAGTCGCCGGCTTGGAGAATAGATTGCTTTCTAGGCCGAGAGTTAGAAGTCGACCTGAAACCGCGTGACGAACAGATCCATCAGGCTGTAGCCCTTGGCGCGGTTGTTGAGCATCGAGTGGATCCAATTGAACTGCACCTTGGTGAACGAGTTCAGGAACCACGTGCCACCGAGGGTCGCGTTGTTGGCAGCGCCATTGCCGGCGGCGCCGGTCGCGGCACTGCCGGTGAATGTGTTCGTGGCGCTGTTATAGTAGTGGCCGTCGAGCGCGGCCGGATTGAGAATGTCGACATACGACCACCGCGCGCCGACTTCGAAAGCGCCCCAGCCGTGGATACCGTCTCGGCTCAAGGGAATGAACTCAGTGAAGGGATGCAACTTGGTGAGCGTGCCCGTCTTCTTATCGTACACGCGATGCTCGCCTGTCAGTCGATAGGCGACCTGGGCGTAAGCGCCGTTGTAGTACACGGGACCGGCGACACTGTTGACCTGCGTGGCCATCCATTCGGCGGTGAAGCCCCAAGGCCCGTACTGTGCGACCGACTCCAGGCCATACAAGTTGAAGCTGCTCGCCTCATACTTGCCGCTATCGAGGATGAGGGGAGTCGTGTTGAGCGCTGAACCAAAGCTGGGCCCGATCTCGATGTCGCCGAGGGGACCAAACTCGGGGAGCACGCGAGTCTGATAGAACGGCGCGGGCCCGCCGCCGGCATTGCCCGTGGTACCACTCGATGCGGTGCCGGAATTGCGCCCAAGCTGACTGAAGTTGTAGCCGCCACCAAAGTGCCACAGGTAACGATCGTTGGCCGGCTCATCGTAGAACAACAGGTGCGTCATGCGCGTCGAGAACGAGTAGCCGTCGCCGTCACCAAAGTCGACGCCAAACCGATTGTCCCCCAGCGGTTGGTTGTTGAACCCGCCTGTGCGGAATCCGCTGTAGGTGAGCGTGGTCATCTCGTCGTCGCTGAGATTCGAGGATTGGACACCGATGCGTCGAAAAGGGACAAACGCCAGAAAGGGCAACGATCGTTCCATGAACGTCAAATTGCGAAAACCTGTGAGCGAGTCGACACTGAAGGGCTGGCAGAATTGCCCAACACGCACGGTACCAAAGTACGGCAAGTTTCCCTGATCGATGTAGTTATCAAAGAAGCTCGGACGACCGGCCGTGGCGAAGTCGACTTCAAGCTGATAGCTGGTGAACTCGGCGACCTTGCCTCGAACGGCCAAGCGGAGTCGCCGGAAGCCGGTGCCGTTTTGCGCGTCGCCGATCGTGGCTTTGCTGTTGGGCGTTTGCGAGTAATAGGCCGTGTCGAGTTGCGTGAAGCCGGTGAGCTTATGTGACGGAAAGGTGTCGGGCTGCGGGGCTGAGAATGACTGCAATCGATCGAGCACATCCTCGTAAGCCTGTTCGAGCGCGCCGATGCGCCGCGAGTCGCTGGGGAGATCGTCGGCCGTGAGCGGCGTCGCCTGCTCTTTCTCGACGGACTCGGCGGCACCTCCGAGGACCTGAGGCGAAACAAAATACGAGCGGGGCGGGACCGACGAGTCGACCGGCGCCGAAAAGCCGGACGAGATGAGTGGCGACGCCACTTCGGGCTCGGCTTGGGCGACAAGCGGCGCAGCCATCCAAGCGACCCAGCCGACGAGCCCGCTCAACAAGCTCGCCAACCGAGGGACCGAAATGTTCATGACACGCTTACCTGCACAAGGCTCGTTCGCTCAGGGGCAACTCGCCAACTTGAGCACGATACACGTCTTGATTCATCGGTAACGATGATGCCGGTTCATCAGGTAATAGCGATTCCTCAATCAACTGAATGTTGATTCGCTTGCTGATGTTTTAAGTTCTGACGGCTCTGCACTCATTCGCGCAGGTGCTGCCCCAGCCAGGCCTTACCATGCCGCTTGGCCCGTCAAGCCCTGAACCTTGAGCGTTGGAGAATCGTTGCCTGACACGCATGCTGCTTGCTAAGGCGCTAAGGCTGGGGGCGATGTGCATCGTCGCTGAGGCCACCGTGGCGCAAACGCCCGAGCGCGTGCAGCTCGACCGTGACGGCAAGCTCGGCGAGCGCCGCGCAGCACTCAAGCTGCCCGACTCCCATCGCTGGGGGTGGGATTAAATCGCGGCTGTCGTTCGCGATTGCAGCTGGCAGGGTCGCTGCGGCATGGTGAGCGGAAATCGCACAACATCGGGTGGGATTGGATTCATTTTAACGATTGTAACGACCGAAGATGATGGTAACGGTCGTTGCCCGAGCGCCCTGGTGCGCTCGCATAGACGATCGGAAACCATTGATTTGCTTTAGGACTAGGGAAGCGGAGTGAAAAGCTCCCGCCGCCCCGCGACTGTAAGGGAGACGACTGTCGACCGAGCGAGTTGAGTGCCATGACAGAGCAGCGGCTTTCAACGGAGGTCCGCTGTCACGTTCGACGCATTGAGAAGCGTCGAAGCTCACGCATGGTGTTCCACTCGCTCAAGCCACTGGCGTGCTGCGGCACGTCGGGAAGGCGCGACAGAAGGTTGATCCCGAGCCAGGATATCTAGCCTGAAGCGCTGTCATAGCTCATTTCCGCGAGGGAATGGAAGGAGCTCGAATGATTCTGCGCACATGCTACGCGCTGCTAGCTGCCGTGGCTCTCGGCAGTCTGTCAGCCCAACGACTATTTTCTCAAGAGCCTGAAGAGCGTGCCGCGAGCGGACCGCGCACGCAAGCAAGTGCCGTGAGTCAACCTCCTGCTCCGCCGCCGCTCAATGCGGCGCAGGTCGACACGCCCCCTCCGCCCCCAACCCTATTGCAGGAAATTCCTGAGACGACCGTGATGGGGACTCCGAGCGGAGTGGGTTCGCAAGGGGGCAGTGTCCCTGGCAGTACACTGGTCGAGACCGCCACGCGCACGCTCACGCCGCTCTCGCAAATCGGTTCGAGCACGAGTGTCATCACCGCCGAGCAGATAGAGCAGCGGCAGATCACGAACGTGGCCGATGCCCTGCGCGCCCTGCCTGGCGTCGATGTCGTGCGAACCGGACCGCCCGGTGGCGCGACGAGCGTATTTATCCGCGGTGCATCGAGCGAGCAGACGAAAGTATTGCTCGACGGCATCCCGCTCAACGATCCGATGACCACCGGACGCCTGTTCGACTTCTCGACCTTGTCGCTGGACAATATCGAGCAGATCGAGATTATCCGCGGCCCGCAAAGCACCTTGTACGGCTCCGACGCCATCGGCGGCGTGATTAACATCATCACGAAGAAGGGCACCGGGCCTTTATCTGGCCGCTACGGGGCGCAAGGCGGCTCGTTCGGCACTTCGCGACAGGCCATGACCCTCGGCGGCGGCAATTCGCAGGTCTACTCGTCCTGGGGCGGCTCGTATCTCGATACCCGCGGTTTCTCCTCGGCCGACGTGCGACTGCCTGGCAATAGCGAACGGGACGCCTTCCACTTGGGAAACGTCGCGGGGCGCATGGGCTGGACCCCCTTCGATAACGCCGACGTCGATTTCGTCTTCCGCTATAACCGCGCCGATGTCAACATCGACAACGGCGGCGGGGCGTTTCAGGATGACCCCAACGCGAAAAACTTCACCGACCAGGTCGCCACGCGCACGCAATTTCGTTTCGCCGCGCTCGACGACCAGTGGGAACAGAAGTTCTCCTACGCCACGGTCCATCACAACCGCAAGAACATCAATCCGACCGACGTGCTCAACCCCGCCGACTCGTTCTTCAGCAACTTCAACGGCTTCACGCAATATCTCGACTGGCAGCATACTCTCAAGCTGACCGAGAACAACACGCTGGTGTGTGGCGCGGTGTACCAGCAAGAAGATGGCGACTCGGGCTACAGTGGCACCTCGATCTTTGGCCCCTTCGCCGGCGGACAGCCGCTTCGCCAGTTACGCGATACGGCCCTGTACTTTCAAGACCAGATCAAGGTGGGCGAGCGCTGGTTCACGACCATCGGCGCGCGGCAAGACAATTACAGCCAAGCGGGCCTCGCCAACACCTATCGCCTGACGACCTTGTACCGGCTTCCGTACACCGAGACGGCCCTCCGCGCCAGCTCGGGGTCGGGCTTCAAGGCGCCGACGATCTTTCAGCTCTACGACCCGTTCTCCGGCAACACCAATCTCCAGCCCGAAAAAAGCACCGGTTGGGACGTGGGCATTGAACAGCCGCTCTCCGACGGCGACCTCGTGCTCGGTGCGACCTACTTTCGCAACGACTTCACGAACCTGATCAACTACAACTTCCCGGCCTACTTCAATACCGGCCGCGCCTACAGCAATGGCGTCGAGGTATCGAGCTTTGCCCAGTTGACCGACCGTGTGACGGCAACGCTCACCTACACGCATTTGCAAACGCGCGACCTGAACACGGGCGAGCAACTGCTCCGTCGGCCCCGCGACCGGATGAGCCTGATCTTGAATCAGAAAATGCTCGCCGATCGGCTCAACCTCAACGTGACGTTTCTGTACGTTGGCAACCGCTTCGACCAGGACTTTACGCAGTTTCCGGCCCCCACGGTCGTATTGCACAAGTATCTGCTCGTCAACGCGGCCCTGACCTACGATGTGTCGCGGCGATTGCAACTGTTCGTTCGCGGCGAGAATCTGACCAATGAGGTGTACGAAGAAGCGTATGGCTTCGGGACGGCGGCCATCTCGGGCTACGGTGGCGCAATGATCAGTTGGTAGCCGGCAAATCGGGGATCACGAAACGGATCGGAACCAGCAGTTCCTGTTTCCGTGTCGGCTCAAATCGCCACTGCTCGACGGCTGCCCGCGCGGCGTCGTCGAGCAGGGGCGAGCCGCTCGACTGATGCAACTTGACGTTCGTGACCCGGCCGGTGGCCTCGATCGTCACGCGCAGCACGACCCGGCCGACGAGCCGTTGTTGCAATGCCTCGGCCGGATAGACCGGCGCGGGATTGACGACGGCGCGCGGAAACTCGTTCGAGTTCGAGCCCTGCTCGGCCACGCTGGCCACCGAGCCCGCCGAGGCCACCGACGGCTCGATCTTTTCAATCTGCACCAGGGGATTGCGCTCGGCGCGGGCCAGCGCCGGCGGCGTTGCATCGCGGGGCAAGGGCAAACTGCCCGGCGGCTCAATCTTCGGCGGCGCCACGTCGAGCCGCGGCGGCTCCGTGAGCCGATCCTCCGGCTTCTGCGCCAGTTCGACAGCCTGCGCGACACGTCGTTCGGGGCGCAAGTGCTCGAGCGCCGTGAGTTGCGTTTTCGCGTCCGGTGACGTCCGCCGCTCGGCCTGCGGGAGGTCGAGCTTGGTCTCGATTTCACTCGGCCTCGGCTCTGCGTCGGTCAACTCGCCGAGCGAAAATCGGGCTTCGATCGCGGCCTGCGAGTTGCGGCCAGCCTGAACAGCGAACGTTAATGCGTCGGTGTCAACCCAGTAGTATGCCAATGCCATCAGACCAAGGTTCGCAAGCAGACTGCTGAGCAGCGCGATCGCGAATCGACGGGTGCGCACGCTCGCCGAGACCGGGCCGGGGACCTCGACAATCTCGACGCTGGCGTATTCGGCCACGATCGGTGTGTCAAGCGACCACGACTCGGCGCGCAGGCGACGAGACGAAAGCAGCGAAGGCATGGAAGCACCACTCGCGAAGAGGCCGACCCGGGCAGCCTGTGGGTTCGCGACACGTCATGTGGGTAGGTCTTCTGACTTCCGGCTTCAACGTGGCTTCGCGCCTTCTCGCGACCGGACGACTTTTATAGCCGACCGGGCACAATGGCCAGGAATGAAGCAACGATCGCTTTCGCAGCCGGTCACAGCGGCGGGGCCGTTCCCGATTCGCACGGGGATTCCCTGTTCGCCGACGTTCCATGCAACGGAGACGCCGGCCACCCACGGACCAAGGCTTAGCCTAGTCCATCGCCCTGCGGGGGTCAACGCTTCACGCCGAGCGTCGCAAAATCTGGCACCCAACCAAATACAGATGGTCTTGCAGGCAGCTCACTTCCGTCGTGTGCTTGACCTCGGCCAGCACGTCGACCTCGGTGCCCGATTCGCCCAGCGACAGCACCAGATGCGACGACTGCGGTGCTGCCGAGTACCAGAACGAGAACCCCTCGGCCGACAGATCATGACAACGCACCTCGCGCCAGGCGGCCAAACCGTCGTCGGCCTCGGGACAGGCGTTGAGCCATTGCCGCTGCGGATACGGCTGCCGCGAATGCTGCCGACGATCGTCGATCAAATCGTCGCCGCGAATCACGAGGCCCATCTTCGACAACGTCTTGGCTATCGTCATCATCTTACACTTTCGCGGTCAGTTGAGGAGATTGAGCTTGAGGTCCAATCGGGGCACGGTTGCCGCGGGCTCTTCATCCGAGTCTGATTCGATTTGCTCGCCTGTAAAGCTTATGTTGCCTCTGCGAGCGGAAAATCCGTGGCCGTCACGTTCGTCATGAAACGACTGTATCGGTTATGCGGCCGCTAGCATTGGCAAGCTCGCTAAAGTCGCGTCGTTTTGCATCGCCGCGGCGTACTTCGAGCGCCGATTCGTTACGTAGAGCCACGCACGAGGCGTGATAAACTGGCTCCCCCGAGTGCCTTTGCAAGGGTCGTATTCATGGACGAAGTGATCCCCGTCGCCGATTTGAGTGCCGATGAGCTTCGTCGCCTGTTGGTCGAAGGGGACGATCTGCGCAACGATGAGATTGCCGCCTTTGTGACGCGCATCGGCGGACCCGAGAACGCCTGGCTCGCCGTCGAAATGCTCTATCGCCTCGAACATTGGGCCATTTAACCGCTACACGGGCCGGGCCTCGATCACGGCCACGTCGCCGCGGGTGGGCACGACCCGCGTCAACTCAAACCCCCCCGACGCCAGCAGTTCGCGATACTCGGCCTCGGTCCGCTCTTGGCCCCCGGGCACCACGAGCATGTTCAGGTCCAGGAACTTGCCCCAATTTGGATCGTTCCCCCTCGGAATGACCGCCTCGATCACCAACAGCCGCCCGTCATGGTTCATCGCCGCGCGACAGTTGCCCAAGATCGACCGGCAACGCGGCTCGTCCCAGTCGTGGATGATGTGACGCAGCAGGTATGCGTCGCCGCCAGAAGGAACCGCGCGAAAGAAATCGCCCGCGACGCATTGCATGCGGTCCGCGACACCGCTCGCGGCCACGTTTGCTTGCGCGCGCTCAATCGTGTCAGACTGATCGAACAACACGCCGCGCAGCGTCGGGTTCTGCCGCAAGGCTTCGATCAGCAGCGAGCCATTGCCTCCGCCGACATCGACGAGCGTGCCAAGATCGCTGAAGTCGTAGGCGGCGAGCATCGCGGCGGTTTCTCGGCCATGGATGCCGACCATCGCGCGATCGAATATCTGCGCCGTCTCGGCGTGCTCCTGCATGTACGCAAAGATGTTCTGTCCGTAGACGTGCTCGAAGGCGCATTCGCCGGTGCGGACGCTGTGCAGCAGCTCGCCCCAGGCGCGATAGTGTTCGTTGCCCATCATGAGCGCCACCGCCCTTTGTGAGTGCGGCACGTCGTCGCGCAGATACTCGCCGAGTTCGGTGAGCGAGAATTGCCCGGCCGGGTCTTCCTCGAACAGCCCGACCGAGGCCAAAGCGCGCAGCAGACGATAGAGTGTCGGGGCATGAGCGCCGATCCGCGCGGCCAAGGCCTCGGCGGTGAGTGGCCCGGCTGCCAAATGCGTCGCCACGTCGAGCTTCGCGGCAACATGTATCGCTTGCGCGGTCCAATAGCCGCACAACATTTCTCGCAATCGAATCCCCAGCGGTCGCGCCGTCGCCATCAATCACTCCTCTTTAATCGTCACTCGCTACCCATGTCGATGCGTCGCCAGCAACACGCTCACGCCGGGTTGGGCCGCTCGATCACCACCACGCGCACGTCACACACGTTCGTATGGGTCGGCCCGGTTTTGATCAACCCGCCCAACGGAGCAAAAAAGTTGTAGGCATCATTGCGGTCGAGAAAATCTCGTGGCACGAGGCCGGCTCGCTGCGCGGCGTCGAGTGTGTCGGCGTCGATGATCGCGCCGGCCGCGTCGGTCGGACCGTCCTCGCCATCGGTGCCGCCGCTCAAGATCACGAGCTGCTCGGCGCCCCCCTGCTGGGCGAGCTTGTCGAGAGCCGCGAGCACGAGTTGTTGGTTGCGGCCGCCCCGACCACGAAGCTCGCTGCGCACCAGTTTCACGACCGGCTCGCCGCCGCTAATCAGGCAGTCGGGCCCGCGCTGCGAACGCATGTGCAGCGCCATATGAGCCAGATGTTCGCCAATCTCCTCGGCCTGCCCTTCGAGTTCCCGCGATGAGATGAGCGCCGGCGAGTAGCCGAGCCGCACCGCCTCGATCCCGGCGGCGTCGACCGCCGTGGCGTTGTTGCCAATCACCAGATTGGTGACCTCGGTCGTGGGCGCGGCGGTCGGAGGCTGCGAGCACAATCGCTCGATGTAGGCATAGGCGTCGAGGGCCACGCCCGCCGCGCGGGCTCCAAAACGATCGAGCACCGCCAAGGCGTCCTGGGGTGTCGAGCTGTTCGGCACGGTCGGCCCCGACGCGATCACGTCGAGTGGGTCCCCCAGCACGTCCGAGATAATCAACGACACGAGTCGCCCGGCTCGGCATGCTCGGGCCAAGCCGTTCCCCTTGATACGGCTGAGTTGCTTGCGCACCGTGTTGAGCTCGGCAATGTTGGCGCCTGCGCCGCTCAAAAATCGCGTGAGGGCTAATTTGTCGGCCAGCGACACGCCCTCGACCGGAGCGGGTAGCAACGCGCTGCCGCCGCCGCTGATCAGGCAGAGGCACAAATCGTCGCTCCCGAGCGTCTCGACGAGCCGCAGAATCGCTTCGCTCCCCTGGACCCCGGCCGCGGTGGGCTCGTTCACCCCGGCGTCGCGGGCCGCGTGCAGCTTGACGACCCGCGTGGGGCGCACGCAGTCGGCGGGCACGTTGACCCAGCCGGTCACCCGTTTGTCGGCGAGCAGTTGATCGCCGAGCGCTTGCTCGACCCCCAGGGCCATCCCCGCGCCGGCTTTGCCCGCGCCGACGACAACGATCCGCCGCAGCGTATCGAGCGGCAGCTCAAGCTCGCCGATGCACAACTGGCCGTGCTCGACGTGCATCGCGGCGGTGACGAGCCGCGCGGAGTCGACCGCCCGCACACCCGCGTGCCAAATCGCCAACGCATCGCGCCGCAGAGATTCTACCGACATGAACCATTTCGCCTTGGTCAACAAATCACACGACGCCCCATCCAAGGCCAGAGTCTCGCATGCCCTGGGTGGCGAGGCAAGTCGGGTCGTCGATTGCGTTCGAAACGTGCTTTGCCTGTTGCTTCATGCTATAGTCTCGAAGGCCGAATCGTAACGTTGACGCTCCTTATTTTGCGCGCGAGGTCTGCCGATCATGACAAACTCTTTTCGCATCGCTCTGCTGAGCCTGTTCTGTCTGCTGACCCTCACGCCGCTCGCGAGCGCCGCCGACAAGCGTCCCAACATTCTCTTTATTTACGCCGACGATCAGTCGACCAAAACCGTCGGTTGCTACCCGGGTTCGTATCCCTGGATTCGCACGCCCCATATCGACGCGCTGGCCCGATCGGGCATCCGCTTCGAGGGCTGCTACCTGGGCTCGTGGTGCATGCCCTCGCGCGCCACGCTGCTCACCGGCCGACTGCCGCACGGCATCGAGTCGATGCGCATGGTCGGCGATTACCCGGGCAGCACGTATGACCCCGCGCTGACTCCGTTCTGGCCCAGCGTGTTTCGCAAACAGGGCTATCACACGGCGCAGATTGGCAAATGGCACACCGGTGTCGACGCCGGCTACGGTCGCGATTGGGACTATCAGGTCGTTTGGAACCGTCCCAAGCACCCGAAAAATGCCGGCAACTATTACGAGAAGCAATTGCTCGCGTTCAACGGCGCGGAGCGAGCCCAGGAAGGCTATGCCACCGACAACTACACCGATTGGGCTTGCGAGTATATTCGCGGCGAACATCGCGACGCGCAGAAGCCGTGGTACCTGTGGTTGTGTTACGGTGCCGTGCATGGTCCCACGACCCCCGCGCCGCGGCATGTGGGACATTACAAGGGAAATCAAGTCCCGCCTCCCTCCGACATGTTTCCGCCGCGTCCGAACAAACCCTCGTATCTCGACAAGACCCAAGCCTGGTCGAAAGGCCCCGACGGCGAACCGATCGTTGGCCGCAATGTGGCCAATCAGATTGGCGAGGACGGGGCGAAAAAAGCCAAGACCTTCTCCGCCTGGGTGCAGCAGGTCAACGAGTGCGCGCTGGCGATTGACGAAGGGGTGGGGCGCGTGATGGCCGCGCTCAAAGCGTCGGGCCAACTCGACAACACGATCGTCATCTACTCGGCCGATCAGGGCTTTGCGATGGGCGAACACGGTTGCCGCATCAAGCTTGCGCCTTACGATGCCAACTATCGCTCGCCACTGATCGTAAGCATGCCCAGCAAATTTCCCCAAAGCCAAGTTTGTCCGCAGTCGGTCAACGGCCCCGATCTGGTCGTCTCCTTCTTCGAGCTTGCTGGGCTGGAACTCCCTTGGTCGATGCACGGCCGCAGCATCGTGCCGTTGCTCCACAATCCCCAACTCGCTTGGCCGCATACCGTGCTCTACGAGCACCTGGGGCACGACTACGGCAGCGACACGACGCAGATATTGAAAAGCGACCCCAAGCATGCCGTCCACAACGACGTTCCCTGGTACATCGCCATCCGACAAGGGCGGCACAAATACATTCGCTACCTCAAGCACGGCGAGATCGAAGAGGTGTACGACCTGCAAAGTGATCCCGAGGAGTTGAACAACTTGGCGGCCGACCCCGCCCAGCGATCGTTGCTTGAACAACTCCGCGCGGCGGCCGTGGTCGAGTTGCGCCGCACCGGGGCCGGTTTCGCCGACCAAATGCCCGCCACGGCAGCCAATTGAGCGTGAAAATAGCCCTGCCATAGACTCATAAGTCAATTGCAACTATAGACTTGTGATATAATCGACAAGTTGGCTTGCCTCGGCATCTTGGGCGGTCGATATAACCTGTACAAATGAACCTTGACTCTGAACGCGCGTACATTACAATTTCGCTCAGAGTAGGTCCGCAAGCTCTTTGTCTCCTTAGGACTCCCCATCATGGCTCAGTTCGACACACTAACGCTGCGACAACGCGAGGTGTACGAATTTATTCGCGATAAAATTCGCTCGCGGGGCTATGGACCCACCGTGCGGGAGATCGGCACCCATTTCGGCATTGCCTCGCCCAACGGGGTCATGTGTCATCTCAAGGCGTTGGAGAAAAAGGGGCTTATCAGCCGCGAAGCCAATATGTCGCGCGCGATCACCATGGCCACCGAATCGGTCAACCCGTCGACCGGCTTGCCACTGCGTGGTCGCATCGCGGCTGGCGCACTCCAAGAGGCCGTCGAGCAGGACGAGACCGTCGACTTTGGCGATATGTTCGCCGGCGACGACCTGTTCGTGCTCAAGGTGGTCGGTGACTCGATGATCGAAGATCAAATCGCCGACGGCGACTTTGTCGTGATCCATAAGCAAGACACGGCCCAGCGTGGCCAGTGCGTGGTCGCCCTGACCGATGAAGGGGAGGCGACGCTCAAACGCTGGTACCCGGAAGGGAATCGCATCCGGCTCCAGCCCGCCAACTCGGCGCTCAAACCCATCTACGTGACCAACGCGCGCGTGCTGGGCGTCGTGGTCGGCGTGGTGCGCAAAGTTCGCTAATCGTACCGGCTTCGCAAGCTGCGGCTTACGCGGCGGGGTCGGCCTGCTTTTCTTGCTCGGACGCCAACTTGTTGTACAGCGTTTTGGTGCTGATCCCCAACTCTTCGGCCGCGCGATGCTTGTTTCCCTTGTGCCGCTCGATCGCCTGATAGATCGCGGCGATTTCTAGATCGCGGAGCTTGGTCGGCATTGTGAGCCGTGCCGGAGGCGGGACCACGACGACCGGCGGAGCCTTCTTCTGACCGAATCGTTGCGGTAGATGGGCTGGGCTGATCGGCAATTCGTCGCACAGAATCGCCGCGTGCTCAATGACGTTGGCCAGTTCGCGAACGTTGCCCGGCCAGCTATGTCCTGAGAGCAACCGGATCGCCTCGGGGGTAAACAGATGATCGCCGGGCTTGGATTGCGGGCGAAACCGTCTCAGCAGGTGCCACGCCAATTCGGCAATGTCGTCGAGCCGTTCGCGCAGCGCTGGCAGGCGAATCTCGAACGTGTTGAGGCGGAACATCAGGTCCTCGCGAAACTCCCCCTCCGCGACCATTTTCTCCAACACTCGATGCGTCGCGCCGATCACCCGTACATCGACTGTGAACGCATGATTGTCGCCGACGCGGCGAATTTCGCCGCTCTCCAGCACGCGCAGCAATTTGGCTTGCATTGCCTTGGGGAGTTCGCCGAGCTCATCCAGAAACAGCGTGCCGCCGTCGGCCATCTCGAAGAGCCCCGCGCGATGGTCGTCGGCCCCGGTGAAGGCCCCTTTGCGGTGACCGAATAGTTCGCTCTCGATCAGCGTCTCGGGCAAGCCGCCGCAATTGATCGCGACGAACGGCTCCGCGGCGCGACGGCTCTGTCGATGCAGCGCCCGGGCGACGAGTTCTTTGCCCGTGCCGGTCTCACCCAAGATGAGCACGGTCGAGTCGGTGGGCGCGACTTTGCGAATGAGCGCGCGGACCTGATCCATTGGGGCGCTTTTGCCGATCAGGTCTCCCGAGCCTTCGAGCGTTTCGACACGGCGTCTGAGCGCACGGCACTCCTTGGAGAGTTCCCGCGTCTCGCTGACGCGGCGCAGCAGCGTTTCTAAATCGACGAGCTTGCACGGCTTGGTGAGGTAGTCGAAAGCGCCATGGCGGAGCGCCGCCACGGCCGTTTCAAGCGACGACTTGCCGGTCAACACGACACTCAGCGTGTCGGGCGAAAGCTGCTTGCACCGCGCGATGACCTCGATCCCCGACAGCTTGGGCATGTCCAGGTCGACAATGATGCAGTCGTAGGTGTTCAGCTCGAGCGCCGCGACGGCCGTTGCCCCGTCGGGGCACACGGTCACTTCGTGGCCGAGGCGGGTCAGCTCGTCCCCCATCAGGCTTTGCAGCGAGCGTTCGTCGTCGGCAAACAGCAGCTTGAGTTTCTTAGGCGACTTTCGCGTATCGATGGGACACCTCCGGTTGACTGTGAAGCGGAAGCCGCACGATAAACGTCGCTCCCTGGTTGGGGCCATCGCTCGCCACCTCGATCACACCGTCATGGTCTGACACGATGCTGTAGGCGATCGACAATCCCAAGCCGGTTCCTTGACCGCTCCGGCTGCGTGTAAAAAATGGTTCGAACAAATGCTTGAGGACTTCCGCGGTCATGCCGCAGCCGTGGTCGATGATCGTGATCTCGGCCAGTTGATTCACTTGTTTCACGTCGACGCACACAACGCCCTCGGCGTGACTCGCGTCGAGCCCGTTGACGAGCAGATTGAGCAGCACCTGTTTGATCTGTTGCGGGTCGATCTCGGCGATGACTTTCTGGGGGCAGCGCAGCTCGACGCGTTTGTCTTGATATTTGCCCAAGTGGCCGATCATGTTGATGACGCCATCGATTAATTCGCCGATATCGGTGGGGAGCCGCTTCAGGTCTCCCATCCGCGAGAAGTCGAGCAGCTTCATCGTAATGTCTTTGCAGCGGAAGGCCTCGTCCTGAATCATTTTCAGGTACTTGCGGACCGCGTCGTGCCGAGGCTCTCCGGCGGTGAGCATGTCGAGCAGCCGCACTTCGATCGCGTCGGCGCCCAAGGCAATGGCCGCCAGCGGATTGTTGATCTCGTGCGCGACACCGGCGGCTAAAAAGCCCACGCTGGCCATTTGTTCGCTGCGGACGACGCGCGAGGTGCGCTCTTGCACCTTCTGGTCCAGGTTATTGCGAATTTCAAGAAATCGTTCGGTCATGTGGTTCATCGAGTTCGCCAGTTCTTCCATCTCGTCATGGGTGCAAAGCCGGATCCGGAACTCGAAGTCGCCGCTGGCGACGCGCCGCGAGCCAGCGATGAGCGTATGCAAGGGGGACGACACCCAGGAGTAGAACAGCTTGAACGAGACCCCCAGCATCAAGAGGGTCGTAACCGCGAGGACATAGCCCAGCACGATGAGCGCGCGGTACTGTCCTTTGATCTCCTCGGTGAACTCGGCGATATTGCCATGCAAATACGAGGGAAGTTCCGACGACAATTCTTGCAGTTGTTCGAGTTGGTCCTGCAAGCGGCCGATCTGAATGTTGTCGAACCACCAATCCTGACTGCGATTGGCCCAGCGAATCGACTGCAAGAGCGTTTCAATTTTATCGACGGTCCGCAATTCGTGGCTGTTGTCGCCGATCGGGTTGCCGTCCTCGGTCAGGGCGATCAACGATCGATAGCGATTGAGCGTGTACTCGACCTTGTGGAAGCAGTTCGAGAACTCGGCCTTGACCATCTGATGCGACGAGCGGTCGCGCATGCCGTCGAACGTCATGCGGCCGATGGTCTGATACTGGCTCAGCGCCACGCGCAGATCGCTGACGTCGTGACTGAGTTGGTTGGCGACCGGCAACTCGGCCACGCGACGACTCAGCGTCCGCACCAAGCTGCGGTAGGCGTACATCCCATAAATGCCGCCATACGAGATAAGTCCGACCATGACGAGCAGAACGCCCAGCATGATCCATATCTTGCGACGGATCGAGTGTGCGGCAAACAACGCGACCTCCTTGTCGCTACGAGCACGGTGGCACGCCGCGCATTGAGAGCGTGAAGCTCGCAGTGTACCCGGTGGACAAAATCGCCGACAAGACGAGCTTGTGCTAGCACGCAAGTCTGTCTTGTCGTGCTGCGCGCCGCTCGGGTAGCATCTCGGTTCAAGTACGTCACTTACGCCAGGAAGCGTTGCCCATGAAGCCCTTCACGCTGCTGATCGCCTGGACATGGATCGTCATGGTTCTTGCTCCTGGGCTCACTCAGGCCGAGACCGCGCCGGAGCTCTATCGCCGCGGGGCCGAGCACTATGCGCGGCGCGAGTGGGTCCCGGCGCGAGAGACGTTCGAGCAATTCCTGCGGCAGTATCCCAACGATCCGCAAGGGTTCGCCGCCGGCTACTTCCTGGGAGAGTCGTTGGTCCAGCTCAAGGAATTTTCCGCCGCGGTCGATGCGTTGGGCAAGCTACGCGCACTGAACCCGCCTGAGCCGTGGGGGCGAAAAATTCGTTTTCGAGCGGCCGAGTCCCGCTACTTTGCCGGCTCCGTTCAGGAAGCGGCCACCGAACTCGAACGCTTTGCGCAGCAGTACCCTGGCGATCCGCTCAACGCCTATGTGCTCATGTATCTGGCGGAGATCGCCCTCGATCAGGGTGACTTGCCGCAGGCCGAAAAGCTCTACCAACAACAGTTGGCGAGCTATCCAGGCGGCGCGCTCGAAGTCGACTGTCGTTTCGGGCTTGCCCGCGCGTGGGATCAGCAGGGCAAGCGCGTCGAGGCGCGGGCGGCCTACGAGAAGCTCGCGTCGGAACATCACGGCTGGGCCGACGACGCGCTGGCGCGACTCGTGAGCGAGGGCCTGGAGCAACAGGAGTTCGAGCTCGCTCAGCAACACGCGGCGACGTTCGCCAAGCGGTTTGCGAGCAGCGAGCTGCGCGACGCGGTTCAGTTGCGACGAGCCCAAGCGCTGGTGCATCTCTTGCGTCTCGACGAGGCCGAGCCGCTGCTGATCGGCGTGCTCGCCAACGTCAAATTGCGCGGCGAGGCGCAGTATTGGCTCGCGCTGATGCACGTGCAGCGTGAGCAGTGGCCGCTCGCCATCGAGGCGTTCGAGACGGCGCGGAAAGCCGAGCCCGACGGTCCGTGGACCGCGGCCATCGACTATTATCGCGCCGAGTCGCTGCTCCGCGCAGGGCGTCACGACGACGCGGCCCCAGCGTTTGCCGAGGCCAGCAAGCTGTGGCACGATACCGAATGGGGCGACGATTTGATCGCCGGGCAAATTCGCGCGCTGCAAGCTCAGCAGAAGCACGCGGCGGCCATCGAGGCGGCTCGGCAATTTAAGACGCGGCATCCGCAAAGCCCGCTGGCTGAGCATGTCGCGGCGTTGCTCGCCTATTCGCAACAAATGCTGAAGCAACAGGACGAGGCGAAGCGTAACACAACCGACGCTCCGGCCCGCGAGGCGTATCAAGTCGCCCTCGAATTGATCGACAAGCAGGATTGGTCCGCGGCGGCCACTCTGCTGGCGTCGCTGGTCAAGGAGCATCCCGAACACGCGCTGCGACCGCAGGCGGAGTTTTATCGGGCCGAGTGCGCGTTTCGTTTGCAACACGACGACGCGCTGCCGCGTTGGGAGCAGGTTGCGGCCGACGAGTCGAAATTGCCCGAGGCGTGGCGTGGCATGGCCGATCTGCGACGCGCGCAGATTTTGCTCCAGCACAAGCAGTACGACCAGGCGTTGTCGCTCGTGGCCGAGCTGGCAGCCCGACAGCCCGAGTTCGCGACGATGGCCGAAGCCGACTTCGTGCAGGGGCGCTGCTTGGCGGCGCAAGGTGAGTTCGAGTCGGCCCGCGAGGCGTATCAGCGTGTGATTCGTTCGCCCCGCGCCGCCGCCACGGTGCAAGCAGCCCAGGCGCAATGGTTGCTGGCCGAGACCCACATGCATCAGCGGCAATACGAGCCGGCCCTGCAGGAGTTTTTGCGGGTCGAATTGTTGTACCCCTATCCAACGTGGCAAGCGTTAGCCCTGCTGCAGGCGGGCAAGTGCCAGGAACAGCTTAACCAGAGCGCCGCGGCAGCCGAGACCTACGCGAAATTGCTCAAAAATCATCCCCAGTCTCCCAGCGCTCAGGAAGCCTCGCAACGACTTCAAGCCTCGCGTCAACCTGCCGAGCGGAAATGACGATGAAGTGAGTGTGGGAAGGACTCCCAACACATCAAACGTTCTTCGTCTCGTTCGCTTCGATTCTACGAGTAGGGATGCTCGCCATGCGTAATGCGCGCGGGGTGATTGGCTTGCTGGCAATGCTGGCATGCCTGGCCGTATCGGTTGAGTGGGTGAGGGCGCAGGCTCCCGCGCCCGTGGTCGAGCCCGCGGCCGTCGCGGCTGAAGGGCAGCTCAAGGCGATTCCGTCGCGCAATTTTCTCCAGATCATCCACGCCGGCGGCATCCTGATGGTGCCGATCCTGTTCTGCTCGGTGATCATGGTGGTGTTTCTCTTCGAGCGCGTCGTGGCACTGCGACGGGGCCGAGTCATTCCCGGGCCGTTTATCAAGCGGTTCATGCATCAACTCAAGGACGGTCAACTCTCGCGCGACGAGGCACTCGAGTTGTGCGAGGACAACCCGTCGCCGGTCGCCGAGGTGTTCGCGGCCGCCGTGCGCAAATGGGGTAAACCGAGCGTCGAAGTTGAGCAAGCCCTGCTCGACGAGGGTGAACGCGCCGCCGGCGGACTGCGCAGCTACGTGCGGGTGTTCAATGCCGTGTCGACGATCAGCCCGCTGCTCGGACTCCTGGGGACGGTCTTTGGCATGATTACGGCCTTCAACGACATCGCGGGGAGCGACGCGATGGGGCGGCCCGAGTTGCTCGCGGCAGGCATTAGCGAAGCGCTGATCACCACGGCCGCTGGGCTGATTGTGGCCATCCCGGCACTCACGCTGTACTTGTTCTTCATCAGCCGAGTCGACGCGCTGGTGACCGAGATCGACGCGATGGGCAAAACGGTCGTGCAGCTCATTTCGGCCGAGGGGCTTGCCGACCGCGCCCCGAGCCGCAAGCGTCGCGAGGCCGCTTAGACGTGTTGGCGAACGGGGATGCTTCGTCCCGCGCGAGTGAATCAGGATTGCGATCATGCCGCTCAAGACTCATGCCGACGAACAACCCACGCTCAATCTCACGTCGATGATCGACATCGTGTTCCTGCTCATTATTTTCTTCATGGTGGGGACCAAGTTCACGGAGCTTGAGAAGAAGATCGGACTCAGCGTGCCGCAGGTCAGCGACAGCGGCGCGCTCACCGCGGCGCCGCAGAAAAAGGTGATCCAACTGTACCGCGAAGGGCTCATCGAACTCGATCGGCAACACGTCACGCTGAGCGAGCTGACGCAGCGACTGTCGTTGGCGCGGCAACAGTACCCTGAGTTAGGCGTGGTGGTGCGCGGCGACAGCGGCACGCCGTTGCAGAAAGTGGCCGACGTGCTTAGCGCCTGCAAACAGGCGGGCGTGGGCGAGCTCGCCATCGCGGTTCGAGTCGCCAACCCCCAGCGGTGACGCATGCGCGTGCTGTTCCATGTCCCGCTGCTCGCTACCACGTCGCTCTCGCATCTTGCGGGCGCGATATTGTGGGCGGGCTTGGGTGGCATGACCGTGGCGCTCATAGCGCTGCTCATCACGCGCTGGGGGCACAGTCGCCCGCTACGCAAGTGTGTTGCGCTGAGCGTTTGGGCGCATGTGCTGCTCGCCATCTATGCCATGACCATCGATGTGGCCAAGCCACCCTTGCCGCGTCGTCTGCAATTCATGCGTGTCTCGACCAGCACCGAGGCGAGCGATCCGAGTGAGGCGATCAGCGAGCGAGAAGCTCGGCCCTGGGAGCAACTCACGGCCGAGTTGCCCGAACGAATCGAGCCTCAGCCCGCGCCGCCCGACGAGCCGCAGCCGATCGAAAAGCCCGATACGCCAGCCCCCACGCAGGTCGAGTTGCCGTTACCGGCACCCACGAGCGCGGTGGCCGATAGCGCGCCGCAGCCGAGCAAGCGCGAACGCTCGGAGCCCGCGGCGCTCGATCAGCCCGCGGCACCGCGACTGGCCGAGGCGCCGAACGCGAACACGGGCGAAGTGCACTCGGCGCGGGTCGATCAGCCGCGCGGCGTGCCTCAGCCCGCGCCCCTCGACGCTCCGCCGCCACCGCAGATTCAAATCCCTCCGCCCCTTTCGGCTCCTTTGGTGGGCGCGCCGAGCGTCGCGGCGGGGCATCGCATGCCGGCGATGTACGAGTTGCGCACGTCGCCCCAAAAGAGTGCCGTGGCCCAATCGCGCGGCGGGTCGGCCGAGACCGAAGCCGCGGTGAGGAACGCGCTCGCCTGGCTCGCCGCGAATCAAAGTCGCGACGGCCGCTGGGATGCCAGCCAGTTTGGCGCGGGGCGCGAGGGACAAACGCTCGGGCAAGACCGTCGCGGGGCCGGAGCCGAGGCCGACACCGGCATGACCGGCTTGGCGCTGCTCGCGTTTCTCGGCGCGGGTTACACGCACGTCAATGGCACCTATCAGCAGGCCGTGGGGCGCGGCCTCGAATTTCTCATGCGCTCGCAAGCCGCCAACGGGCACTTGGCGGGCGCGGCCGAGCCCTATGCCTTCATGTACTGTCACGGCATGTCCGCCTTGGCACTCAGCGAAGCCTACGCCATGACCGGCGACGACCGTTTGCGGTTCTACGTGCAACGCGCCATCGACTACACGCTCAGCGCGCAGCACCGGACCACTGGCGGGTGGCGTTATCGACCGGGCGATACAGGCGATACGAGTCAACTCGGCTGGCAGCTCATGGCGCTCAAGAGCGCCGAGTTGGCGGGCATTCGCGTCCCTCACGAGGCGCGCGACCGCGCCGCGCGGTTCGTCGCCAGCGTGACGTTGGGCGAACATCATGGGTTGGCCAGTTATCGCCCCGGCGAGTTGCCCAGCCGCACGATGACGGCCGAGGCGCTCGTGTGTCGCGTGTTCTTGGGACAATCGCGCTCGCATCACGCCGACGACGAGGCGGCGAACTATCTGCTCGGCGAGTTGCCCGACGGCGGCGAGCCGAATGTGTATTACTGGTATTACGCCACGTTGGCCCTGTATCAGCTACAGGACCGGCACTGGGAGCCTTGGAACTCGGCGCTGACGAAGCGGCTGACGACGACCCAGCACACGAAGGGGCCGCTGACCGGTTCCTGGGACCCCGACCCCGTGTGGGGCAACTACGGAGGCCGGGTCTACGCCACGGCGCTCAGCGCGTTGTGTCTTGAGGTCTACTATCGGTACTTGCCGCTGTACGTCGAGGCCGCCGAGTTGGTTCGACCGATCCGCTAGCCGCGGCAAGACCGGATGGTCGCCGTGGCTCAGTTGTTCTCCGGCAAGCCTTCGACATGGCCAATGTTTTTCACGTCGGCAAAGATCGCTTGCACCTCGTGGAGCAGTGCGGTGTCGATCGGCTGCGCGGCCCAATCGGCCCAGCGGCGAATGTTCGCCGGATTGGCCGAGCCGGCGATGGTCGTTGTGATATCGGGATGGGCGAGCGAGAACTGCAACGCCAGCTGCGCGATGTCGATCCCCCGCGACTGACAGTGGGCCGCGGCGCGACGCGCGGCCTGCTTGACCGCTTCGGGCTCTTTGAGCCAGGAGGGCAATGGCGCGTTCGTCAACAGCCGAGCGCTGAACGGTCCGGCGTTCATGATGCCAATTCCCTTGCGCTTCAGGTACGGTGCCGTCTCGTCGACGAAGCGGGTGTTTTGCAGCGTGTACTGGTTGTAGTTCAGCACGCAGTCGACCTCGGCCTGATCGCAGATGAAGCGAAAGATTTTCTGCGGGTAGCCGCTGAACCCGATGGCGCGGACCTTGCCCTGCTCGACCGCCTGGCGCAGGGCGGGGATCGTCACGTCGACGATCTGCTGCATCGGGACAAACTCGATATCGTGGCAAAGGACGATGTCGAGGTGATCGGTCCCCAGTCGATGCAGCGAGACGTCGATGCTCTCGGCCACGCGACGGGCACTGAAATCGAAATGCGTCAGGTCGTAGCGTCCCAGCTTGGTGCAGAGCATGTAGCTGGCGCGGGGGACGTTGCGTAGGGCGATCCCCAGCAGTACCTCGCTCATGCCGCGGCCGTAAAACGGGGAGGTGTCGATAAAATTCATACCGCAGTCGAGCGCGACGCGCACGCTCTGCAACGCTTCGTCGAGCGTGACGCTCCGAAACTCCGCGCCGAGCGACGACGCCCCAAAGCTGAGAATCGGCAGTTCGAGTGGGGTCCGCCCGAGTCGACGGGTGGGGATCGTGTGGCTCATGATGCTATCATGGTAAAGACGCGCCGACGGGCCGCAATCCCAAATCGTGGCCAGCGATGATCGACCATCTGGGCCATTCGATCGAGGTGAGCGTCAGCCCCCAGCGAGTGGATGGCTGTGGGGTCGCTTGCCCAATTCGCTCGCGCCGACTACGTTTACCTAAGAGCCTATCCTAAAATTGACGTGTCCCCCTCGCATTTCGGTTTTAGGATAGGCCCTAAGTGTGACCGACCACGGATGAGAGACTGCCCCCCATGCCGGCCCCTCAAGGCAATTACGATCAACACGGCTTTCCGATCCCACAGCGATTCGATGATCAGCCGCTGCCGCCGCCGCGCAGCAACGTCGACGTGCGGCGCCGCCGTCTGCGGTGGATATTTACGCCCGTTCTGATCGCGGCGATCTGCATGCTGCTGTGGCGTTCGTCGCTCTCGGACTACGGCCGGCAGGCGATGGCCGAGCACTATTTCCAACGTGGCCTTCAATCGCATCTGGAGAACAACGACCCACAGGCGATTGCCTACTGCGATCGAGGCTTAGAGTGGGATGGCCAGTCACCGAGCGCCGTGAAATTGCTGACGCTGCGATTGCTCCTCAACAAGGAGCAGCGTCAGATCGAAGCGGCGGTCGACGACATCACGCGATTGCTTGAGCTCAAGCGCTGGGTCGTCCCGCAGCGCATTCCTGATTTATACTCTGAACGTGCCGCGCTCTATCGTCGCCTCGGCAAGCAGACCGAGTCGCTCGCGGATTTAGACACGGCGTATGAATTGAAGCCGGCGCGGTCGTCGATGTACGCGAATAACCGGGCCTATTTTCGGGCGTTGTTCAACGTGCATCTGGATGAAGCGCTCGCGGATATCCAGACCGCGTTCGAGTGGGACGCTGAAAAGCCCGGCCAGGAAACCAATGCCACGTACTTGGACACGCGGGGCTTTATTTACCACCGCTTGGGCAACGACACCGCCGCGCTCGCGGACTTGAATCGAGCCATCAAGTTGACCGAGGACAAAGCCCAGGCCGCTGCAATCGATCTGAAGTTACCCGCGGACGAGTGGCCGACCAACACGCAGCAAACACAACACACGCTGGCGATCATGTATCACCATCGTGGCGAGATTCACGCGAAGCTGGGCAATGCTCGGGAAGCGACCCGAGACCTGCGACGCGGCGACGAACTGGGGTACGACCCTCAAGCTGGAATCGAATAACGCTCGCCGCGGGCTACAGCGCTCGCGTTGGGACAACGGAATGTCACTCACCACCGTTACGGCCGACGAGTTTTGTTCGTTTACGTCGCTGGACGTGCGTTGGCAAATGCTCCGCGCGTGGCGCGGTTCGCTCGTGGGACCCAGCGGCCTGCCGCTCGATGTCTGGCAGCGCGAAGGACGCGTGCGGGTCGTCAAGGATGGTGCGCATCGCACCGTCTATCGGGTCGAGTTGCCGCAGGGGGCCGTGTTCATCAAACATTATCGCTGCCCCGCCTGGTGGGATCCGCTCCGCAATCTCTGGCGCGCGAGCGCCTCGCGCCGCGAGTTCAACAAGGCGATCGAACTCCAGCGACGCGGCATCGCGACGATCCGGCCACTGGCCTTGGGAGAGCAGTTCGTCCGCGGCGGAGTGCAGGAGAATTTCCTGATTACCGCCGCGGAACTCCAGACCGTCGCGCTCAACGAGTTTGTCGAACGGTTGGCGAGCCGACCACGCGACGAGGCGGAGTTGATCCGGCTGCGGCTCGCCGAAGCGCTGGCCACGCTCTGCGCCCAGTTGCATCGTGCCGGCGTGTACCACGACGATCTGCATGCGGGCAATATCCTGGTTCGGAGCGATTCATGCCGCACGGGACAACGCTCTGAGCGGCCTGAGTTGCGGGTGCTCGACTTGCCGGGGATCCAGTTTTCCGACGCGCTCGATTGGCCGCGAAGCCGTGACAGCCTGGTGATGTTGCACTCCGATTGGGTGCAGCGCGCGACGCCGCGCGAGCGGTGGATGTTTTGGCGGCATTACGTCCGCGCGCGACCCGATTTGCGACTGGAGCACCCGCGCATCGCGGCGGCCGAGATCGTCGAGCGCACACGCGATTACGCCTGCGAGGTAATGGCCAGCCGAGCCAAGCGGTCGCTGCGCTCGAATCGAGACTTTCAGGCGTTGCGCTGCGACAACGTGCAGGTTCATGCCGTGCGTCGCATGAGCGAACACGAGCTGCGCGCATGGGCGGCCAACCCGGAACGCCTCATTCGCGAGTACATCGACGCACCGATCAAGATCAGCCACTCGGGCGTGGTCGTCGAGGCGCAACTGCCCATCGACGGCGTACCAACCTCCGTCGCTTACAAGCGCATCCAGCCGCGCACGCTTTGGAAGCGGCTGGCGCGATGGGGTCGGCCGAGCCGCGCGCTGCATCACTGGGTGATGGGTCATGCGCTGCTCGAACGGGGCATCGCCACGGCTGAGCCGCTGTGTGTGCTCGTGCCCCTGGGCATGCAGCGCGGCGGGGTCGAGTATCTCGCCACTCGCTGGATCGACGGGGGCGAAAACTTGCACCAGTTTGCCTGGCGAATGGCCCTGTTGTCGCCGACCGAGCGGCGGCCGCGCGTCCGGCAAGCGCTCCAGAGCCTCGGGCAACTGATCGGTCGCTTGCACGCCTGGCGGATCGCGCATCGCGACCTGAAAGGGTGCAATCTCATGCTCGTCGAACGCGAACGAGAGATCGACGCGTATGTGATCGACCTGGATGGCGTGCGGATTCGTCGCCAACTCGACCACGTCGAACAGGTCCACAATCTTGCGCGTCTCGCGGCGAGCGCGCAGGCACACAACTGGCTGACCCGCGCGGACCGTCTGCGATTCATGCGGGCGTATGCCCACGAGCTACGCGCCTCGAGCGCACAACGCAAACGCTGGGCACGCGAGGTGGCCGACGCAGCCCAGCAGGTTGTCGAACGACTTCAGCGGCAGGGGCACGCCATCGCCTGAGCACCGCAGCGGGTCACTGAGGTGGCGCGTCGGGGCTGGCCTGAGCACGACGCGACTGGTATCGATCGACGCGCTCGCGGCACCAATGGACGATCGGCTTGCCAAACGGCGTGCGAGGCTCAAGCCAAGCCAGGGCGCGCTGCACGTAGGCCAAGCTGCAACCAAGCACCGCCGCGCCGGCGACGATGCAGGCGATCCCCTGAATGAACGGCAAAAACAGCCCCACGATCCCGATCGCGATCAGCGAGACGCCAAGAATCCAACGGATAAGCGTGCGCATGAGGCGATCAGGCGAGGCGGTTGATCTCGACCACGCAGGCTCGCGACTACCACCAGTACGACCGGAAGTAATTGCGAACGGGCTGGCCAGGAACATAAGCCGGACGAACGATCACCGGCGCCGCGACCACCGGACTGTACGATACCACGGGGCTATAGGCTGTCACCACCGGACTGTAAGCCGTGGTCACCGGACTATAGGCCGTCACAACCGGCGAGTATGCAACCTGCGGAGCGTAATACGTCACCGTGGGACGATAGCTCGTGACCGGCGCCGCCGGTGACATTGCCGTGATGTCGGTCGCCGAATTTGCACAGCCCACACAAGCCGGATTTGAGTAGGCCGTCGTCGGGGGCGCGTAGTATGAGGTGGTCGTTACCGGCGAGTAGGTGGTAACGGGCGAGTAGGTGGTAACGGGCGAGTACGCCGTCACCGGAGCATAACTGGGGACCGGGCTCACGACCTGCACCGGACTGAGTGTCTGATAATAAATTTGAGCGCGGGCCTCGCTGCCAACGAGCAGCACAAGTCCTAACACAAGAGCCAAGATGGATCGCATGTTGTCGGGTCCTCAATGGGTTGTCACTGCAACCGGCGTAAATTCTCCACGCAACCTCAATCTTAGGTCAAGTTTTCCACTCCGGCAACGAGCGACCCGACAACATTTTTCCCGACGCTCTCAATGATGCCCTTTCGCAACATCCAACGGCGGTTGGGAATGCGATTTGATCGACGAACTGGACCTCCGGGATTTCCCAGGCCTTCCAGAACCCGCATGGCATGCAGTTATTCCGGGCACTCCGGCTTCTGATTCCGCATCTCGAATGAGAGGGTGGTTGAGAGCCGCTGCTGCGATCGAGTCGGATGGGACCTTGGCCGCTGCGTATTTACGGAGTCCCCGGTCCGTCACATCGGCAGCACCTCAAGATGTTATCCACTCTTGGCCGGTGGGGCAGGGACCTCGATCGGAGTTGTCGAGATGTCGCTCTTTACGTCGCGCAAGTACAGGTCCCAGAACTGCTGCACACGCTGGTTCAACTCGGGCCCAAACGGGATGCCGTGGCCGGCGTTGACGACCGGAATGAGCAATGAGGTGGTGCCGGCTTGTTTGAGTGCGGCGTCGAGTTTCTCGGCATTGTTGAAATTGACGCGCGCATCTTTTGTGCCGTGGATCGTCATGATGGGCACCGCGCGCGAGGTGACGTAGGTGAGCGGCGAGGCCGCCTTGGCCACGTCGAGTTTTTCCGACACGCGACCGCCGATCAGGCCCGACACGGCGGGGTCGTCCCCCTTGGCCGCCTCGCCTTGCATGAGCGGAGCGACCATATCGGTCGGGCCGCAGACGTTCACGACACAGGTCACGCGGCTGCTCTGGCTGGTGTGCTCGCCGACATCGCCTTCCAACTCCTTCACGCCGCCGGTGAGACCGAGCAGCGTGACGAGGTGTCCGCCGGCCGAGCCGCCGGTGCAGCCGATTCGCTCGGGATCGAGGTTCAGTTCCTTGGCCTGCGAGCGAATCCAGCGAATGGCCGCTTTGCAGTCATGAATTTGAGAGGGCCACTTCACTTCGGCGCTGAGCCGATAGCCGACCGAGACGGCCGCGTAATTCCCTGCACTGGCAAGCCCTGCCGCTTGAGCGGCGTAGCCTTTGCGATTGCCCCCCGACCACCCGCCTCCGTGAATGAACACGACGACCGGCAGCGGCTTGTCGCTGGCCCGCTGCTTGGGCAGATACAGGTCCAGCATCTGCTTGGGGTTGGTATTGCCGGCATACGATTGATCCAAGCGAATCTCGACCTTATTGCCGTAGCGTTTCGAGAGATCCTCGCTGAACGAAGCGGCCTTGGTCTTTTCTTGAGCCCAAGTCGTGCTGGCCAGGGTCAGCACGGCGAGTATGGTCAGCAGCGACAAGAGGCGAAGGGATTGGATGTTCATGAGCGGCGGGCTCCTGGGTGCGAGGGCATTTTATATGCCGGAAATGCGTCTGCATCACTCTCGCCGATCGCCGAGCCCGTGGCAAGTATTTTGACCAACACAACCGCCAACGTCGACACGAGGCGCGTTACCAGCCGCCGATTGTGTTCAACACGTAGCTCAGCGCGTTGCGGCTGACTTGGTCGGTGCCCGTGCTCCGCGTGGCGTTGACGGTCCCGAAGCGGTAGACGTACGTCTGATTGCCGTTGGCATAGACGAGTCGAGCCTGAGTGTTGATCGCGGTCACCGTGTCGTTGCCGCTCGAGTCGAACAGGTCGGCCGTGCCACTGGCCGAGCCATCGAGATTGGCGAAGATGAAGTCGAAGCCCTGCGCCTTGTTCTCGTAGTTGGTTCCGGTCATGAGCCCGGAGGTCGCGGTGCCGGAGAAATTATTCGTGCCGCTATTGGCGTAGAATCGGGCCGTGTCGACGCCGGCACTGCCGTAGGCATAGAGGTTCTTGAAGCCCGTGGCCTGGTTGAACAGCCCGACGCCCGAGAGGATGCCGTAGCTGGGGAACGCATGGAAGGTGTCGTTGCCGATCGTGTCGTAGAGAAAGGCGACGTCGTTGCCGCCGTTGGAGCTGAAGGCGTAATTGGTCTCGAAGCCGATGCCTTGGTTCTCGTAGTTGGCGCTCGACATGACACTGGTGCCGTTCTGCTGGCCGCGGAAGGTATCGTCGACCGCGGAGTCGTAGTAGCTGGCCGAGTCGACGCCTCCGCTGGCGTAGCCCTTGACCAGATCGAAGCCGATTGCTTGGCCCGTGGCGCTGCTCGTGGTCATGACGCTGTAGGTCGGAAAGGCGCTGAACGTATCGTTGCCGCTTGAGTCGTACAGGTTGGCGACATCGTTTCCGCCGTTGGAGCTAAAGGCGTAGTTGGCACGGAAACCGTAGGCGATATTGGAGTAGCCCGTGTTGGTGAGCGACGCGCTCGTTGGCCGGCTAGTGAAGGTGTCGTCTCCCGTCGAGTCGTAGAACAGGGCCGAGTCGCTGCCGCCGTTGCTGCTGTAGGCGATGTTATTTTTGAAGCCGATCGTTTCGACAAATCGGCCGCTGCTCGACATGATGCTGTAACCTGGCAGGCCGTAATAGGTGTCGTTGTCGGTCGAGTCGTAGAGCGTGCTGGTATCGTTGCCGCCGTTGCTGCGGAAGGCGTACACGCTACCGAAGCCGGTCGCCTGACTAAAATAGCCCACGCTGGTGATCGAGCTGTAGGCTTTGACGCTATTGAAGACATCGTCCGCCGAGGTATCGGTGAACTGCACCGAGTCGGACGCCTGGCCGTTGGCGTAGATCAGTTCGTTATTGCGCGAGCTAACATTGATAATGGGCCCGATCCAGTTCAATTGCTGGCCGGTTACATAGACGGCGTCGACCGTGCTCGGCGCGCTTGAGACGCTGAGCGTGTCGCGACCATCGAGGCCGTCGAAGGCAATGTTGGTGACGCCGGCCAACGTGGCGGCCGAGATTTGCGAGCCGTTGACGTACAGGCTGTAGGCGGTCGCGTTGTAAAAGGTGAGTTGAAAGCTGTCGACCGCCGACGTGCCGGTCACGACCGCCGTGTTCCCCATCACATTGACCGCCAGCAGGTCACGCCCTTCGAGCCGTTCGAGTCCGAGTCGTCGCCGCCACGACACCGCCATGTGTCGTCGCGGTGAGGACGATAATGGGCCGAGGCCGAAACACGCCAGCCAGCGTTGCATCCACGAGCTTGAGCCGAATGGTCGCAGCGACATGAGCACACCCTCGAACAGTCGATTCCGGTAGCGATAGAGTTTGACTTGCTGGATTTATCGGCGCGAGTCGCGGCCTTACATCGAGAAATAACGTCAAAAACCGCCGGATCGTCAGATCTTGCCCAACCGACAATTTGTCGTTGTGCATGCAGCGCCAACATCGCTGTCGCGGCAAGAGTGAGTTCAGGGGCTTGCGCTAGTGAGAAACTCATGCGAACCCACTGCGGTTTCTCGCTAGCATGGAGTTGAACGCGGCGAGAAATGCGATCGTTGCGGTCCATCACCCTCCTTCGAGCATCCGGTATGTTCGCAAACAAATTGCGCCTGCTGATGGCCCTTGGCGTGCTGTTGGCGTTGGCAGGCTCGCTTACGCTGTTGGATATGAACGATCAGCAGGCTTCGCGGCCGACGCCCCAGCAGGCGCCCCCGAGCGCGACGCATGAGCCGGTTTTCGACGAGGGTTGGCCGACGTTGTTGGGTCCGCGCGGCGATAGTGTCTCGCGCGACCGAGACGTCGTTCCGCGCTGGCCCGCGGCTGGCCCGCCTGTCTTGTGGCGACGATCGGTGGGGACCGGTTTTAGCTCGCCTGTAGCGGCCGGCGAACAGCTTTACGTTTTCCATCGCCGCGAGGATCAGGAGATTGTCGAGGCCCTGTCCTGCGAGTCGGGCGAGTCGCTGTGGCAGTCCGTGGCTCCCACGGCGTACCGCTGCGCGTTCGCCTACAGTCACGGCCCCTATAGCACGCCGACGATCGACGGGGATCGCCTGTACGCTTTCGGAGCGGAAGGCGTCTTGCGATGTCTCGATATTCGCGACGGCCGCACACTCTGGTCGCGGCCGTTGCATCGCGAGTTCGATGTGCCCGAGGGGCTGTTCGCGGCGAGCAGCAGCCCGCTGGTCGAAGGGGACTCGGTGGTGCTTAACCTGGGTGCCGCGGCTCGCTCCGCCGGCGTCATTGCGGTCAACAAGCAAACGGGCGAAACGCTCTGGCATTCGGTTCAGGATGGCCGAGCGTATGCGACGGCCGTCGCCGCCACGATCCATCTTCGCCGCTTTGTTTTTTGCCTGACCGAGCATTTTCTGGTGGCGCTCGATCCCCGCGACGGTCGTGTCTATTGGCAAATTCCGTTCAAGTCGAAGACCGCCGACGCCTGCAACGCCACGTCGCCCCTGGTGGTCGACGACCGGGTGCTGGTCAGCACGGGCCCCGGCTTCGGCAGCTTGTGCCTGCGTGTTGAGCGTGACGGCTCGTATCGCGTACTGTGGCGAGATCAGCGCGTGCTCGACAGCACCTGGAGCAACCTCGTCCAGCGAGATGGCTATGTGTACGGTTTTTCGTCCAAGCGGCTCCGTTCGTCGTTGCGGTGCATCGAGTTGGCCACGGGACGATTGATGTGGAGCCATGAGTCAGAACTGGAACGAGGCGCTTTGATCGCCACTCCCGGCCATCTAATCGCCTGGGGCGAAACGGGCTATCTGGCGTCGTTTGCCCTGACGAGCGAGCAGGTTCAGCGGGTGTCCATGACGCGCGAGCCGCTGCTCGCCTCGCCGTGTTACAGCGCGCCGGCCCTGCATCGCGGCCGACTCTGGTTACGCAACGAACAACAGTTGATCTGCCTCGACCTGCGCGGCGGCAGCTAGCTGCGCGGTCGACTTACGGCTGGTACGCCATGCGCTCGGTGGCGACGAGCAGAGCCATCGCGCCGCCGCGCCCGTCGCGGCCCAAAATTGCCCCGCGGTCGTAATAGTCGCGCAGACTCCGCTGCTTGCCCGTGCCCGTGCAGACGTCGACCAGCGAGCCGTCCGAGGCCACTCGGGTCTTGATCGCCTGCCAGGCACGATCAATGGCCGCCGCGTAGCGGTCGCGCGGCAAGATACCCAGCCGCACGCCACGCATCATGGCAAAACAAATCATGCACGTGGCGGTCAACTCGCGATAACTCTCCGGTCGATCGACGACTTGATGCCACGCGCCGGTTGGGTCCTGATGTTTGAGCAGCGCATCGAGATGAGCTTTCCAAGCGGCAATCATCTCGTCGCGTCCCGCAAAATCTTTCGGCAGCTCGCTGAGCGCGAGCGCCAAGCCGAGCGCGGGAAAGCCGTTGCCTCGCCCCCAGGCCGATTCGTCGAGCGGCGAGTGTCGATGCAATCCGTCGGCGCGGACGTTCAGCTTGTTCATGAACCGCATGTGTCGCAGGCACATGTCGTTGTACTTGGCTTCGAGCGTCAATCGGCCGGCAAGCGCCAGCACCGGGCAGGCCATGAACACGGCGTCGCTCATTTCGCTGTGCGAGGGCATGGCCTCGCGCGGCCGCCCCTGCTCGTCGAACGCCCGATCGGCCACGGCCTTCACAAGCCGCACGTAGTCGTTGTTCTTCGTAGCGTCGTAGAGCGAGCCGAACACCCAATGCCCGGCAAACTCGCTCCCACCGCTCTTGGCGCTTAGCGCCGGCTTGTCGCCGCTCAGAAACGGTGACACGATCCGCTCGACATCGCCGCGGTGCGACGCATCGCCCGTCAACTCGCCGAGTCGCAACCGCCCCACCAGCGCCATCGCGGGTATGTACTGCACCGTGGGTAGGTCCTGGCCGTACACTTTGGCCAACTGCTCGGCGACCTCGCGCGGCGAGCGTTTCACCCGCGCGATAAGCTCGCGGCGGGCGGCGCTGGCGTCCTTGTCCATGCGGAACTCGGGCAGGTGCCGTTCCTTGAGCAGGTCATGGCCAATGTCGGCGAACGGAGTCATTTCGCCGCGATGAATTTTCCACTCAATCGCCTTGATCGAGCCCACGTTGCTGGGCTTGCCCAGGTCAAGCTGTTCGGCCAAGTGATCGAGCGTCTTCGGGGCCGGGCGCCGCTCGTCGTCCTCGGTCAAGTCGATGACGATATCCGGAGCATGCATGCCGATCCAACGCCAAATATACTGCGACTCGCTGTTCGTGGCGCTGGTATAGTGCTCGCCCGTGGGCGGGTAGCCGCGCGCGGGATCGCCCCCCGCGCCGTTGCTGTGTCGCAAGTCGCGCGCGTAGCCGTCGGGATTACCACAGACGATCGACGACAGCACGATCGTTTTCCGCAACGGAGCAAACTCGTCGAGGGTGTAAAAGCGGCGGACGACGTTCATGGCCACCTCGGGGGTCAGCCGCGAGCCGTCGAGCCCCGCCACCAACAGGATGCGCATCTTCTGCACATCCAAGTCGAGGTCGTCCGAGGTGAGCACCGCCGGGATGGCGCGCCCCTCGCGAGTGACGCCAACCGCGGTGTGAATCAGACCCGGTAGTTTGATCGGGGTGAGGTCGAGCGGCTTGGGCTCGGCAGCCACGGTTGGGGCCACGATCGAGATCAGAATCGAAAAGACGAGGGCCGATTTGTTCATGCATCCACGACCGTCGGTCGTACTCCCAGTGCAGGTCTCAGTGTGTCTTGTGTCAACTCACGGACAATCGCAGCCGTCGTGTCATGATCGGGCCAGGCCGCTCGCCGTGTTATAGCAATATATCGCCTGCTCGTGTGCGATCGCCGGGAGTCATTCGACAAACTTCGATCACGGGCGGGGTGCAGGCGTGCCGACGCCGCGCGGATTCGGTTCATCCGCCAGACATTTGAGGCGCGGCGGCCTTCGCACCGCGCGCAATTTCCCTGCCGAGCACCCACACCCAACCCACGAGCAATGCATTGCGCAGCAGCAACACGCTCGCCGGGAGCCAATGCAGCTCGGGCGTCAGCGGCCAAGGGTTGCGAGCCAGCGTCCCTCCCCAGGGGAACTCGTTAAAGAACAAGTACGGGTAAATGGCCGTCGATAGGGCTGCCATCAGCACGGCCGACGCGACGAGCCCCAGCCAGCGCCGCGTGTCCAGCACGTCGAGCCCCAGCAGCACAAGCAGCGGCAAGGTCCAGAGCATGTACTGGACCGAGATCACCTTCGACACGACCACCGCCGCGAGCACGCTCCAGATCCCCCAGCGTTGTCCCGTCGAGCTGTCGTCCGCGCGATCACACCACACTCGGCGGCAGCCGTAAGCCACCACCAACACGAGCAACGGGGTCGACAGCCGAGCCAACGTATCCGCGCCGGGGCCGACGAGATTGATCGACCCGCTACCGTGCGCGCACTCATAAACGAGCCCCAGGGGTTGGAGCATGAGCAGCACGCTGGCACCGACCGACTCGATTTCCAAGCCCCGTTCGCCATGATAGGCGAACAAATCGAACACGCCCGGCCCGGCGACCGCGTAGTGATAAGCAAACGGCAACCCGATGACCGCCGACAGCGCCAGGTACGGTACTCCCCAACGACCGATCGCCGCGCGTCGCGGCAGCGAAACCAGATCGCGAAGCGACTGCGTGACGACGACCGGCACAATGACCAGCGGGATCAATTTGTACGCGACGCCGGCCCCCAGCAGTGCGCAGCTCAGGCTGCGCCAAAATAACGAGTCGTCCGCGCGATCGCTGGCCCACCACCAACCCAGCAGCAGCATGAGCAAGCCCATGTCGAGCCGATCGTAGATCACATGCGGCTGCAAGGTGGTGACGAGCACGTAGGCCCAGAGCATGGCGCCTTGAGCATCTGGGCGGTGCCGACGCGCCAGCGACCAGCAGGCCAAAAAGCTCAGCACGTCGGCCAGCGCCATCATGGCCCGAAACGTCCGCGTGTACGCCTGTGCGAAGACGGGAACGAGGCCGGCTGGCACATGCTCGGCGCGGAACGGTTCGCTGGAGAGCCAGCGCGGTGTCGCCATTGTCCACCAAGCCAGCGGAGGGTATTCAATCGGCAGATCGCGGTAGGGGACCAAGCCGATATCGACGCCATTGACCGCGTTGTCGAAATACAGCGCGACGTCACGGTTGAGCAGCGGCTGAAAAAAGCCCAGCAGCCACACACGGCTCAGTACAAGTGCCCCCAGCGCTGAGACAATCAGCGCGCGATTCCATCGCGACGGATTCGACGGTGATGGCACGGGATCTTCTCGATCGTGAGGACATTAGGCCTGTCGCGGGTCAGCGCGCCGCGGCGCGAATGTTACTTCCCCTGCGCCACGGGAGCTAGCTCGATCTCGAACTTCGCCGCGACTTTCTGCACGAACGGCCGATGTTTGGCCGGGCAGCTACCGTGCCAGGCGCGGAGATGCTCGGCAAACGAGCGTGACTCGGCCCCCTGTGTGTCGTTTAGGTGCCCCACCGCCTCCCAGTGGACCGGTTCGGCCTCGAAGAGCGGCAGTAGTTCGGTGGCCACGATCAGATTGTGGTCGCGCTGTACGGCATCTCGATAAAGCTCGTCGGCGTGCGCGCGATACCAATCGGCAAAGGTCGTGTCGCTGAGCGTGGCTTTTTTCATCCGCTCGTCAGCGTAGTTGGCAAGTGCCGAGGCGTAGCCCTTCCAATTCGGATACGGAGGCGTGGTCTGCCAGGTCTTGGCCATCTGCCGCAGCGAGTAAAGCGACGCCAACTCGCAAATCGATTCCTCGAACCATTTGTTGCGGTTCGCGCCGCTCCGGTAGCGACACACGATGTGGCCAAATTCATGCGCAAACTGAAAGGCATGCTGCGCCCAGAGCCGATCGCCCGTATTGAGCCGGACCTGGATTTCACCCTCAGGCCCAGGTTGGTACAGCACGACCGGTCCCCCCTTGGGCTCGACCAAAATCGGCTTAAGTTTCAGCGTTGGAAACTGTTGCCAGATCGGTTCAGCGGCCGAGTACAGCACCTTGCTCACATCGGGAATCTCGCCTCCCCAGGGGGCGTCGGGGTTCGGCAGAATAATGAGCTGCCGAGCCGCCACCGACGCCTCTTGTGCAGCGAGCAACGGCGCGAACCCTAGGCCTACGATGATTACGAGCAGGCCACGAAACATCATGCGAACAGCGGTAGAATCGGGCTGCCGTCACACAAACGATACGGGCGATTCTCGCGGTCGTGAATTTCCTGATCGCTGCGCAGACCGAACGCATGGTAGATCGTCGCGAGCATGTCGCTCGGCGAGACCGGATTGTCTCTAGGGTAGGCCGCATGCGCGTCGCTGGAGCCGAACACCGTGCCGCCGCGGATACCGCCCCCGGCCAACACCGCCGACTGGCAAGCGCCCCAGTGGTCGCGGCCGGCATTCTTGTTGATCAGCGGCGTGCGCCCGAACTCGCCATACATGGCGACGAGCGTGTCATCGAGCAGGCCCCGTTGCGACAGGTCGTCGAGCAGCGCCGAGTAGGCCTGATCCAGCGGCGGTAGACAGTACTTCTCTCGGAGCATCTGGTAGCCCGTGAGCTTGCCGAGCGAGCCGGTCCCGCCGTGATTGTCCCAAACGTTGGCCACATTGCCGTCGGGACAAAGGTGGTACCAGACCACAGTCACGAGCCGCACACCGGCCTCGACCAGGCGTCGCGCGAGCAGGAAAGCCTCGCCATACTCGTTGCGGCCGTAACGATCGCGGAGCTTGGCTTGTTCGTGTTCCAAATCAAATGCCGCTCGCGCCTCGGGACTGGTGAGCATGCGCAGGGCTTGTTCGCGATACGACGAGATGCTGCCGCCGAGCTTGCTGGACGCATCCGCCGCGCGACGCAGCGCGTCGATCTGCTCGAGCAAACTGAACCGCCCTTGAATACGTAAGCGGTCGAGCCCCTCGGGCAGTTCCAGACTATGGGGCGGCGGTGCCTTGACCTCGCCCGGCGCTTTGAGCTCCAGTGGGTCGGCGTGCGGACCGAGGAACCCGGCATAGGTGCCCGAGTACGTCACGCCATCGTGTCCGATCGGGCAAGGGACGGTGATCGTGTTGGGCAAGTCGGCCGGCGGAGAAAAGTGCGACACGATCGAACCGACGCAGGGAAAGTCACTGCGCCGACGCTGCCGCAGCGACCCTTGCAGCGTCGGGTCGACCTTGCCGGTCAGCGTGTGGTACACGCTATGCACATGATCGTTGCTCTTATGGGTGAGCGCGCGAACGATCGCCATTTTGTCAGCGTGTCGGGCCGTGAGCGGCAGTTGATCGCAGATCTGGATGCCGCTCACGTTCGTGTCGATCGGCTTGAATTCGCTGCGGATGCCCGCCGGAGCGTCGGGCTTCATGTCCCACATGTCTTGCTGGGGCGGCCCGCCCCACAAGTACACGAGGATGCACGACTTGGCCGAGCCCTTATGTGTGGCGGCACTCGACTGCGCCGCGGCGGCAGCCTGCTCGCCGGCCAACAGGCCCGGCAAAGTCAGTGCCCCCGCGCCGGCGCGTCCCAGCCGGAGCATGGCATCGCGGCGCGTGGTGGTTGAATAGCGGCCTCTACCCATCGGATACTCCTTGTGCGTTCGTCGAGTATATCGCAAGGCCCGATCCAAGTGCAATCAAATCTTGGTGTTGAGCTGAAAGCGGGGCTGCCGTGACCACGTGACCTGCTAGCCCTCGATCAGCTCCGGAATCACATGTCCGTGAACGTCGGTCAGTCGGCGGTCGATGCCGTTGTGCCGCACGGTGAGCCGGGTGTGATCGATGCCCAGCAGATGCAACATCGTCGCGTGCAGGTCGTAAACTTGCGTGGGGTTCTTGCGGTCGGCCGGCTTGTAGCCCCATTCGTCACTGGGGCCGTAGCTCGTCCCTCCGCGGATGCCACCGCCGCAGAGCCAGTTCGTAAAGCAGTATGGGTTATGGTCGCGCCCCTTACCCCCTTGCGACGACGGCATGCGTCCGAATTCGGTCGTCCAATGCACGATCGTGTCGTCGAGCATGCCGCGCTGTTCGAGGTCTTTAATGAGCGCTGCCGCGCCACGAGCCATGCCCAGCGCCAGCGGACCGTGGTCGCGCTCGACATCTTCGTGCGAGTCCCAATTGCGGCGCGGAAAGCCATTGTCGTTGCCCGACCAAATCTGCACGAACCGCACGCCGCGCTCGAGCAACCGTCGCGCGACGAGACACTTGCGGCCGAAATAGTCGGTCTCTTCCAGCGGGTTGATCTCGCTGTCGAACGCGCTCCGCCCGTGGTCGAGCCCGTACAGCTTCATGATGTGAGCCGGCTCGTTTGAGATATCGAGTGCCTCGGGGGCGGCCAACTGCATGCGCGCGGCCAGCTCATAAGATCGAATGCGCGATTCCAGCCGCGCGTCTCCCTCGCGCTGCGAGGCATGTTGGCGATTGAATTGCGCGAGCAGCGATTGGGTCGCCGCCTCGCTTTGTGCATTGATGTAGTCACCCCGAGCATGTGGACGCAAGGCGAAGATGGGATGGTCCTGGCCGGGAAAAATGACTGTCCCCGAGTGTTCGGCCCGCAGGAACGCGCTCTCCCAGTTCTTTGCGCCGTTCGAGGCGAACCCACGATGATCGGGCAACACGACAAACGTCGGGAGATTGTCGTTGAGCGAGCCCAACGCATAGCTGGCCCAACAGCCCATCCCGGGGAAGCCAGGCAACTGAAAGCCGGTGGCCTGCAACAACGTTGCCTGGCTGTGGATGCCGGTCTTGCCGACGACATTGTGAACAAACGCCATTCGGTCGACGACCTCGCCCAACGGGGCGACCATCTCGCTGAGCAGTTTGCCGCATTCGCCGTAGGGCTTAAAATCCCAGATCGGCTTGAGCCACGGCCCGAGCCCGTTCTGAAACGTCTCGACAGGCTCGCCGAAGTTGGCTTCCTGGCCGTGATGCTTGACGAGCGCGCTCTTGTAATCCCAGAGGTCGAGATGGCTGGCCGCGCCGGCCATGAACAGTTGCACGACGCGTTTGGCGCGAGGCGGATGATGCAGCACGCCTCGCAGCACCCCTGGGCGAGCCGAGCCCGCGAGGGGCGCGGAGCCGCTCTCGGCAGCAAGCGCGCCGTGCTCGTCGAGCAGGCTCGCCAGCGCGATCCCGCCCAGCCCGCCCCCGACGTTCCACAGTAGCTCGCGGCGCGACAGTGTCATCAGCTCACCTTGTTAATCGACGAACACAAACTCATTCAGATTCAAAATCAACCGACAGGCGTTGGCCAACCCGTGCTGCTGGGCAAATTGCGATAAACTCGCGGCTTGCTCGGCGGTCGGTTCGTGTCCCAGCGCGTCGCGCCAGGCGCGTCGCACCTGCTCCGCGCGTGAGCCCCCTTGCTGTTCGATCCGCGTGGCAAAATGCCGCGCCATCGTGACCATGAAACCCTCGTTGAGCATTGCCAAGGCTTGTAGCGCGCTGAGCGACTCGGTCCGTTTGTCGACACGCATCGAAGGATCGGCGCAATCGAGCGTCGTCATAAACGGCTGCGGCTGAGAGCGGACCAGAAACCGATACACCGAGCGACGGAAGGTTTTGGGGTCGTTCGGGTCGGCCTTGCCGTACTCGTAATGTGGCGAATGGGCCGGTTGCTCGATCACAAAATCCTGAAAGCTGGGGCCAAACAGCGTGCGATCGAGTTGCCCCGACACGGCCAGCACGGCGTCGCGGACCCCCTCGGCCTCGAGTCGCCGCCGCGAGTAATGCGACAACCAGACGTTGCTCGCGTCGCGCTTGAGCACCGCGGGGTCGACGTGCGACGACTGCCGATACACGCGGCTCGTCACGATCAGCCGGTGCAATTGCTTGAGCGACTTGCCGCCGTCGCGCAGCTCGCAGGCCAGATAGTCGAGCAACTCGGGATGGCTCGGCAATTCGCCCATGCGACCAAAGTCGTTTGGGGTATCGACGATCGCGCGACCAAAATGATACAGCCAGACGCGATTCACGATCGAGCGCCACGTGAGCGGGTTGCGATCGTCGGCGAGCCAGCGAGCCAGCGCCGCTCGACGATCTCCCTCGTGATGATCGCTGGGCAGTTGAAAGACGCCGCGCTGATGACTCACGGCGCTAATCGCACCTGGCGGACACTCAGGGCCGAAAGGTCGGTCGACGTCGCCGCGGCGTAGGACGTGGATCGAGCGTGGCTTGCCCTGCTGGTGGCCCGTGCCGGCGAAGTTGCCCTGCCCATGATGCACGATGCCCGCGTAGATGCGTTGCGGCGGGGGCATTTTCGCAAGTTGCTCGTTGATCTGCTTGAGTGACTCAGTCACCGCGGCCAACTCGAAGCGCGTGGCCTCGGGCACGTGTTGCTCGATGATCGAGCGGCGTTGTTGTTCAAGCTCGGAGGGTGTGGCCCTGACGGGGTTGCGCGCCGCGCCGCTATACAGGCCGTCGACGAGATTGGTCTTGCGCCAGCGAACGCCGGCCTCGATCGAGTCGAGCGCGGTCACGGGCTTGCGCAGGGCCAGGTTCTCTCCCTGCTCGTTGAGCACCGCCAACTCGGCGAGCGCGAACATGTAGTCGTTCTGCCGCAGGGCGAGCCGTAGGGCCGTTACTCGCACGAAGCGAGCCGTGGTCGCGGGAACCTCGAATGTCTGCGGAGCGGTGCCCGGGTTGCGGTAGTCGACCGCGCTGCGATCGACGAGCACGCGCACGTTTTGTGTGAACCGCTCATCGTCGGCGGCCTCGATCCGAAACCGCTCAGGAAAGCCGAAGCCGGCCCCGATGTTGTTGAAGGTATCGAAGCAGCCGATGATCGTCACTCGGCGGAGTGACTGGGGCTGCTGCAAGTCGACCTGCACCCACTTGGTTCGCTCAGCATCGGGCGCGAGCTGGCTGTGATAACCGTACTCGGGGGGCACGGCGCTCGGCGGTGCCTTGGAGGGGGCGAGTTGCTTGTCGATCGCGGCCAGCTCGGCCCCGCCCAGTCGCGTGACCTCGCTATCGAGCGCCTGCTTGCGGCGCGTCGCGTCACGCTGCCGCTGCGTGAGTGCCGCGTACTCGGCCGTCTGTTTCGGGTCTTGATAGTACGCCTTGTCGGCCCGATCGACCGCGGCGAACACGGCCTGTAACCGATAGTAATCGTCCTGCGTGATCGGATCGAACTTGTGGTTGTGGCACTGAGCGCATTGCACTGTCAGGCTGTTGAACGTGCCAATCGTGTTGCTCACCATGTCGTCGCGGTCGAGATGCCGGGCGATCTTGCCGTCCTTTTTGGCCTCGCTCACCTCGGCATGTCCGATCAAGTCCCAGGGCCCGGCGGCGATGAACCCGAGCGCCTCGATGCCGTCGGGCGAGAGTGGGAACAGGACGTCCCCCGCCAACTGTTCGAGAATGAACCGATCGTAAGGCTTGTCGTTGTTGAAGGCTCGGATGACGTAATCGCGATAGGGCCAGGCATGCGGGCGCGGCTTGTCTTTGTCGTAGCCGTGGGTCTCGCCAAAATGGACCACATCCAACCAGTGACGCGCCCAACGCTCGCCATAATGGGGCGACGCGAGCAACTGCTCGACCAGCTTTTCATACGCGCTCGGGTCGGCGCTGGCGACAAACGACTCGACCTCGGCAAAGGTCGGTGGCAAGCCGATGAGATCAAAGGTCAGCCGTCGAATAAGTGTGCGGCGGTCGGCCTCGGGCGCGATAGGGAGTTGCTCCTGGCGGAGCCGAGCGAGAATAAATGCGTCGATCGGCGTGCGGACTTGGGCTTGGTCAGCGGCCGAGAGAGACGGTACCGCCGGCCGCACAAGGGGCTTGAGCGACCACCAACTCGCGGCGCTCTTGTCGCTGGCCGTGTTCGAGGCGGGATAGTTCGCCCCGGCGTTGATCCACTCGCGCAGCACACGCACTTCCTCGGCCGAGAGACGCTGTCCGCTGGGGGGCATCGTGACGGTCGCCCGCGGATTGCTCACGTACTCGATGAGCGGGCTGGCGTCGGCTTGGCCGGGTTCGATGGCCTTGCCAAAGTCCCCTCCGGCCAGGGCGGCCTCGCGCTGATCGAGGCGGAAACTGCTCCGTTGTTTGTCGGGCCCATGACACGCGTAGCAGGACCGCCGCAGGATCGGCTCGACATCTTGCGCGAAGTCGACCGCCTCGGCGCGCGACGCGAGGGCCGCGAGCAACAGCGTTGTCGAGCCAATGAGTCGTACGAACTTCATAAACGATTTCTCTCGCGCTGACGAAAACAGTCGAGCCAAGTCGCGAGCCGAGCCGTCGACTTGGGCACGCAGACTGTCGAAGGTCGCTTGACCTATAAGCCTATCCTAAAACCGACGGGGACTGTCCCAAATTTGCGAATGCCTGCGTAGCAAATTGGGACTGTCCCCCCTCGCATTTCGGTTTTAGGATAGGCACGATACAGCATTGTATGCAGACCGCCACCGATACGCGACGCCCGAGCCGACTCGCTGGAGACGATTGCCCCCGACGCGTTCCATGAGCCCGACGAGCCACGCGAGGCCGGGAAAATGCAGACTCCGGTGCCGGTGGGTCCCTGATCGCGGCCGTTTGCCCCTGATATTTTTTTTCGTTCGATTGACGACCAACTGCTCGCAGCCGATATTGCCCGACGGCACTCGCAATCATGGGGACGCTCACCCATCATTCGGTTCCATGCACCGCTGCTCTGCGAATTCCGAGCCGTAGCACAGACTCGCTCCCCTGAACTGAGGTCGACGATGCTCAACACTCCATGCCCGAGCCAGGATCGAACGCTTGTTTTATTGCGCCGGTTGCACGGTCGCCTCGCGTCACTCTGCTTGATCGCGGTGTCGTTGGGGTGGCTCCTCGGCGAGTCGAGTCCAGTCTGGGGCGCCGCGGCTCAGCGACGACCGAATGTCGTGGTGCTGATGACCGACGACCAGGGGCTCGGCGACTTTTCGTTCATGGGCAACCCCGTGCTCCAGACGCCGAATTTCGACGCGCTGGCTCGACAGGCGGTGCGGTTCACCGACTTTCATGTGTGTCCGATGTGCAGTCCGACGCGCGGACAACTCATGAGCGGCCTCGCCGCGCTGCGCAATGGCGCGACGTCGGTGACGGCCGGGCGGACGTTCATGCGGCCCGGGCTCCCCACGCTGGCCGAGGCCTTCTCGCGGTCGGGCTATGCGACCGGGCTGTTTGGTAAATGGCACCTCGGCGATTTTTATCCGCATCGACCGCTGGACAAAGGCTTTCGCGAGAGCGTGTATCACCTGGGCTGGGGCATGCTCAACTCGACCCCCGAGTTCGACTGGCCGCTGTTTGACGGTCGCTACTTTCACAACGGTGTCGCCAAAGCCTTCAAAGGGCATTGCACCGATTGGTGGTTCGACTCGGCCATGAGCTGGATCAAGCAGTGCAAGCAGAACAACGAACCGTTCTTCTGCTACCTTCCGACCAACGCGCCGCATGCGCCGCACATCGATCTCGATAAGTACGTCAAGCCGTATGAGGGCAAAGGGCCAGCGGGGTTCTTTGGCATGATTGCCCATGTCGACGCGCGGTTCGGCGATCTGGAACGATTCCTCGTCGAGGAGAAGCTCGCCGACGACACGATCGTGATCCTGATGACTGACAACGGCGGCACCAGTGGCGTGAAGACCTTCAACGCGGGTTTGCGAGCGGGCAAAACGACCTATTACGACGGCGGACATCGTGTGCCGTGCTGGGTACGCTGGCCGAACGGTCAGTTGGGCGCGCCGCGCGATATTCACGTGCCGACGCAAAACACCGATCTGTTTCCCACGCTGTGCGAACTGTGCGGCGTCGAGGAACCGCAGCGCGACGCGGCCGAAAGACGGTATCGAGGCACAAGCCTGGTGGGGCTGTTGCGCGGCCAGCAAACCACGCTCGCCGACCGCAAGTTGGTCGTGCAGTATGGGCAGATCCCCAAGAAATTCGAGGCCTGCGTGATCTGGGGTAAGTGGCGGCTCGTCGGCGGCAAAGAATTGTACGACACCGACACCGACCGCGCGCAGGCCAACGACCTGGCCGACGCGAATCCTTCGGTCGTGCAAGCGATGCGCGAGTATTACGAGTCGTGGTGGGCCGGTCTCGAACCGATAATCAATGAGTTCGTGCCCATGAGCATCGGTGCCAAACAGGAGCCCGTGGTCGAGTTGACCAGCGGCGACTGGGAAGGCATCTATGCCGACAACTCGGGCTATGTGCGCGAGGCGGTCGGTGGCCCCAACGGCGGACACTGGCACATTCAGATCGAGGAGCCGGGCAATTACGAGTTCACGCTGCGTCGCTGGCCAGAGCGCGCACGCATCGCGTTGGGAGCCAAGTACGAATACCCGGCCAACGCGCCGCCGACCAAAACACAAGGGAAGGTCAAAGGCTTTCCGCAGATTGCGCGCGGCACGGTTGAGATTGCCGGCGTGCGAGGGACTGCGGCGGCCAAGTCCCAAGACACGGCGGTCACCGTCATGCTGGCGAATTTGCCGCGTGGTAAGACGAAGCTCAAGGCTTGGTTTAGCGACGCGGAGGGGAACGACCTTTGCGGCGCATTTTTTGTCACCGTCGTCCGCCAGCCGTAACGTGTGTGTCGAGCACGGCCAAGTCTCGGCTTCCCAGGGGGTTACGCTCGCCGCTGGCGATTGGGTTTGATGCCATAGCGCGAGCAGCGAGTCGCGATGCTCGTCGGTCGTAGAAACCATGTTCCCGAAACGACCGCAGCTTGCTAGGATAACGTGCTCGTTGCGGGGCGTAGCTCAGCCTGGCTAGAGCGTCTGGTTTGGGACCAGAAGGTCGCAAGTTCGAATCTTGTCGCCCCGACTGTTGTTAAAAGAGAGCCCTTCGGCGAAACCGTCGAAGGGCTTCGCTTCACCGTGACCAGGCGCGCGTCATAGGCGGCGGCGGCCCAGCAGGGGCGGATTCTGACGCGGAGCGGGCAGCAAGGATCGCAGCCCTCAAAGCCTGCGGTGCTTCGCCGCGTTACTCCGAGCAAAGCGATGTGGGGCACGGCAGTTGGGGTGTGAGCATCTTCAAAGTTGGTCAATCATAGGATCTGGCATCAAGGGCATCATTCAGCGGGTG
>CAZZBK010000019.1:45149-53033 GCA_964652155.1 uncultured Planctomycetaceae bacterium | reverse complement strand
GCGAGTGACATGTGACACCGCCTCGAAGTGAGCCGGGGTTTGCAGACGCAAACCGCCAGCCACCCGCTGAATGATGCCTTGATGCCAGATCCTACGATTTACCAACTTTGAAGACGCTCACACGTAGACGACCGCAGGCGATTGCCTAGAGTTGCAACGAGGGCTGCTCACAGTCAGGGCAACACGCCGGGCATGGAGTCCAGCGCAGGGACAAGAGCTGCGGCCGGAATTATTTGTAATCCCATACAGCATTGCGTGTTGCAGTATTTCTCCGTGGACAATGATGGGCTCTGGCACGCCAGTTGCTTTTCCTCGTCAGCGGCGTGCGATGCGTTATCCGCAGGTGAGGGCCCCACCTGCGGGTAATTTTTATCGCCCCGCAAGCGATGCCCCGTCGGGCGATTTGTCGACCGCGAAACATCGGCTATTGAGGTTCAGGTAATCAAGTTCACAGGACGACCCTTGGGAGTCCGTAAATACCGGCCTCGCGTTGCTTGGCCTGTTAAGTTCATTATCTGAGAATCAATAACGCCCCGTCAGCATCATCCCGGCGCGATGCCCGACCGAAATTCGAAGGGTGCCCCGCGACTTGGACGGCCACTCCGCCTGTGCCGTCCAAGTCCGGGGTTTTTGTGCGACGAACATCACGCCTGGGGCCTGTCCCCCTCGGCGATGATGGGGCAACGCTTGTATCGCGTACCGCGCCACGGCTACGATTGAAGCCGATTCGAGGGACTCGCCAAGCTTAGAGCCGCACGCCATGAAGCTGATCATCGCCATCATCCAGCCCAGTCATCTCGAGGCGGTCAAGGCCGCGCTCACCGAGGTCGAAGTTTTCCGACTGACCGTCTTGGACTGCCAGGGCTTTGGTCGCCAGAAAGGGCACACGGAACTCTATCGCGGTCACGAGGTGGCGGTGAATTTGCTGCGCAAGGTGCAATTGCAAATCGCGGTCAACGAGGCGTTTGTCGAACCGACCATCGAGGCGATCATCAAGGGGGGCCGAACCGGCGAGCAAGGGGAGATCGGCGACGGAAAAATCTTTGTCCTGCCGCTCGACGACTGCATCCGCATTCGCACCGGCGAACGCGGCGGCGAAGCCATCTAGAGCAGTAACCGACCGCTAGAATTGCGTCACCAGCATCGCGCGCGTTGGGGCGACGCTGGTGTCGGCTTGGAGCACCATCGTCGAGGGGTCATTCACCGGCAGGTTCACAAAGTCGTCAAAGCAACGCTCGCAGCCGAGAGGGGGGCAGTCCCATTTTTCTCGGCGGCACTCGAAAAGATGGGATAGTCCCCAGCCATTTTGTTAGACGCTCTAAGTTTATTATCTGAGGATCAATAACCGCTGCCGTCCCAACGCTCGTGATGCGAGCGGGCCACATGCATGGCCATCGACAATAAGCCCCCCATCGGTGATTGGTTCGCCGCTTGCGACAGCACCTAGGCCAGATAATGCCGTAGCAGGCGACATGTCGCCGGATCGCCATCCACGATTAAAATCAACCCCATGATGCGCGGGCCCCTTAAGTAGGACTCGTTCGTGTACTGCACACGCGTCGGCACTGATGCAGCAATTGATGCACGCGCTCGAGCAGGTCGTCGCCGCCCTGAGCCACGGCAAACTCGACGGTCCCCGCCACCGCGCCGAGCAACTCGAAGCCATGACCGCCGGCGGAGCCTTTGAGTCGATGCGCCAGCCGTCGCACGGTCGGCCAATCACGCTCCGCAAGGGCGCTCTCGAACGCCGCGATGCGCTCAGGCATTTCGACGATGAACGCTTCCACGAGTTCCGCCATATCCTCGTCGAGCAACGTCGAGTGGAGAGGTGCGCATGAGGTTTCAAGTGCTGAGGACATCGGTCGTTGTCATCCTGTTGGAGAGGGTTGGGCTTTGGTTCTCCCCGGTTCATCGCGTACCAGCACCCCGTCAAGGGCCCCGGGTAACGGTTGGGCGAAAACACTACGTAACCCTAGTACGTGCTTCGTGGCCCGGCGGCCATTCGTCATCGACCGTGGTAAAACACAGCGGGGGGCACGCTGTAACGGTTTGTGCGCCCAGGTCGACGGGCTGGGACCGATCGTAACGACGATGCGGTCGCGTGCCCCCCACGAGCATGCCACGCCCGGGTGGGCTGGCCCGTTGGCAGGGGCAAGCCGATTGCGTCGCGCGTCCTTCGCCGAGTAAAACTAGGCCACCCGTTCCCTTAATCATGGCGAGATCATCATGCGAGACTGGCTTATTTCTCGGCGCGCCGTGGGCACGCTGCTGTTGTTTCTGTCGCTGGGCGGGGCGCTGGCGCGCGGCGGCGAGCTGCGCTGCGGCGCGGCGCTGAGCGATATCACACCCCCTCTGGGCGAGAACATTGTCGGCGGCTTCTCTCCCAGCCCGTCCAAGCATGTACACGACCCGCTGCATGCTCGAGCGCTGGTTCTGGACGACGGCACGACGCGCATCGCGCTGGTGGTCACCGACCTGCTGGGCATTCATCGCAGCGTGAGCGACGAGGCGCGGCGGCTCATCGCCGAGCGGTCCAACATCCCACGCGAGCACGTGCTCATCAGCGCCACGCATACCCATTCGGCGTCGAGTGCCCTGGGCCAGAACCGGCTCAATCTCGACGCGCCCCTCGAACCGTATCAACAATTCGTGGCCCGGCGCATTGCCGATGCCGTGCAAGGAGCCATCAACACCTTGCGCAGCGCCGAGCTGGCCTACATCCAGGTCGACGCTCCAGAGCACGTCTTTAATCGTCGCTGGTTCATGCGCCCGGGCACGATGCCCGAGAACCCGTTCGGCACCTCGGATCTGGTCAAGATGAACCCGCCCGGTGGGAGTCCGAACCTCGTCGAGCCCGCCGGGCCGACCGACCCGGCCGTATCGGTGATCATGGCCCGCGAGCCGGACAGTGGCCAGCCGATTGGCTGTTTCGCCTCGTATTCGTTGCACTACGTGGGCGATGTGGGGCCTGGGCATATCTCGGCCGACTACTTTGCCATTTTCTGCACTGAGTTGGCGCAGCGGCTCGAGGCCACGCGGCTCGACCCGCCGTTCGTTGCGATGTTGGCCAACGGCACGAGCGGCGACGTCAACAACAACAATTTCCGCTCGCCAAGGCCGCGCAAGCCGACCTACGGCCAGATGCGGTACGTGGCCAGCGACGTGGCCCAAAAGGTGTTCGACGGTCTCAAGCAGGCCAAGTACGCGCGCGATCTCAGCGTCGCCGCCGCGTATCGCGAGTTGCCGATCGCCAGTCGACGTCCGACCGACGAGCAAATGGCTTGGGCGAAAAAGACGATCGCCGAGCAGGTGCACACGCCGGGTAAAGCCAATCTGCCTCTAATCTACGCCGAGCGCACGCTGCGCGTGGTCGAGTACCCGGCGACACTCGAGTTGCCGATCCAGGTGTTGCGAATCGGCGACGTGTGTCTGGGGACGCTCCCCTGCGAGGTGTTTTGCGAGATTGGCTTGGAATTCAAGCGGCGGGCACCGTTCGCGCACCCGGTCATGGTGTCGCTCAATCATGGTTACTACGGATACCTGCCCACGCCCCGGCAGCATGAGCTGGGCGGCTACGAGACCTGGATCGGCACCAATCGGCTCGAGAAGCAGGCCTCGGAGAAGATGATGACCGCGCTGCTCGAAATGGCCGGTGAACTCAAGAGCCGCAGCTCGGCCAAGTAACCGCGCGACCGCGCCGGGCCATCGCAAGGCGAGCATCCGCGAGACCATGAGCGTCGAACATCCTTCTCCCTTCGGGAGAAGGTGGCCGGCAGGCCGGATGAGGGGAGATTGCGTTCTGACCGCTCGACGCTCCACCCTCGCCCGGGTCGAAGAGCCCGTCGACAGAGATATTGCAGCGACAAGAATTTAACTCACGTGCTCATCGTTGGCCGCGACCGAGCTTGCGAGTTAGATCTGGTAAACATGCCCGGGCCGGGCGAGCTTGAGCGTGGGCAAGTTGAGCGCCGCGAGCTGCGCGGCCACGCGGTCATACATCGCCGGCTTGATATGCACGGCGTACAGCGGCAGCTCGCGGCCGAGCTTGCGATACTCGGCGGCAAACAGCTCGGGGGTGAGATGGAAGCTGATCCCGGCCAACTCGGCCAATTCGTTCGGAAAGCTGCATTCGAGAAACAGCGCGTCGAGCCGCGCTTGACCGCGCAAGGCCGTCCACACCGCCTCGCTCGGCGCGGTGTCGGAGACAATCGCCACGGCGCTCGCCCAGTCGTCGATCACAAAGGCCACGGTGGGAATCACATGTTCGAGGGGCAATGGGGTGACGGTGTGTCCCCCCACGGTCACGCTCTGGTAGGGCTCGATCTCGATCAAGCGGACGAACGACGTTGACCCGCGCGACAATCGCACCATGTCGGGCCAGACTCGATCGTTGAAGATGCTCTGCTGCAACACGTCGAGCGTGGCCCGTGTGCCGTACACGCTGACGCATTGCGGGCCGGGCTCATAGACGTTGTCGAGAAAGATGGGGAGCGTGGCGACATGATCCAGATGCGCGTGCGAGAGAAAGATGTGTTGCACGCGCCGTTGGGCGTCGAGCGGCATCAGGCCGAGCGCGCCGGCGTCGATCGCGATCACGTCGTCGATGAGCGTCGCGATCAAAAACTGCAAGTGATGCGCTGACCCACTGCTGGGAGCCACGACTTGAATGTTCACGTGTCGGCTGTGCCCATGAGAGATGCGGAAAGGACATCGGCTACGTGGCGTCTATCGTACCCGTGAAGGGAGCGAGACAACAAGCGGAAGTGTCGCCGCGGCGAGTTTGCTGAACTCGCATTCTCGCCCCCCTGGCCCATCGACTACACTGCGGCACGAATCGGTCCTGACCCTGCTAAAATTCTCGCCTGGCGAATATGACTCCGAGCTGCTCAACCGACCGCCGTCCGTCGTCTGGCACGCCGTCCACGCGGAGCGCTCGGGAGTTTGCGGGGCGCGTGTTGAATTCGCCGCTGGGGCTGGGAGTCTTGGGGAGTTTGCTGCTGTTTGCAGCTCAGCCGCCGCTGGGGTGCTGGCCCTTGGCATGGTTAGCGCCCATCCCCTGGGCGCTGATCGTGCGGCGCTCGACGCTCGGCGGCTCTCGTCCCTACCGCGGCGTCTGGCTCGCCGGCTGCGTCTACTGGCTGTTGGCCGTTCACTGGCTGCGGCTGCCCCATCCGCTCACGAGCCTCGGCTGGCTGGCGCTAGCGTGTTATCTGGGCTGTTATTTGCCCATCTTCGTCTACCTGAGCCGGCGCGGCGTGCATGTCCACGGTTGGCCAGCGCCGCTGAGCATGGCGCTGGCCTGGACCGGACTCGAACTCGTGCAGGCGCATTTACTCTCCGGCTTCAACATGGCGAGCCCGGCCAATTCGCAGATCGCCTTCAACACGCTGATTCAGATCGCGGACCTTCTGGGCGGATATGGCGTGAGCTTTGTCATCGTGTTCGTGGGCGCGTGTCTGGCGCAGGTCTGGGTCGGGCGGATCGACGCGCGGCCACTCATCGCGGCCAGCGCGCTGTTGGCCGCCGTGCTCGGCTACGGCACGCTGCGAGTAAGTCAGTACGAGCCCCAACGCGGGCCGACCGTGACGCTCATCCAAGGCTCGATCGACACGATGATGCATGACAACGCGCGGCAGGCCCAGGAGCACGCCCAACGCGCGTTCGATCAGTACGTCAGCCTCACGCTCGACGCACTCAGCGCGCGACGCGACACCGATCTGATCGTCTGGCCCGAGACGATGTATCGCAATCCGCTCATCACCCATGCCGCGCAAGTGACGCCCCCGGCCCTTGAGCCCTGGACGTTCGATGACCTGCGGCAACGCGCCCAGGAGTACCAGTCCATCTTGGAGACGTTTGCCCAGCAGATCGGACGACCCACGCTGCTGGGGATCGACGCCTGGCATTACGAAGGGTCGCGCGTGCACCGCACCAACTCGGCCGTGCTCTTAGAGAGCGATGGCACGTTGAGCGCCCGCTACGACAAAATGCACCCGGTCATGTTCGGCGAGTACATTCCGCTGGCCCGGCAGTTACCGTGGCTCTATCAGATCACGCCGCTGGCCGGGGGTATCGACTCGGGCGAAAGAGCGGCCGCGCTGCACATCACAGGCTCTGGCGGCCAGACGTTCACGCTGTGCCCGAGTATCTGTTACGAGAGCGTGCTGTCGCACGTGATTCGCCGCAGCGTGAACGAGTTGACCGTCGCCGGACACAAGCCCGACGTGCTCGTGAACCTGACGAACGACGGTTGGTTCTGGGGCTCGAGTGAGCTCGACATGCACCTGGCCTGCGGCGTGATGCGAGCGGTCGAGTGTCGCAAGCCGCTCTTGATAGCGGCCAACACGGGTTTCTCGGCCTGGATCGACTCGCAGGGGACGATCGTCCGCCAAGGCAAACGCCGCGCGACCGACACGATCGTCGCCGACGTGCAGCTCGACCCACGGCAGAGCGCGTACCTGGCCTGGGGCGACGGGTTCGCCGGCGCGTGCCTGCTCTTGAGTGCCGTCGTTTGCCTGCCCAGACGCTCCCGAGGCTATTAACCCCCCTCTGCCGATGGGTACAGGTCTGGATATACCGGCTGCGGAGGGGAGCGAAATGGGGCTATTTTGAATCTCGGGCGGAAGTTTGTTGACGCTGATTTTTGAGCGAGTTTATACTGAAAACTCAACTCCAAGATGGTGTCGGCCTATTAATCGATCGATTCGGCTGGGGTTCCCCAGTCTGGCACACGACCCGGTTTCAACCTCAAGAGGTGGCCGATTTTGTGTCAGGATAGGCAATATGTCGCACACGGTCGTGCCCAGTTCGATGGCCTTGTGTTCTGAACGCTCCAGGAGCGGTGGCGATGAATCTCGTCGGTAAAATTTTAGTCACGCTGATCTTTGTGATGACCAGCGTGTATTTGGGTTTCGCGGTCAGCGTCTACTCGACGCACAAGAACTGGCGCGATAAAGCGACCGCGCTGTCGACCAAGATCGCGCAGCTCAAGACCGAGCTACAGAACACGCAGGCGAAAAGCCTCGCCGAGCTCGAAACGCTCCAAGCCCAGATCAAGGAGCAGAAGGACAGCGTCGACAAGCTCAAGACGGCGCGCGACACCTTGCTTCAAGAGATTGAAGACTCGAAGGAGCAGTTCGCCGCCAAGGAAAAAGACCTCCGCGAGGCCACGTCGCTAGCCACGGCTGCCGTCGCCAACGTCGAAGCAGCCGACAAGAAAGTCGATCAGCTGCGCACCGATTTGCAAAAGCTGCGTGAGGAGAAGGACGAGAAATTCAGACAGTACGTGCAATTGCTCGACGACCGTAACAACCTGCAAGCCGACCGGCGCCGCTTGGACGACACGAACGTCAAGCTCACCGAGCAGTTGACCAAAGCCAAGGTCGTGCTCGAACGGCGCGGCTTGTCGGTCGAGACCGACGTGTCGAACGAGCCGCCGAAGATGGACGGCATTGTGCTGGCCGTGGCCAACGACGGGCTGATGGAGATTTCGCTCGGCACCGACGACGGGCTCAACCGCGGACACACGCTCGAAGTCACCCGCGGCACACAGTATCTTGGCCGGGTGCAGGTGGTCGACGCGCGACCGGAGAAAGCGGTCGCCAAGGCTCTGCCGCAGTTCCAAAAGGGCAAAATCGAAAGGAACGACCGTGTCGCAACCCGAATCAACTGACATCCAGCCCTCGCTGCTGGGCAAGTTCAACGTCTACACAGCGCTGCTCGCTCTGTCATTCTTGGCCGTCGGCGTCGCGATCGCGCTGTTGTCGCTCGAGTTGGCCCGCTACGACTGGGATTTCAAGGCCAAGACCGCCCCGGTCGGCATGCTCGTCGGTCCTTAGCGTTCTCGTTGGTCCTTAGCGTCGCACACGGCTCAGTGGACGGTTC
>CAZZBK010000019.1:0-45049 GCA_964652155.1 uncultured Planctomycetaceae bacterium | reverse complement strand
GGTCCTTAGCGTTCTCGTTGGTCCTTAGCGTCGCACACGGCTCAGTGGACGGTTCGTTCGCGAACAGCTTGCACGGCGAACACGACCCAACCGGCGATCAACGCCACGCCCCCCAGCGGAACAATCGCGCCGAGCCAGGTCTTGCCGGTCAATACCAGCACGTAGAGCATGCCGCTGAAGAGCACGATGCCGGCGAGGAACAGCGCGGCGGCGAGGGTCGAGCGGCCGCCGAGCGCGAGGCTCGCCAGGATGATGCCCAGCGCGTGCCACAGTTGATAACGCACGCCGGTGTCGAACTGCGCGAGTCGCCGCGCGAGCAGTTCGCTCTCGATGCCCGCGAAGGTTTGCTGCAAATAGTTGTCGAGCCCGTGCGCGCCGAACGCGCCCAGTCCCACGCCCACGGCGGCGAGCAGCGCGCCGAGCGCTTGCCAAGTTTGCGCGGTCATAGTTTCGTGTCCGTTGAGTGGAGTTGCACGCCGGCGGCTCGTTCGCAGACTTTGACAATCGCCGAGAAGTCGTCTTGGCCGTGCCCTTGGTTGATCGTGGTGGTGTACTGTTGTAAGGCGCTGGCCGCGACCGGGGTGGGAACTTTGAGGCCGTCGGCCATTTCGACCGCAAGGCTCATATCCTTGCGCATCAGCTCGGCCATGAAGCCGGGGGTGAATTGATTGGCGAGCAAAAATTTCTTGCCTCGGGCGTCGAGCACCGTCGAGTTGGCGCTGCTCACCAGCATCACGCTCAGCAGCGACTCGAGGTTCACGCCCGCCGCGCGACCGAGCACGAAGCCTTCGGCGATGAGCGCCATGATGCCGCCGCCGACCATCTGATTGATGAGCTTGACGGTCTGGCCGCTGCCGATGGGCCCGACATGGAACAGGTGCTTGCCCATCGCTTGCAGCACCCCCAGGGCCCGGTCGTAATCGGCCTGCTCGCCGCCGACCATGATGGCGAGCGTGCCGGCCTCGGCGCCCCAGGGTCCGCCGCTGACCGGGGCGTCGATCATGCTCATGCCGCGCTCACGCAGCTTCGCGGCGATGCTCTGCTCGGTCGCGGGTCCCACGGTGCTCATGTCGATGAGCAGCTTGCCCTTCGCGGCGGCCTCGATGATCCCGTCTTTCCCCAAGGCGATTTCGGTCACCTGCGGGTCGGCGGTCACAATGGTGATGATGAACTCGCAGCGCCGCGTCACCTCGGCAGGGGTCGCGGCACGCTGAGCCCCCAGGGCGGTAAACTCGGCGGCGATCTCGTCCTTGCGGGCGAAAAAAACCAGCGAATGGCCCGCCTTGATCAGGTTCTTGGCCATCGGTCGGCCCATCGTTCCCAGGCCGATAAATCCTATGGTGCTCATGCGGTGATTCCAGTGGTCTGTGTTTCGGTTGCGTGTCGAGCGGCTCGTCTCAATGTAACGCGTACAGAAAGTATCCCCAAGCCGGCGACTCTGTCGCCGAAAGACCGGCGGCAGAGCCGCCGGCTTGGGGTGAGCACTCGATTATTGGGCTCAGTCGAGCCAGTCCTTCTCGTCGAGCCGTTGCGGCACGTACTCCTCGCTGACGTAGCTAATATCTTTGCTGATGAGCGATTCGACTTCGAGCTTGAAGCCGTTGTCGAGCATCAGGGCAATTTCCTTTTGCCAGCTTTTTTTGTCCTTGAACCAAGGGTACTCGGCGATCTGCTTGGCCCGTTTGATGTCCTGATCGTTCAGATTGATCTTCACGCTGTTGCTCAACTGGCAGCGCTCGAAGTCTTTGCTCCGCAGGCCAATGTAGCGGCAGTCGGGAATTGCCATTCGGGCACTCTCGAACGCCAGATTGATCGAGCCCTGCTTGAGCACGCTGTAGATGTAATAGCCCCAGGGGTCGTTATCGAGCAGGCAGTACACGGGCAATCTGGGAACCTTGGTAGGATCATCGGATGGATTCCGGGGCTTGCCACCAGGCTGAAAGGAATTGTGCAATCTGTGTAACAATCGTCGCACACCACGAGGAGGTTGCCCACCTCCATGTGTGACCAAACAATTATACTTTTTCCAAAAACGATCTTCTTGAAACCTTCTCCAAACAGTGTCTTTTTCTACGTGTAGAATAAAATTGGCTTTACACTCATCAAAGCGGATCACGTCGGGCTCGACAATCGAGGGAATGCTATAGCCGGCGCTTCCCAATCGCGTGCAGTCGATGACATCTTCGCCGTCGACGACCGTGAGTGGGCCCACGAGGTTGCCGCGATTACTGGCGTACACGTGCAACTCTTCGCGGAGCGATTCGAGCGTGACTTCGACGTCTTCGATGATCTCGTCGCTCTCCCCCTGTTCCTCGAACGTTTCTTCCTTGGTCCCTTCGATGGTGTGCTTGAGCATGTAGTACAGACCGCGGAGGCTGGTGGTCTTGCCTTGCTCGATGAGTCGTTTGCAGCCGCTGCCGATGAGCAGGGTTTGCATATAGGCCTTGGCCTGGGCGAGGTTGAAGAGTTCGCGGCGATTGGTGCCGCTTCCCATCTCGAGCATCCGCTTGGACTTGTTGAACTTGGTGTTCGACAGCGACCGGCTCGGCACATCGAGGTGCGGCGGTCGGCCTCGTTCGGCACAGGCGATCACGTCGGTGGCGACGGTGCGCAGCGAGCCGAGCGTTTTTTTGTCTTTGGTCGAAAGGGCGACTTTTTCGGCTTCAGGTTTCTTGGCCATGTTATGTCGTAAGTAAACTCAATCGAGCTAAAAGGAATTTATTTAACATTCATATTGTTAGACGATTCATCATCATCGAGCCCCCAATACTCTGCTTCGTCTTGCATGCCGTATTTGGCGGCAATCACTGGATCGGTGGTTACCAGCCGAGCATAGTCATCGGATGTCCCACCTTCGGTATCGAGAACAACACCGTCGGCCAGCATTGCCGCCAATTCCGCAGAAGCATTGCTCAAGGCCTTGAGCATGTCCTCAATGGTTGCGGCATGGGCAGTCAACCATTTGTTGCGCCATAACAATATGTAACGCTTCGCAGTTACATGCATCCCGCGCCAAATCTCGATGAATTTGCTTTGAACAACTGGATGCAATTCGGCAGAGAACGACTCTGGTAGATTCATCAGCTTGATAAGCGCCTCAACATCACCGATGTCTTTGGTACGACCTTGCCCAGTCATTCCGGAGGCAATCTTCAGACTAACAAGCTGCGGCAAGCAAATGACTCGCACGCCATCAAGAGTCTCAGCCGAGGTACTTGGGTCAGGGAACGCGATTTCTTTTGGTTTCCCATCGCCGGGATAAGTGCCCGTGACTAGAAACTCGATTTTCACACCTGTTTCACTGTCGCGAAGATTCTTACTTTTTTCAAACGGACGAACGTATCCCAGTCCATCCAGCGATTGGTGGATTTGTTCTAAGCCTTCACGAGTAACAAGAATATTGACATCTTCCGTAAATCGACGATAGCCGTGTAGAAGTAGCGCCATGCCACCGACAACAGCGTAAGGGATATTCAGTTCTTCAAGGCGCTTGGTAATCCGCTTGAAGCTTTCTTGTACTTTACCCCGCCCCTCAAAAAACAGACTTCCCTCACTCATTGCCCACTCCAGGTTCTGGTTGAGCTGTGTTTCGTATGGAACGACACTATGCGACGGCGTAAAAACCGCCGGTATCGAAGGCACGTCAACCGGTAAACGTTGGTTCCTCATAGCTTCATTATACGCATTTATCTGGCGGACGGCTCGAAGAGAACGCCGTAAATAAATATCCTCCTACACCCCCGGTTTGACGATCAGCACGCCGTCGCCGAATTCCTCGGCGTCGTCGTCGGTATCGATGACGCGGCCCTGGTCGTCGAGCTTGATGTCGGCGTCGGACGTTTTGCGTTTGGCGACTTTGAGCAACTGCTCGTACAGGCTCTTCTTGTCGTGGCCGTTGATGGTGTGGACCGCCTCGGCGACCTCGCCCAGGTAGCGTAGGAAGATATTGCGGCGTTCACCCTCTTGCTTGACCTTCTGCCGCTTGCGGACGTACATGGCCAGCTTGCGGCCGACGGCTTGCAAGGCTAGGCGGATATCTTTTTGGATTTCGGGATACGAGGCGATTGCCTCTTTTGACTCGCTGGTGAACGGGACCCAGACGCTGGCCATGTGGACCATGATCGTGATCGGTCCGCTGGGCAACGAGCCGCGCGACTGGCTCAGTCCGTAGGCGCGCCAGTTGGTGCCCATGATGGTCTGCGTGATGGCGCATGCCCCGGGCTGAAATTGCAGCGGGACGCGATTGGCGTACCGCAGCACATTCATTGATTGTCCCTCTTCGAGGTTCACGCTGCGCATGGCCTCGTGCAGTTGTTTGATCTCGGCCGCCTTGAGCCGTTGCGGCGAGACACGAGTGCCGAGTTTGCATTCGTCGATGATCTTGTCGGCCGAGTCGGCACCGACGCCGCTGAAGCCGTTGATCAGAAACTGGCGCAGGGTGCGGGCGTCGGTTTCGTGAAGCATCTCGGTGAGCGCTTCGAGCGAGACTTTCGTCGCTTGCGAGACGCCGCCGTAGGCCACGGCCGCCTCGATCAAAAATGGGTTGCCGCGATAGACCGACGGGGGCCGAGTCTCGGCCGCATAGAACTCGGCTTGCACGACTTGGTGCATCCCCTTGAGCAGCAAGTCGACGCCGATAGGGGTGATGCAATCGGTCGACGGGGCTGGGATCTTCGCGTTTTGCAGGGCTTGGTAGAGCCCCTCGGCGTCGTTGCGGCCGATGCGTCCGGGGTTGGCGCGAGTGCTGAGCTTGGCGGTCTCGCAAATCTCGGCGGCCTTGGAGGAGCTGACGCGCGAAAAGCTGCTGGTGAGAAACTGCGACAGCGTGCTCCCTTTGCTCGCTTGGAGCATGGTGACTAGGTTGCCCAGCTCGATGCCGTAGGGATGCGGCAGAATTTCTTTGGGCTCGGGGGGGAGTTTGTCGGCCGCCCGGGGATATTCGTGCGGCGCGCCATCGGGGTCGAGGTAGTGAATGGTGACGTGCGGGTTGGCGATCGCCGTTTGTTCGAGGTAGTCGTCGACGCTGCCTCGGCCGCGTTGGTATTTCGCCTCCAGCTCGATGGTCACGCGGGTGCCGTGTTGCACGTCGACCCATTCGATGCCGTGCTTTTCCATTTGCTTGGCGTCGGAGGGTTCGATGTCGACTCCTTCGCCTTTGCCGTTGAGCACCTCGGCCTTGTTCTTCTTGGTGTCGATTTGAATCTCGAAGTAGTGGGCCGGCTTCTTCGCGCCGATGCGCGACATCACCTTGACCGGCTTGCCGGTGGTGAGCACGCCGTACATGCCGGCGGCGCTGATGCCGATGCCCTGCTGACCGCGGCTCATCCGCAGGCGGTGGAACTTCGAGCCGTACAGGAGCTTGCCGAAGATGTTGGGGATCTGCTGCTTGACGATGCCGGGGCCGTTGTCTTGCACGCCAACCTTGTAACGGTTGTTGCCGGTCGTTTCGATGTGGACCCAAATCTCGGGCAGAATGCCCGCCTCCTCGCAGGCGTCGAGCGAGTTGTCGACCGCTTCTTTGACCGTGGTGAGCAGCGCCTTGCGAGGGTTATCGAAGCCGAGCAGGTGCCGGTTCTTGGCGAAGAATTCGCTGACCGAGATATCACGCTGCCCCTCGGCCATGCTCTCGGCCGTCGCGCGACGGCGGGGGATCGAGGCGGCGGGGGTCGAACGGGGAGCGTCGGTGTCCGAGGTCTTGCTAATCACAGGCGCGCGACTCACTGAAGGGGCGAATAGGGTCCGAACAAAAATCGCTTTGGCAAGCGGTGCCGATTATATCGGGCCGGGGCGAGAGGTCACAGGCATGTTTCGGGGCCGCGTTAGGCAAACTGTGCGCGTCGTGACGACCCCGAGCCAAAATCTGCTCCGCGTCAGGCGTTAGAGCCGAAATATCACGTAGTTCTGCTAGCGTCGTTTCAATCGGAAACGCCTTGGTTGGGGCCCCGGCTTGGGTGCTCCCCATCGAGCGCGGAAGCGGAGATCATCGCCCATGCTCAAGTTCAAATACCATCGCACTTTGGCGCTCGCGTTGCTCGTGTCGGCGCTGGGTGCTTCGACGGCCGAGGCCTACAAGGTCCGCCCGTTGTTCTCGAATCGTTACAGCAATGGTCCTGGCACCGACGCCAAGCTGTACGTTGCTCCGTTGCCGGTGCCCGAGTGGGTTGGCCACACCTACACGACCTACCAGCCGCTGCAACCTTCGGAGTGGCTCAACCCCCATTCGCGGCGTTACTTTCGCTTCGATGGCCACCCGCTGCCGGTGAATTATACGCGCGTCGAACATTGGTAGTCGACCGCTCTTACGCTCACGTTGTCGCATAGGAAGATGCAACGATCATGAAACGCACGTGCCTGTTGGTCGCGATGTTGCTTTCGACGGTGTCGGCCGACGCGGCCAGCCCGGTCTTCAGTCTGGGAACGCGAGTCTCCGGTCCGCGCGTCATGTGGCAGCGCGGGTTTTACGACCCGGCCTGGGGCGAGCCGCACGCGGTCGTTGTGCCGCGCCGCGCCAACTTGCAGACCACCTGGCAATGGGGCGTCGCGGGAACCGGCATGACGACGATCCCCAATCAATACATCCGTCAACCGGGCGGCGTGATCGATGGGATGCCCTCGTCCCCCACGCCGCCGTGGCCTAGTCACACCGATCAGTTCGGTTCGGGCTACGTGCGCATTGGCCGTCGCGGCTAACACGACGACTTCAACTGTCGCCCAATGGCGGCTCGAAAGATTAGTCCTTTGCGCCGCAGAGGTGCGTGCGGAAGAACTCGGTCACGCGGCGGCGGTTCTCGCCGGAGTAGAACACGGCACCGCCATGCGCCGCGCCGCTCACCACGATGAATTCGACGGGCAGCTTGCTCTTCGTATAGGTGTCCCGCAGGCTCTCCGACTGATCCATGTAGACGGTCTTGTCCTTGTCGCCGTGGAGAATCAATAGCGGTGGATCGTCGGCGGTGACGTAGGAGACGCCGCTGGCGCGTCGCGCCTTTTCCAAGTGCTCATTCGCCGCGCCGCCCAGCAGTTGATAGGTGCCCGAGTCTGGCGCGTTGGCGCGCGCGGGGTGCGTCTTGCCGCGGAGAACGAAATCGGTCGGGCCGTAATAGTCGACGACGGCCGCGACGCGTGACGATTGGTTGGTGTTGCCGCCGACGTCCCCTTCCAATTCGCCGACATTGCCCGTGGTGCCAACGAGGACCGCAAGGTGTCCGCCGGCCGACGAGCCCGCCACGCCAATCTTGGTCGCGTCGTAGCCGTACTCGTTGGCGTGGGCGCGCAGCCAGCGGATCGCCGCCTTGCAGTCGTGAATCTGGGCGGGGAAGATCGCCACGCTGGTGAAGCGATACTCGATCGACGCGACCGCGAAGCCTTCCTGCGCCAGAAAATCAATCGAGCAGCTTCTGTAACTGCCAGCCCGCCACGAACCGCCGTGGATGTAGACGACCAGCGGCGCATGCTCGACGTTCTTCGGCAGATACAGATTGAGCAGCAACTTCTGCCCGCTCGCTTCGCCGTACACCAAATCGCGATGCGTCGGAGCGAGCGGCTCAGCCGCGACGAGACGCAGCGCGGTTGCGAGCACGATAAAAACGCTCAGTGCAGACGTCGGGACGCGCATGGTTCGTTCTCGTTCGACTTTGAGGGTGAGCGGGGTCGGCTGGTTCATGGATGCGGCGAGGGAGTTGCTTCGATTGGATGCGGGCAACGCGATCGGTCCCCATCCGGTCAGGTCGCACGGGTTATTTCAGGTTCATCCAGGTGAGTGTCCGTGTCCAAGGTCAAACGCCGAAAGGACGATTGTAACTCAAGATGAGTGGCCATTGCAGGCAAATTCAGGCCCGTCGCACCAAGCGAGTCCCGTCCGCAAGAACCGGATGATCCTGAGCGATTCCTGGCGAAACCGTCGAACGTTGCTTGTATACTGGTTGACACGGATGGTGATTACCATCGATCGGTCTCGTTCTCGTTAACGAAGAATGTGTGTCGCTTGGCAGTTTCGCGCGTGTGGAGATGGGTTTGCACGTGCTGCAAGTCCCTTGGGCATCATCCTTCGAGGCCCCCACGTCGGGCGCGATGGCTACGCGTCGAGCCGCTCGAGTCGCGGCAGATGCTGGCGATGGTGCCCGTGCTGGTGCGCGATATCCAGGACTTCGGCACAAATCCAAGTTCCAGCCCGGAGAATTCTGTTGAGGTGAATGGGACGCTGTTCTTTTCAGCAGCCACACTCAACGAAGGGATCGAGTTGTGGAAGAGCGACGGGACGAGCGTGGGAACCGTCTTGGTCAGCGACATCAATCCTGACATTTACGGAACCGGACCACGCTATCTCACGAACGTCAATGGGACGCTCTATTTCCGCGCCGACGACGGGACGCATGGCTACGAATTGTGGAAGAGCGACGGGACCAGCGCGGGGACCGTCTTGGTTCGCGACATTCTGCCTGGCACTGGCGGGTCGATCTTGCGTTCGCTGACGAACGTTAATGGCACGCTCTATTTCGAGGCCGACGACGGCACGCACGGCTATGAGTTGTGGAAGAGCGACGGGACCAGCGCGGGGACCGTACTCGTCAGTGATATCAATCCCGGCATTCCCAATGCTCATCCAAGTTTTCTCACAAACGTCAACGGGACGTTGCTCTTTCGGGCCGATGATGGGACCAACGGCGGCGAACTCTGGAAGAGCGACGGCACCAGCGCGGGGACCGTTCTAGTCAGCGATATCAATCCCGGCATTCCAAATGCTCATCCAAGTTTTCTCACGAACGTCAACGGGACGTTGTACTTCAATGCCTTTGACAGCACCAATGGCTACGAACTCTGGAAGAGCGACGGCAGCAGCGCGGGGACCGTCCTCGTCCGCGATATCTTTCCCGGCTCCAATCATGCTAACCCGCAGTATCTCACGAACGTCAATGGGACGTTGTTCTTTAGTGCCAAGGAAGGAACTACCGCCACCACGTTGTGGAAAAGTGATGGCACCAGTTCAGGGACTGTACTGGTCAAGGACATCCGTCCCGGAACGAACGGCGCTTATCCGCGATATCTCACGAATGTCAACGGGACGTTGTATTTCCAAGCCATCGACAGTACGGCAGGGCAAGAGCTGTGGAAGAGTGACGGCAGCAGTTTAGGGACGGTCTTGGTCAGCGACATGATCCCTGGACTTGACAGTGCTGTCCCGAATTCACTCACGAACGTGAATGGAACGTTGTTTTTTCGGGCCAGGGACGACATGGCAGGCATGGCCTTATGGACGAGCGACGGCAGCAGTGCGGGGACGGTAATCGTCAAGGATATCCGTCCGGGCACTGGCGATACGGTCCAGGCGTTTTTGGGGAACGTCAACGGAACGTTACTTTTCGGTGCCGATGACGGTATCACCGGCGGCGAACTCTGGAAGAGCGACGGCAGCAGCGCGGGAACGGTGCTGGTCCGGGATATCAACCCGCAGGCAGGTACGGAGAGCGCGTATCCCTATTATCTGACCAACGTGAACGGAACGTTGTACTTCGCGGCCCAAGATAACTTCACCGGTCGGGAACTGTGGAAGAGTGACGGCACCAGCAGCGGGACTGTCCTGGTCAAGGACATTTCCCCCGGGCCAGTTGGCGATGGTCTGCCCAAGTATCTCACGAACGTCAACGGAACGTTATTCTTCCAAGCCCGTGACGGCAGTCCGGGCGGTGTCGAACTCTGGAAAAGCGACGGCACGAGTGCGGGGACGGTTCTGGTCAAGGACATCAACCCCACGGGCCATGCTTGGCCCAAGAATTTGACGAACGTCAATGGCACGCTCTATTTCCAGGCCGACGACGGCGTCAATGGCTACGAGCTGTGGAAGAGCGACGGCACCAGTGCGGGAACCGTCTTGGTCAAGGATATCCGGGCCGGTGGTAGTGGTGCTTACCCGACTGATCTCACGAACGTCAACGGGACGTTGTATTTCCGGGCGAGTGACAGTATCAACGGCACCGAGCTCTGGAAGAGCGACGGCAGTAGCGCGGGGACCGTCCTCGTCAAGGATATCTTCCCCGGCGCGGTTGGCGATGGCTTTCCCATGTATCTCACCAACGTGAACGGGACGTTGTATTTCCGGGCGAGTGACAGTATCAATGGCACCGAGCTCTGGAAGAGCGACGGCAGCAGCGCGGGGACCGTCCTCGTCAAGGATATCTTCCCCGGGGATTACAATGCTTTCCCGGCTAATCTCACGAACGTCAACGGGACGTTGTTCTTTAGCGCCAATGACGGCGTGACGGTCTTCGAACTCTGGAAGAGCGACGGAACCAGTAGCGGCACGGTCCTCGTCCGCGATATTGGCGTTGGCGGTAACAATTCCCTTCCAAACCGTCTTACGAATGTCAATGGGACGCTCTATTTTGAGGCCGACGACGCCATCACTGGCTTTGAACTGTGGAAGAGCGATGGCACCAGTGCCGGGACGGTCTTGGTTCGAGACATCAACGCCAACTCCCCGACAGTCGCTAACGATTCCAACCCGCGGTACCTCATAAACGTCAATGGGACATTGTATTTCCGCGCCACGGACGGCACGAATGGCTACGAATTGTGGCAAAGCGACGGCACGAGTGCGGGGACCGTACTCGTCCAGGATATCAATCCCCGCCTCGGCGGCGATAGCTCGCCATTTTATCTCACAATTGTCAACGGCACCTTGTACTTCAACGCCGATGACGGGGTGCATGGCCAAGAGCTATGGAAGTTTTCCGAAAGCGTGCCGATGACCGTCACGCTCTCGATTGCGGGGACTCCGCTGGCCGAGAATGGCGGCGACAATACGGTTACCGCCACGCTCTCGAGTCTGGCGGCAAGCAACGTTACCGTCATTCTCGCACTCAGCGGCACCGCGACGAACAACGTCGACTACTCGGCCAGCTCGAACACGATCGTGATTCTCGCCGGTCAAATCAGCGGCTCGATCACGCTCACCGCCATCCATGACGTACTGTCTGAGAATGTCGAGCCGGTCATCGTCGACATCGACTCGGTCTCTGGCGACGACGCGACTGAGAACGGCGTGCAGCAAGTCACCACCCATATCGGCAGCGTCCTAACGGCCGCCGCCGCCACGAACACACCGGGCGGAACGGCCGATCTCGACCGCTACCGTGTCAGCGGCCAGACGCTGACGATCCACGGCACTCCGGCGGTCGACAGCATCCATCTGATCCGCAGTGGCGCAGGCCAATTTTACACGTTCTTCAACGGCGAAGTCTATGTCTTCTCGACCGCGACAATCAATCAGGTAATCGTGATCGCCGAGGAGAGCAAAGACCTTTTCTTTTTCCACGGCCATGCCAGCCTCGTCGAAAATGTAACGATCAATCCCGCGTCCTTCGCCAGTTCGACCGCGGGGCTCGCGGTGCAGGCCGATGGCGAGATTCAGTACATCTACGGCCAGTTAAATGACACCGCCACGCTAGGCGACACCGCCACCGACGACGTGCTCTTTATGCTCAGCGCGTATGGCTATCTCTTCGATCGTGCCAACACCTATATCAGCGAGCCGATCGGCTTCGGCACGATCACCGTCAACGCCTCGTTCGGCACCGATCTGGCGATCATGCTCGGCGACAGCGGCGATCAAACGTTGAACATGACCCCGACCCAATCGGCCATGACCACCCTCGGCGTGACGCTCCTGGCCAACAACTTCGAGTGGCAGGTCGGCTTCAGCGGTGGTGGTAATGATACGGCCAACCTGTTGGGTAGCACGGACGTCGACACCTTTACGCGACTCGTGTCGTCCGCCACACGCAACCCGGCGACGCCCAACCAAAGTATTCTCTCCACGCCGGTTTCGTTCGAGCAGGTGTTCGACTTCACGACCGTCATCGCCACCTCCGGCGGCGGCGTCGATGTGGCCGTGCTTTACGACTCGGCCGGCAACGATACGTTTATAGGCCGTCCGACCGAAGCCACGCTGCAAACTCCGTACACCCTCGATCGCGTGATCGGTTTCACACACGTCTACGCAATGGCCAGCGCCGGGACCGACACCGCCACTCTCGACGGCTCAAGCGGTGACGACATCTTCTACGGCAGCCCGACGTTTGGCGTGCTCTATCGAGCCGGGATCTACACGCTCGACGCCCGCGCCTTCGACACGGTTCACGCCCACCTGATCGCCGGATCGGGCGGCAACGACATCGCAGTCCTCGACGATGGCCCCGGCGTCGATACGCTGACGGCTCAAACGAGCTTCGCCGAGTTGCTATACGCGACCGGCAACACTGTGCGAGTCACCACGTTCAATGCGGTCCACCCGCGCGGAAACGCCGGCGGCGCGAATCGTCGATTCGTGACCAATCCGTTGACGTTCACAACCGTGTTCACGGGTGTGTGGTTGTGAGCCTAGCGACCCTTGTTCGTTAACCGAAAAGTGAAGAGCCCGCGCTCCGTTACTTCAAAACGCTGTTGAGAAATTCGATCAGCGATGGGGTGCCCGGATCGTCGGCGAGGCCGATGTCGTTGTTGATCTTGCCGTGCGTTGTTTCCCGGCCGCCGTAGAGTTTGACCGGGATCTCGGCCGACTGGAGCTTGGCGGCAAGCTGCCTGGCTTGGGCCGTCGCGGCTAACACGACGACTTCAACTAGCCGCGCGGGAGCGGCAATTGTTTGGCCACTTGTATCGGTGGGGGCACTGCGCGCTCATGGCGCGCCGAGCGAGGAAAAATAGGGCCATTATTGTCCCACGCCACTCTCCCGCGCGTAGGGCGCGAGGTTAAGATAGGGCGCACGCTGGGCCTGGGACGCCGCCGTCCACAGACCCACGGGCCTTCGCTCTGTCAGCCCCCACGCCCTGGAGATGCCCTCGCCATGAAGTGTTGGATCGTGTTGCCGCTGCTCGTTCTGATCTTCTCGGGCCGGGCTGTGCAGGCCGCCGACCTCGAGCTGGCCGCGGCGGGGAAGACCGCGTATCAGCTGGTCGTGCCCAACTCGACTGCGAACGCCGAGCTGGGGGCCTGTTTGGGTCAGATGGCGCGGCTGATTCAATGCGCGTTTGCGGCCAACGGTGTCGAGATCCCGATTGCGATCGAAGGCGCGCACGATGCCGCGCGCCCCTCGATTTTCGTGGGGAACACTCAGTTTGCCCAACAGCAAGGGGTCGAGACGAGTCAACTGAAGCATTGGGGCTATGTGCATCGGGTGGTGGGTCGCGATGTGATCATTGCCGGTCGCGATCACGCTTCGCCCGAGCCCTCCCTGAGTCAGCCGCAGCCGCGAATTCCGTGGGCTCGGCTGGGGACCGCGAAGGGGGTGGCTGATTTTCTGCGTGAGTACGTTGGGACACGGTTTCTCTATCCCGAGATTGCTCCGCGACAATCGATATCCGCCGTCGCCAAGATCGATCCGCTGCTCTCGCCGGCGATCGAGTTTTTGCCGCGTCCGGTGATCAAGGTTCCCAGCGCGCTCAACGTGCGGAAATCGCCACCGATCGAATTCAACTCAGCGTACCCCGAGGGGGGCAGCTATTACGACCTGGCCAACAATCGGTTCCCGCCCGTGGCCGATGTCTTTGGCGCGCACACCTACGAACGAGCCGTGCCGGTGGCGAAATACGCCCAAACACACCCCGAGTACTTTGCCCTGCTCGGAGGCCAGCGCAGCGGTGGCAACCCGGGTAATGCCCAGTACTGCATCTCGAACCCCGAGGTGCAGGAACTCATCTATCAGGACTTGCTCTCTTGGCTTGATCGTGGGTTCGAGGCGGTCGACCTGGGGCAGCCCGACGGGTTCCGTGCATGTCAGTGCGAAGCGTGCGCCAAGCTTTACAACACGGGCTCCGACTGGAACGAGAAGCTGTGGATTTTTCACCGCACGCTGGCCGAGCGCGTGTTGCAGTCGCGGCCGGGCAAGCAGGTGATCATGATGTCGTACATCCAAACCGAGTTGCCGCCCAAGTCGTTCGACAAGCTGCCCGACAACACGATTGTGCTGTTGTCGGGAACGAACGACGAGGACTTTGCCGCTTGGAAGGGTTTTCATGTGCCGGGGGGCTATTCCTCGTACATCTACAATTCCACGCCCAACTTGGCCACGCGCTACACACCGATGCGTACGCCGCGCTATGTCGCCACGCAGGTCAAACGGTTGGTGGCCCATCGCGTTCGCTCGATCTATCGCGACGGCAACGGCATGTTGTTTGGGCTTGAAGGCCCGACCTACTACACGATGGGCCGAATGTTCGACGACCCGGAAAACCTGCAGCCCAAGGAGTTGGTGCATGAGTTCTGCGAGGCGGCGTTTGGCAAGGCGATGCCCCCGATGATCCAGTTCTACGATCAACTGTACCACGGCATCGAGCTGTACTCGGAGTTTCTGGGCACGCGTTCGCCGGCCTGGAGCTATCAGAACATTTACGGGCAGGGGCGCAAGTACCTGACCGATCCGTTCCAGATGATCGGTTTTTTGTACACGCCCAGCCTGCTCGCGTCGCTCGAGACGAACTTGGCGCAGGCCGAGAAGTTGGCCGACAGCGACAAGCGCCGCCAACGGTTGGAACTGATCCGCCGCGAGTTCGACTATGTCAAATGGCTGGCGAAGGTGGTCCACCTTTACCATGCGTATCAGGTGCAGCCCGACCTCTCGTCGCGCGATCGCTTGCTCGACGCCATCGATGGCCGCAATGCGTTCATTGCCAGCTTGTATGACGAACGCAATCGCACGCGCGTTATGGGCGGTTGGGCCTACACGTTGTTTCCGATGATCGGTCACGACGCCAAGCACTTGCAGTTGGCGCATAACGGTTACCAAGAGCCCTATGCCAACACGGCCGTCAATTGGGACACGAAGTCGATGCGGGCCGCCCCGCTGCCGGGTGCCAAGCGGCTCGTAGCCGCGCGGGTCACCGAGCCGCCGGCGCTCGATTCCCCGGCCTGGAGCCAAGCGGTTGCCAGCCCGCTTGCCCCCGCGACGCCCAGTTCCCAGCCGAGCCTCAACACTCAGGTGCGCGTGCTGTTCGACAACGCACGGATCTATGTGCGTCTGGAAGCGGAGCTGGCCGCGGACGAGACCCTCGCGGCGCAGCCGGAGTCGTTGACCGTTTATCTCGCGCCGACGGCCAATCGCGAGATCGCCTATCGCTTTACCGTTGGCCCGCGCGCCGACGCCAAGCAAGGAGCCGCAACGGGGTTCACCGCCGATCTGCTCGACCCGCGCTACGGTAAATTCGATCTCGATTGGAAAGCTGATTGGTCGTACACGATGCGCCTTGATCGAGCCCCGCGACAATGGTTGGCGCTCGTGAGCGTGCCGTACGCATCCCTGAAGGTCGAGTCGCCGCGCGAGGGAGCCACCTGGCGCGCCAATTTTGCCCGGCAGCACACCGCCGCGACGGCCTCCGCCCGCGCGTTGTGGTCGGCCGCGGCGGGGGGCAAGATCGTGGACGACCTGGGGGACTTCGGTGAGCTTGCGTTCGAGTCGGCCGCGCCTCAGGCGACGGACGAGCCCAAGACGTCGGTGCTGCACAAGCTGCGCGAGGAATTGTATCGCAGCTCGTTCGAGTTGCCGGCCGATTGGCGGAAGCTCCCCAACCCTCTGCCGCAGCCGCTCGGTCCGTGGCTGTTCCGCAAGGACCCGATCGAGCAGGGCGTGAAGCAGCAGTGGTTTGCCGTCGATGCGGCCCTGACCGACTGGCAGCCCATTCGCGTGCCCACCTTTTGGGCCGAGACCGAGTCCGTCGGCAAACACGAAGGCTACGGCTGGTATCGCACGACGTTCGTGGTGCCCGCCAACTGGCAAGGCCGAGCCATTCGCATCGGCTTTGCCGCGGTCGACGAGCAAGCCTGGGTGTACCTCAACGGCAAGTTGATCCGCGAACATACCGAGTCGTCGCAGAAACAGTCGATCAACGAACTCTGGGAAACGCCGTTTGTGGCGCACGTGCCCGCCGACCAACTCCGCCACGGTCAGCCGAACGTGCTGGTGGTGCGCGTTCACAACTCGATTGCCAACGGCGGCATTTGGCGGCCGGTGGTTGTGCACGCCGTGGATGCGAAATAATCGCGCTCGACTTTTTTACTCTATTACCGACTCGATCAACATGCTTCGTCCCATCGCCATCCGCCGGGTGTTTATTGCATCGGTCACGCTGCTCACCGCCGCTGTTGCCGCCGCGGCAGACAACGAAACCACGCTCGCGCGGATGCGCGAACGATTTCGCGATCGGCAATGGAAACAACTCGTCGATGAGTTTGCCGACCTTGACGTGGCCCGTTGGCCCGCCGAACAAGCGGAGGCAGCGGCCGAGGCCCTGCATCTGCGCGGCCAGTGCTACGGGTTCTTGCAAAAGGGTCAGCAGGCCGAGGCGGACCTGAAGGGGGCCGTCAAGCTATCGCCCCGCAATGCGCCCATGTGGATCAGTCTGGCGGAGCACTATGCGAATAATCTCCAGGACTACGAGCAGGCGCTGGCCGCGTACCGGCAGGTCTACGCCCTGACGGGCAAATCCAATGGCTGGCAGCCGCTCACTGCGACCGTCGGCATGGCGCGCTGTTTGACCCATCAGGTCAAGACCGACCAAGCGTTGGAAGTGCTGCAAGCCTATGGCGACCTCAGCAGCCTGGCGCCGAGTTGGCGCATCCGGCTCTTACGCGCCTACGGACATGTCTACGCCGCGCGCGGACAGGAGGCCGAGTCGCTGGCCAAGTTTCGCGAGGCCCTGGAACTCGAATCGCCGAGTGCCTTGCCCGCCCCGGCGACCCAAGCCAAGACCCCGGTTCAGTCCGTCCCGGCCGACTCGGACGCCAGCCCCTTGCTGGCGGGCACTTCCAAGGTCGATATCACACCCGCGCCGGGCACGGCGGTGAATCTGGCCGGCCAACCCCTGAGCCCGCGCGATTCGCTCTACGCTCGGGTGTTGGTGCTCAAAAACGAACACACCTCGCTGGCCATCGTGTCGCTGGACCTGATCGTCTTTTCTTCGCTCAAAGTGATCGCGGCCGCCAAGCAACGATGGGGCGTCGAGCATGTGATCCTCAGCTCCACCCACACGCATGCGGCAATGGCTCCGCGTGGACTGCTCATCAGGCCCCCCACGGCACCTGACTGGACACGCAATGGCCGTGACCCTGGCCAGACAATTGACTGGACGGCCTTGTCCGCCGATCCGTGGTACGCCGCGACCGAAGACAAGGTCGTGGCCGCCATCGGCAGCGCGATGCAGAACCTGTTTCCGGCGCGGCTCGTCGTGGGGCAAGGACCCTACGTCGGCGCTTATATGGCCCACAATCGAAGACTGGTGCGCGATGGCCGTGTCTCGCCGTTGTGGGAAAACCCCGATCGACGACCCACCCAACCCGTCGACCCAACCGTCGGCGTGATTCGGGTCGAAGACCACTCGGGTAAGCCGCGGGCCATGGCCGTGCACTTCGCCTGTCATCCCGTGGCCACCATGACCGCCGGCGTCGTCTCGCGCGATTTTCCTGGCGCGATGGTCGACCACATCGAGCAATCGCTGGGCCCCGATTGCTTGGCGCTTTACTTGCAAGGGGCTCAAGGCGATGTCGACCCGTACGACCTACACAACCTTCGTGGCGAGAATCGGTTCAACATCCCGCGCCAAGCCGGCATCGCATTGGCCAATGCCGCTCTGCGGATCGTGAAGGACCGCAAGGCCCCGTCGACCAACACGGCCGACATTCGAATCCAGAACAGCCTGCTCACCATTCCTCATCGCCACGGCAATCAGACGTCTCAGGTTGGCTTGCTGACGGTCGTCATCAATCGCGATCTGGCGTTGGTGGCCATCCCGGGCGAGCCCTTCATTCAGCATCAGCTCGACCTCTCGGCGCAGTCACCCGTCCCCAACACGTTCATCCTCGGCCTGGCCTATCACGGCCAGGGGAGTCCGTTCGTGCTCTATATTCCAACGGCCCAGGCCGCTCAGGAAGGAGGCTACGGAGCGACCGAATGCAGTTTCGTCGCCGCCGACGCCGGGGCCACGCTCGTCCGAGAAGCCCTCGCGCACCTTCAAGAACTAGCGAAGCTCAAGTGAGAGCGCCTCACAAAATGGCTGCAGCGCGGGGGCGTCCTCAGCCCATTTTGTCTCCAGAGCGCTCCGTTACTTCAAAACGCTGTTGAGAAATTCGATCAGCGATTGGGTGCCCGGATCGTCGGCGAGGCCGATGTCGTTGTTGATCTTGCCGTGCGTCGTTTCTCGGCCGCCGTAGAGTTTGACCGGGATCTCGGCCGACTGGAGCTTGGCGGCAAGCTGCCTGGCTTGGGCCGTCGTGTCGGGATGCCCGGATACGTGCATGATGAAAAAGGCCGGAATGTCTTTTCCCTTGGCGACATGCGTGACCGCGGAGAAGTCGAGGTGCTTCTCGGGATCATTGCCGAACTTGACGCGATGACCGAACTTGCCGGGCTGTGGCAGACCGTGCATGAAAGCCCGTGTCTCGGCGACCGTGATGATGGCCGGCAGGTAGTACGTATCGCCATCGACGGGGATGCAGCCGCGGAGGGCACTGAGCGGAACCCCCTCGGCCTTCAAGTAGCGATCGTCGATCGAAACGAGGGCGGCGAGCTGCGCGCCGGCCGAGTGTCCGCCGACGAAAATCCGCCGCGGGTCGCCGCCGTGCTGGGCGATGTGTTTGTAAACCCAACCGAGCGATCGGGCGACGTCACGGATCAATTCGCCCATCTCCACGTTGGGATAGAGCCGGTAGTTGGTGCTGACGAACACGAACCCGCGATCGACGAAGAACTTCGGCTTGAGGCCCACGTCGGTCTTGTTTCCTGCCTGCCAGCCGCCGCCATGAATCCAAAACACCACCGGCAGTTTTTTTTGCTGGAAGTCGTCCGGAGCGTAGATGTCGAGCACCTGACGATCTGCGGCGGGCGTGGCGTAGGGAATGTCGCGCTCGACGTGCATCGCCGACGCCGTGCAGAGCGGAGCCAATAGCGTCAAAAGCGCAAACAATATCGAGAGCGGTCGTACTCGGGGCATGTCAATCTCCGTGATCGTAAACGGTGGTTCGGAGGCCGGGCGTGAGGCGGACCGGCCTTGGCCTGTGAATGGCCCCTAACATGCTAAACGCACCATCATGCAGCGAGCCGTCCGACCATCGCTATCGAGCTTACTGGCGAGGATCGTGCTGTCAACGATAATGTCCCTCGCACCGCGGGCTGCGATTCACCACGCGCGAACAACCCGTGGGTATTGATGCCCAGATAACCAGCTTAACAGGCCGAGCAACGCGAGGCCGGTATCATCGGACTCCCGCTGGTCGTCCTACTTAACTTAATGACCTGAACCTCAATAAAATCCAGTTCACGGTGAATCAAGACACGGCAATCTGGGGCGAGGTTGCGGCCAAAAACCCCGGAACTCGGCGTGGGCATCCGCGAAGGCTGCCCCCCACCCATCGAAAATCGAACCCAAATAACGTACGATGGGTAAGGCAACTTCACGTGTCGCCACGACCAACCAAGCCGACGCCGTGCCCTGCACGCGGTCGACGGACAGGGTGTAGTAGCATGGCCGAGCAACAATTTGCGTTTATCGGGGCCGGACGAATGGCCACCGCCCTGGCCAGCGGCATGGTCCGCGCGGGGCTTGTGACGGCCGCACAAATCTGCGCTGCCGATCCGCTCGCGGCCTCGGCCGAGGCATTCAAGCGGTCGACCGGCGGCCGGCTCGCACTCAGCAACCAAGCAGCGGCTCGCGACAGTGACGTGCTTTTCTTGGCGGTCAAACCTCAGCAGATGCCGCAGGTGGTCGAGGAGTTGCGCGGCGTGGTGGGGGGCAAGCACTTGATCATCTCGGTGGCGGCGGGGGTCACGCTTGCCACGCTCGCGGCGGGGCTGGGCGAGGCGCCGCGGCTGGTGCGCGTGATGCCCAACACCCCTTGCTTGATTGGCGCGGGGGCCAGCGGCTACTGCCTCGGTCGCAATGCCTCGCCCGCCGACGCGCAACTCGTCGAGCGCTTGTTGAACAGCGTCGGCAAGAGCGTGCAGGTCGACGAAAAACTCATCGATGCCGTGACGGGGCTGAGCGGCTCTGGTCCGGCGTTCGCCTTTGTGATTCTCGAAGCGCTCGCCGACGGGGGCGTCAAAGTTGGCCTGCCCCGCGCCACCGCGCAGCTCTTGGCCGCGCAGACCTTGCTCGGCGCGGCGCGGATGGTGCTCGAAACGGGCGAACACCCGGCGGCGCTCAAAGATCAGGTGGCGAGTCCCGGCGGCACCACGATCGCCGGCCTCGGCGCGCTCGAACAGCACGGCCTGCGCGGCGCGCTGATCGCGGCCGTCGAGGCCGCCACGCTCCGTAGTCAGCAACTAGGCAAATCGAATTGACTCTTTTGGTTATTGCTCGTGGATCGCTATCATGTCGATGTTCTTTGCCGTGGACGATAAGTTCCTCCCGCTCTACCGCGTAATGTGGGTCGCGGCCACACCGCATTTTTGTGGCGAAGACGATTGCCAACGGGAGGGCTTTTACGAAATCCGCCTCGAACAAGGCGAGGTCGTTTGGGCCACGCTCAAAGAACGGGATGGCATGCTCGAAGCGCTCGAAACCTGGGCCGACGGTCATCCACCCACCGAAGGGGAAGATTGGCGCTGAAAGGCTCGTGCTCGCTATGACCACACCCCATCCCGACAGCTATCGCTGGCGCGAGACCTATTTCGTCTGGTTTCCGGCTCCGCAACGGCCGTTGCTCGCGCAGGTTGTGGCCGAAATTCGCCTGCTCGGCGAACACTACGAACTTGTCAGCACCGAACAAAATGCCCTCGGGCAAATCGAGTCGCTCATGGTTCGTTCACCCGACGACCACGCGGCGCTGGAGATCGACTACGCCGTGGGGGATGACATTCTGCTCGAAGCCATTCGCACGGCCGACGAGCTGCGTCCCACCGAGGCCAGCGACGCCGAGCGCATCGAGCAGCTCCGGCACTGCGATGCCCGCTTCGAGTTGATGCACTTCGAGCAGTTCTATCGCGGCGAGACCGAGGAGGACTCGGAAGAAATGTTCGACCCCGCCGCGCTGGTCATGGTCATGGACGCGCTGGTACGACTGACGCAGGGGATCGGCGTCGACCCACAGTCGGGCATTATCATGTAAGGGCCCCGCCGGGCATGATTAAGGGCCCCGCCGGGCATGATTAAGGGCCCCGCCGGGCATGATGACGTCAGGGCCCCGCGTATTACGCTTGGTTGACGGCTTGCACCTGTTGCACGACGGCGAACAAGTCTTGCAGCACGCGCAGATGCGGTCGACGCACGCTGTAAAAGTTATGCTTGCCTTCGCGGCGCATCTCGATCACGCCCGCCTCTTTGAGCAGCGCCAAGTGATGGCTCACCGCCGGCTGGCTTTGCAGCAGCCGTTGGCACAGCGCCTTGACGTGTAGTTCGGGCTCGCGCGCCAAGAGCAACAGAATCTTGAGTCGCGTGCCGTCGGACAGCAATTGACAGAGCTTGAGCATGCCGTCTTGCAAGGGCGCGCTGATCTCGGGGAGTCGCGATTCCATAGAATCATGCGGCAGCGAAACGTGCGCCGCCGCTGGACTCATTGTTGATGCTGGGTGAGCTGTTGATACTGGGGCACCGACCATGTGTAACTCCTGCTATTTGTCTCGCGCCGACCGCCGACGGCATGACCTTGTGGTGAAGAGACCTTGATTCTCGCAACGACATAGATTCTACTGGGATCCCAGTAGAATGCAACGGCTATTTGTGATGCGTTGCCCCGAGCGATCACCCCCCCCTTGATGACGGCTGCCGCCATGTCGACCACCGAAGCATCGCTGCGGCAAAGGGCGTATCGCTATCTGCATCAGAAGATCATCACCGGCGAGCTGCCGCCGGGCTCCAAAGTCTCTGAACAGGCTATCGCCGAGGTGATGGGAATTAGCCGCACGCCGGTCCGCGCGGCCATTCATGAACTCGAGTCCGAGGGGCTGCTCGAACAAGTCCCCCGCTACGGCACGATTGTCCGTCAGGCCGACCGTCGGGACATCGAAGAGCTGTACGACCTGCGAACGGCGCTCGAGGGGTTCGCGGCCGCCGAGGCTGCCAAGCGCATGTCGGCCGACGACCTGCTCACGCTCACCACGCTCTGCAACGCCATGTACGAGCAGGTCGAGGAGCATCGCGCGCGGGGCGAGTTCGTCGACGATCACGTCATTCTCAGCCGCTTTGTCGACGCCGACATGCAATTCCATGTGATCATTTTGCGCAGCACGGGCAACCGCCGGCTCATGCAAAGCATCGTCGGCTCGCGCATGTTGGCCGAGTGCGGTCGTCAAGCCCGGCAGCAGCCCCGCATCGAGTGGCTCGCCGACGCCTGGCAAGGTCACCGGCAGATTCTGGCCGCGCTGCAAGCGGGCGACGACGTCGCGGCGTGGCAATCGATGGTCGATCACATTCGCTTTAGCAAGCTGTTGGCCATCAAGATATTCGATCGGCTGCAAGCCGAAAAAGACGCCGACTCACTGATCCAGCACGCCACCGCGCGGATCGTCTGACGCGATTCGCGGCAGCGAGCGTTACGGCGTTTTCGCCTGCTGGAGCACGAACGAGAGCAACTCGGGGCACTCGAAAAACGCCGGGCCAACCTTGTGCCCTTCGCCGGCAATCAGCTTGACGCGGATCGGTCCGCCGCCGGCTTCGTAGCGCTCCTTGAGAATGCGCGTGTTCTCGTCATACGGCACCGTGGCGTCCGAGTCGCCGTGCACGACGAACATCGGCACCTTGTGCTTGAGCAAGCCTTGCAGATTGTCCAAGGGATTCAACTCGGCGAGCTTGGCTTTCAATTCGCTCTCGGTCAGTTGGTAGTCGGCCAACAGCACGGGCATATTTTTCATCGCCCAGCCGGCTAGGTTGCAGACGGGATAAATGCCCACGAAGGCCCTGACCTTGTCGGGGTTTCGCACGCCCCAGGCGAGCATCATCAGCCCGCCGCGACTTTGTCCGAGCAGGATCGGCTTGGCCGACCAGCCGCGCTGGACCATCGCGTCGTAGAACAGCGTGAACTGGGCCGAGCTTTGCGGCGAGCCGCGCACTTCGCCGAGGTCGAACCCCGCCAGGCTAATGCCCGCGTTCAGGAAACCCTCGAAATACATGCGTCGTTGCACGAGCGAGATCCCCTTCAAGGTCGGTGCATACCAGATCCAGGGTTTGCCGGGCGCGGGGCGTGGCGCGGCGTAGAGGAACGCCTGATGGCCGTTGACCTCGAACGTCTCAGCCTTGTTCGGCAACTCATCTGCGGCCGCCGACGAGAGCGTGACGAGGCAAACGATCAGCAGCGTAAAGATGCGGTGCATGGCGAGGGGCTCACGAAATGGTTGAGAAATGCGTCGTCGTCGCCCAGCGGAGTCCAGCGACGAATCCGCTGGATTGTCCGCTGAGCAGCGGTCCACTTCAATAGCCGCCAGCGCACGATGGCTCTCAATAGATGGACAGCCACGCCGCGGTCGAACACAATAGGCCCGCGGCTCTCAAAAACCGTGTTACTCATAATGAGTTGAATAGGATGCGTCACCTCGTTCACTTCGTCTTGTCGGTTGGTCTGTGGCTGACCCTCAGCCCGCTTGGGCTGGCGGCCCCGCGGCCGAATATCGTGGTGCTATTGGCCGACGACCAACGGCCCGACACGATCCACGCGTTGGGCAACGCTCACATTCGCACCCCCAACCTCGATCGGCTCGTGGCGCGCGGGGTCAGCTTCTCGCATGCGCATATCATGGGTGGGGGCTCGCCGGCCGTGTGCGTGCCGAGCCGGGCGCAACTGATGAGCGGCCGCACCACGTTTCGCTGCTCGCTGCAGTTGAACAACGGCGAGACGCCGCTGCCGGCCGTGTTTGCTCGACAAGGGTACGAAACCTTCGGCACGGGCAAATGGCACAACGGCGGCGCGTCGTTCGCCCGAGCTTTTGGCGGCGGCGACACCATTTACCTCGGCGGCATGGCAGACCATTTTCGCACCAAGTTCGCCCACTTTGATGTCAGCGGCGTGTTTGCGCCGGGCAGTCGTTTTGAATCGCCCACGTACTCGACGAACGCGATTGCCGACACGGCGATCGAGTTCATTCGCCGCCAGCATGACCGGCCCTATCTGTGTTACGCGGCCTTCACCGCGCCGCACGACCCGCGCACGCCCCCCGCCGAATACGCCACGATGTACGATCCCGAGCAGTTGCCCTTGCCGGCGAATTACCTGGAAGAACACCCGTTCAACAACGGTCACATGCTCGTCCGCGACGAGCAACTCACCCCTTGGCCGCGAACGCCGGAGATCGTGCGCCGCGAACTGGCCGACTACTACGGCATGATCTCGCACCTCGACGCGCAAATCGGCCGCGTGCTGCAAGCCATTCAAGACTCGGGACAAGCCGACAACACGATCGTGGTTTTCGCGGCCGACAACGGCCTGGCGATCGGCAGCCACGGCTTGCTTGGCAAGCAGAATATGTATGAGCACAGCCTGGGAGTGCCGCTGGTGGTCGCTGGCCCAGGCATCGTGGCCGATCGCCGCAGCGACGCGCTGTGTTACCTGCTCGATTTGTTCCCCACGCTTGCCGAGTTGGCCGGAGTGTCGCTCCCCAGCGAGGTCGAAGGGCGCAGCTTTGCCGGCGTGCTCAAGGGAGACAAGCAAACCCATCGCGACACGTTGTTCGGCCGGTACCTCGACGTGCAGCGCGCCGTGCGCGACGAGCGTTGGAAGCTGATCCGCTATCCGCAGATCAATCGCTCACAGTTGTTCGACTTGCAGAGCGACCCGCAGGAGGCGAACGACCTGGCGTACGTGCAAGATCACGCGCCGCAATTGGCGCGGATGCTCGCGTTGCTACAGCAGACGCAGCACGCGTTGGGCGACACGTTGCCGCTCACGACCGACAAGCCACAACCGTATCGGATTGAGCTCAAGGCCCAAAAATAGCCGGTCCGTCTCGGACCGGTTGTGTGACGAATGGCCCTGAGTGTCGTGTCGTGCTCAACAGTCCAACGCTGCTCGGCTCAGCCCATCCGGTCCGAGACGGACCGGCTATGGGAGAGCGTCTCACGCGCGGCGAAACACGTGCCGGGCGTTTTCGAGCGCCTCGGCCAGCGTATCGACCTCGGCAAGCGTGTTGTACAGATAGAAGCTGGCGCGCGTGGTGGCAACGACCCCGAGCCGCTTGTGAAGCGGCATCGCGCAGTGGTGTCCGGCGCGCACGGCGACCCCCTGGCGGTCGAGCAGATGGGCCACATCGTGCGGATGCACCCCCTCGACCGTGAAGCTGACGATGCCCCCCTTGCGTTCCGGCTCGGGGCCAAGAATTCGCACCCCCGGCATCGCTCCGAGCAGCTCATGCGCGCGGCGCGTCAAACGCTGCTCGTGCTCGTGGATCCGCTCCAGGCCGACGTGGTTGAGGTAGTCGATCGCCGTGCCGAGTCCGATGGCCGGGACGATCGGTGGCGTGCCGGCCTCGAACTTGTCGGGCAACTCGGCCGGGTCGAAGCCATCGAGCCGGACGCGGCGGATCATGCCGCCGCCACCCAAGAACGGCGGCATGGCCTCGAGCAACTCGCGCCGTCCGTACAGCACGCCGACGCCGGTGGGGCCGAGCATCTTGTGGCCGCTGAAGGCCACGAAGTCAGCGCCCCAGGCTTGCACGTCGGTCGTCATGTGCGGCGCGCTCTGCGCCGCGTCGACCAGTACCCGCGCGCCCACGGCATGCGCTGCCTCGACGAGTTGCCGAATCGGATTGATCGTCCCCAGCACGTTGGACACCGCCGCAAAACTCAGCAAGCGCGTGCGCGGCGTGAGCAACGCGTCGAGCCGCGTCACTTCGAGCTGCCCGTCGTCGGTGATCGGAATGTGTCGTAAGACACAGCCGGTGCGCTGGGCCAATTGCTGCCAGGGGACCAGATTGGCATGATGCTCGAGCTCGGTGAGCAGGATCTCGTCCCCCGCCTTGACGAACGCATCGCCCCAACTGCGGGCCACGAGGTTGATGGCCTCGGTCGTTCCGGGAGTGAAGATCACCTCGTCGACGCTGGGGGCGTTGATGAATGCGCGGAGCTTGTCTCGCGCTTCGCTGTACAGATCGGTGCTCTGCTCGCTGAGGAAGTGGATGCCGCGATGGACGTTGGCATAATGCCGCTCGTACACGTCGACCAGCGATTGAATGACCTGCCGCGGACGCTGGGTCGTTGCGCCGTTGTCGAGGTACACCAGCGGCACGCCCGAGTCGACATCGGTATGCACCCGTTGGCCGAGGATCGGAAAATCGTCGCGCAGCAACTCCGGGTCGAGCGGCGGACGATCGCTCAGGGCGTTCATGACGGGGCGTCGGTCGTCGACTTGACGGGCGAAAACACGGCCGCCTGCAACACGCGCCAGGGCAGCAAGCAACACTTCTGCCGATTGGGGGTCAACCGCACGCCAAACAAATCGAGCATGTCGGCCGCCGTGAACTTGCGGACCGCGTCGATCGACTGTCCCTCGACCCGCTCGGTGAGCATCGACGCCGCGGCCTGGCTGATGCAGCAGCCGTCGCCGTCGAACCAAGCCTCGCAGATCTGTCCCTCGGGCGAGATGCGCAGCTGCATGCTCACAACGTCGCCGCAGAGCGGGTTGTCGTCCTCGTGGCCATGCGTGCACTGAGCACAGCGACCCCGATGGTACGGCGCTTCGTAATGGTCCAGGATGTGTTCCTGGTACAAAGCGTCTTCGGTGAGATGGTTCTGAACGGTCATGCGTGGGCGTCCTTGGGTACAACCTCAGTTTAGGACGCCACGAGAGCCGCCGCTAGGGGCTTGCCCCTTGACGGCATGCACGACGGGTACAAACCTCCGAGCCGCTCGACGTAAGCCCCCAGATAACGTGGCGAATGACAGGGCAAACTTATCCGGGGACTCACGTCCCCGGCTCGGATGCATGCGAGGTGGCGAATGATGGATGGACAAGGGACCCGATCAGAACGGGGCCGATGCCGTTTCGCCAGGCGTTAAAGTCAACTGCTTCAAGTGCTCCAGGCAGTTCAGCACGTCGGCGGCACTCACCTCGACCCAGCCCGACACCTTGTGCCGCAGCACGACGAGCTTGAATGTCTCGAAGGCCTGTTGCAAGTCGTCGGGCAGTTCGCCGACGCTGACCAACGGTTGGGCTGCGTGTTCGGCTGCGCCGTTCTCCTCGACTGCGAACGGCACTCCTAAGCCGGTCGAGTGACGGTCCTCATGCGTGTCGGCCTGGTTCGAGTTCGCCTCGCTAAAGGTGTCGGCGACAAAATCGCGCGGCACGCTGGGGTCGTGGGTCGCGTCGGCCGAGTGGGCTCGGCCGGGGTCGGCGTAGTCCTCGTCGACCTCGGCGGCGACGACCTCCTCGTCGCGCGGTTGCAGCGTGGCGTCGCCGCCCATCGCCAGCCAGCGTTCGCGGCGCATGTCGGCCACGCTCCACGCGCTCTGCACGGCCCCTTCGAGCCACATCTCGGCATCGTGCCAATCCAAGGCCGAGCAGAAATGGCTCCAGGCGAGCTTCGGATACGAGTCACGGGCCGCGGCGAACCGCTCGAACACACGACGCAGGCGGCCGACATGCTGGCCGCTGACGCTGCCGACCCGACGGCTCCAGGCCTCGTCGCTGAATTGAGCGACGGTCGCTCCGCTCGCTTGCAGATCGTTGCGCCATTCGCTGATGATCCGCCCTTTTTCCCAATTGGTCGTGCTCACGAGCACGTGCCACTTGTGGAGATATTGTTGCGACGCCTCGTCGAGCGTCGTCGATTCCAAGCCCAAAGTGTCTTCCATGGTGCTTCCTAGCCACGCAGATTCCTGAAAATTGATCCCATCAAGGGGACCGATTCTAGGTCGGCTCGGCGGCGCAACTCAAGCAGTGCGGACGAAACCAGCTGCGCGGCGAACACGGTCGCGAACGAAAATCCCCTGCCGCACGAGACTTGGCGCAGGCCATCGACCCGGCAACCCTCGACCGCCCGCTGGGGAAAAGTTGTCGATTGACCGCTCGACGAGCGCGGCCTACGCGGGTAGCGGCGCGGTCTCGGCCGACTGAAACCCGCAGCGATTGTGCGTGCCGTCGCAAAACGGCCGCTTGAGCGACTGACCGCAACGGCACAGCGCCACCGCCGGCTTGTCCGCCGCGATCGGAAACTTATTCCCCAGGTGATCGATGACCGTGACCGGGCCTTCGATCACGAACGGGCCATTTTGACGGCAACGCACGATAACTTCCGACATGACGGGTGGCTCCGATGATAAACCTTGAGGATCATGCAAACACGGCCTGCGGCCTCATTGTGCGCCGACCTCCGCTCATCCGCCAGAGACAATGTCTCTATCCTCTCAACTCCCGAGCGGTATATTATTGACGCCTGCGCAGTGAATGAGCCCCGGCGAGCAACGCGCGGTCGGGAAACACCGGGCTTCCGATGGTCCCCCTGGCTCAATAGCCGCGCAGACCTCGATAGGCGGCGTGGTTCGCAGTCGATGGTCCGATTCATTTCTCCGATGAGCTCGCTCATGTTCGCTCGGCTTCTCATGCTCGCTTGGCTGCTGGGGCTCGCTTGGTTGCTGGGGCTGGGAGTGTCACTGGCCTCGGCCGCCGAACCCACGCTAGGCGAGTGGCCCCAGTTCCTCGGACCCCTCCGCAACGGCGTGTCGGCCGAGCGCGGGCTGATCGACGACTGGCCGCAAAAAGGGCTGAGCGTCGTGTGGCGCGCCACGGGCGGGGTCGGCACCTCGGGCATCGCCGTGTCGCGCGGCCGGGCCGTCACCCTCTGGCAAGATGAAGACGAGCAGTTCGTTGTCGCCCTCGACGCGCAGAGCGGTCGGATCGTCTGGAAGACCTCGGTCGCCTCGGCCTTTCGCAACTCGACCGGCAATGGGCCCCGGTCCACGCCGACCATTGCCGGCGATCACGTCTATGCCTTTACCGGCGATGGCGTGCTGGCCGCGCTCAACTTCGCCGACGGCCGCGTCCTCTGGCATCATGACGTGCTCGACGAACTGCGCGGCACGCGCGCCGAGTACGGCATGGCGGGCTGCCCGCTCGTGGCCGGCTCGCTCGTCATCATCATCTCCGGCGCGCCCGGCGGCGCGGTCGTGGCCTATGAGCGCGACAGCGGCAAGCTGGCCTGGAAATACGGCCGCGACTCGGCCGGATACTCGTCGCCCGTGTTGCTCAACTTGGCACTCACCGAGCAGATCGTGTGCTTCACCGGCGACTCATTGCTCGGCTTGATGCCGCAGACCGGCGCGCTCCTGTGGCGCTATCCGTTCCCCACCGACTACGACTGCAATATCGCCACGCCGATACCGGTCCTGGGGGGCGTGTTGATCTCGGCCGGAGAAAATCACGGCAGTGCGCTGCTCAAAATCGAGCCGTCTCCCACGGGCTTGCAGGTCCGCGAGCAGTGGACCTCGCTGGGCTCAAAAAGCGTGCTCCGCAACGAGTACCAAACGTCCGTGCTGGTCGGCAACCACTTGTATGGCTTCGACAATGTCGGTAGTGCCGGGCCGGTGACCGACCTCGTGTGCATCGAAGCCGCGACGGGCAAACGCGTCTGGGCCGAGCCCCACTTTGGCAAAGGGAACCTGATTGCCGCCGACGGCAAGTTGATCATCGTCACCATGATTGGCGAGGTCGTGCTCGTCCGCGCCGACCCCGGCAATTACGTCGAGATCGGACGCGAGGCGCTCATGGGCTCGCTGCGACACGCTCCGGCGCTGGCCAACGGGCTGCTCTATCTGCGCGACAACTTCGAGGTCGTGTGCCTCGATCTACGCAAGCGGTAACCGCGACGCGCTCGCTACCAGCTTGCCCCTCCGCCACCGCCACCGCTGCTCCCGCCGCCACCAAAACTGCCGCCGCCAAAACTCCCTCCGCCTGATCCACCGCCGCCGAAGCGACTCCCACTGCCGCTCTTTAGCCACGTCTGGCGAAAGAACTCCGAGCGCGGATAGCGACGGTGCATGGTGATCCGAAACAGCTCGGCCATCGTGGGCAACACGAACATCAGCACCAAAATGATCAACATGTGCCAGGGCACATCATCGTTCGTTTGAACCGGTGGCTCTACTGGTACGCCGGTCAACTGCACCTGCTGGTCATGGGCCACCTGTCGAGCCACCCGCGCGGCCAACTCGACCAAGCCTGGGCCAAATCGCCCCGCCTTGAAGTAATCGCGGGCAATCTCGCGACACGTCGAACCGCACCACGAGTCGGGCAGCGCGCCCTCCAAGCCGTAGCCGGTGTGCACGCGCACCTTGCGCTCCTGCACGGCCACGACGAGCAGTGCGCCATCACTCTTCTCGCGGCTGCCCAGCTTCCACAACTCATAATGCCGCTGCGAGAAACCGACGATCTCTTCGCCTTCCATGTTCGCCACGGTCAGCAGCTTGACCTGGGCATGCGTCTTGGCGAACAACTCGACGAGCCACCCCTCGATCTGCTGCGACTCCTGGGCCGACAGCAGATGCGCCTGATCGATGACATACGTGCCCTTGTCGCTCACCGTGACGACGGCCCGCAACTCGCCCCCCAGCGTGCCTGTGAGCAGCACACATATCCACAGTGCGCTACGCCACATCGGACAACTCGCTGAGCGCCAAGAGATCGCGATGCAGTTCGGCCGCAACATGTTCGCCATGCAGATGCCCCGGCGCGAGCAGATGCCGCAACCCTAGGCAACCACGTCCGACGACCCGCTCGATTTCGCTCACCACCTCAGCCGCCGGCTTGCTGAGCCGCGTGCCGCGCAACCACAGCACACCGCGCAAGACCCGCAAAATGCCATCCGCCGATGGGCTCGCCAGATCATCCGGGGCGCGGCCGTCGGCGCTCGACATGAGCACCCGCTGACGCAGCGCCATCTGCAACGATTTCAGTTCCCGCTCGCACTGCAACCGCACATGGTCGCGATCGAAGCGCAGGGCCGCGAACTCGTCGACCCCCAATATCGTGCAATGCTGCTGCTGGATTTCGAGCAACTCCAGCGGAAACGAGTCGCACGAGGCCGCGATGAACGCTTGGGTCATCACCAAGGGGGTGTTGAACTCCCCTTGCAACCAAGGACGCAGCGCCTGGGCCAGCGCGTACAACTCGCCCAGGTCGAACCGCTCGACGACCAGCGCGCTGTGGACCCGATGCAGCCGGGCATTAAACGCGCCGGTGGTCGACGCGCCAAACAGCGTCCAGCCCACGACATGGTCTCCCGCCAACTCCAAAAGCCGCGCCGCCAATCGGGACACCCGCTCGCGCAGCGGCTCTACCAATCGATCGAGATCGTGCAGTGTGGCGGTCATCCGTCGAGGTTCTCCCGGGGCGATGGCTGCGGCGGTGGTCGTGTCAATCGCGTGTATTGTAGCGGAACACGACACGCTGACGAGCACGGTCGCCGTGCATTTCGCGGACGTCAAGAACGCGTCGTAAGTGCTTGTCGCGAATTGACATTTCAGCCGCGCGGGGTACGATGATTCGCACAGCACTCGGGCCCCTCTAGGCAATGTACACAAGACGAGCGAGACGATGACGCAAATTCAGCGCGCCCGCGCCGGCGAGATCACCCGCGAGATGACGTATGTCGCCGAGCGCGAGCAACTCGAGCCGGAGACGATTCGCGCCGAAGTGGCGCGCGGCCGAATGGTCATCCCCGCCAATAAGGTCCATCTCACCAAGCAGCTCGAGCCGATGGGCATTGGTATCGCCGCCCGCACCAAGATCAACGCCAACATTGGCAACTCGGCTGTCACGAGCGATATCAACACCGAACTCGAAAAGCTGCATATCAGCGTCCACTACGGTAGCGACACGGTGATGGACCTGTCGACCGGCAAAGACATCGACCGCATCCGTCAGGCGATCATCGACGCCTCGCCCGTGCCGATCGGCACCGTCCCCATCTACCAGATGCTCGAAGAGCTTGGCGGCAATATCGAGGATATGAAGCCGCAGCACTTCCTTGACATGGTCGAGCACCAGGCCAAGCAGGGGGTCGACTACATGACCGTCCATGCCGGCGTGCTGTACGAGCATCTGCACCTCACCACCCAGCGCGTGACCGGCATTGTCAGCCGCGGCGGGTCGTTGATCGCCAAGTGGATGATGACCCATCGGCAGCAGAATCCACTGTACACGCACTTTGAAGACCTCTGCGACATCATGCACGAGTACGATGTCACCTGGAGCTTGGGTGACGGACTGCGGCCCGGTTCGTTGGCCGACGCCAGCGACGAAGCCCAATTTGCCGAGTTGAAAGTGCTCGGCGAGTTGACCCAACGCGGCTGGGCCAAGAACACGCAGGTGATGGTCGAAGGACCCGGCCACATCCCGATGGACCAGATCAAGATGAACATCGAGAAGCAAATGGAGTGGTGCCACGAAGCGCCGTTCTACGTGCTGGGACCGCTCGTCACCGACATTGCCCCAGGCTACGATCACATCACCAGCGCCATTGGCGCGGCGCTCGCCGGTTGGGCCGGCGCGGCGATGCTCTGCTACGTCACTCCCAAAGAGCACCTCGGGCTGCCCGACAAAGAGGACGTCAAGCAAGGGGTGATCGCCTACAAGATCGCGGCCCATTCGGCCGACGTGGCCCGGCATCGACCGGGCGCGCGAGATCGGGACGACGCGCTCTCTCGCGCGCGATTTGGTTTCGATTGGAACGAGCAGTTCCGCTTGTCGCTCGACCCCGAGACGGCCCGACGCTACCACGACGAGACCTTGCCGCAGGACACGTTCAAAAGCGCACACTTTTGCAGCATGTGCGGTCCGAAGTACTGCTCGATGAAGATCACCGAGGAGATTCGCGAGCTCACGCAGCTCAATCCGCCTCCGTCCGTTAGCCGCGACGCGGCAGCGGAGCGCGTCAACATCGCGTAGTCAACCGAGCACGCCAGCGTTACGCGCTCCGCTCTGCGTCGCGGCTAACGGGGAGAGGTTTTCTCGCTAACCGCGGCGGTGTCTGCGGCCAGGTGCCTCATGCCGCGGAACCAGCACACGGCGCTCACCAACATTGCGACCGAGACGCTGCTGAAGCCGATGTTCATGTTGCCCCCCGAGATGTCGGTGAGCCAGCCAATCAGCGGCGGCGAGATACAATCGCCCAACAAGTGAATCACGAAGATATTGAGCGCAAAGCCCGACGCCCGCACGCTCGGATGTGTGACATTGGCCAGAATCGTGTTGGTGGGACCGGTGTTGAAAAACAAGCAGAACACGGTCAAAAAGATCAGCGCCCAGGCGGCCGGAAACGGCACGACGAGCACCAGCAGAAACAGCGGCAGCGCAAGCGTCATGCCCACGGCCGAGACCAAAAAGTACGAACCGCCATGCCGCGCGCGGAGCCAATCGCCGCACAGTCCGCCGAGCAGCGTGGCCGTCAGTCCCGCCGCGACCGTGATCGCGCCGAAGGTCATGTTCACGCGCCCCAGGTCGCTCTCACCGCGATAATCGTGGACGTAACTCGGGATCCAATACGCGATCCCGCCGACGGCGAAGGTCATCGCGGTCATGCCCCAGGTGTTCCAGACATACGATGGCGTGCGGCACAGGGTCGCGTAGTCGTGCCAGAGCGAATGTCGCTCGGCGGTCGACACAGCCCGGCGATCGCGCATCGTCAGGGCCAACAACCCCAGCGCGATCCCGGGCGGGACCGAGGCGTAAAAGGCCATCCGCCAATCCCAAGCCTGGGCCATCCAGCCGCCGAGCACAAAACCCAACGCGCTCCCGACCGGAATGGCCATGTAGAACCAGGCGAGCGCGCTGCCCCGATGCTCGGTCGTGTACCGATCGCTGATGATCGTCGGCGCGGCCGGGCCATACGCGGCCTCGCCGATACCGACGAACAATCGTGTGATGAGCAACACCAGGTAGCTGCTGGCCAACCCCGACGCGCCCGACGCCAGGCTCCACACGATCACCCCCAGCCCCACGATCAGCCAACGCGACATGCGGTCGGCCAAGTAACCGAACAGCGGCGCGGCGACCATGTACGACACCAGAAACGCCGTCGCCAACAGCCCGATCCAAAAATCGCGCAGCGGGTCATCCGCCGCGAACAACTCGGCTCGGATGCGCGGCACGACCGCCGCCAGCACGAAGCGATCGACGTAGTTGACCAGATTGATTGCCAACAGCAGCGCGAGCGGCGCGTGATACCGCCAGGAATGTTTCGTCGGGGCATTCATGCCCACGGTTGTCGCACGTTCCCCACGCGATTGTCCAGAGCAGTCCAAGTGCCTTCGCGGAAGGATGAAGGTCATCCTAGCCCAAGCCGGCGGCTTGGCCGCCGTTCTTTCGGCGACAGACTCTCCGGCTTGGGGCATCCATTCATTTTGCTCAGGCCAGAATCCCCTTCTGCACTTCGCCATGCACATCGGTCAGCCGCATGTCGCGGCCGCCAAACCGCACGGTGAGCCGTTTGTGATCGATGCCCAGCAGGTGCAGGATCGTCGCGTGCAGGTCGTGGACCTCGACTTTGTTCTCGACCGCGAAGTAGCCGTATTCGTCGGTCTCGCCGTAGATCGTGCCCCCCTTGATGCCGCCGCCGGCCAACCACATCGTGAACCCGAACGGATTGTGGTCGCGGCCGTTGGTCCCCTGCGCCATCGGTGTGCGGCCGAACTCGCCACCCCACACGACCAGCGTCTCGTCAAGCAGCCCGTTGTCTTGCAGGTCTTTCAGCAGCGCCGCGATCGGCTGATCGACCGCGCGGGCGTTGTCTTCGTGCCCTTTCACCAGGTTGCCATGCTGATCCCAGCGGTCGTGGCCCACGTTCGGGCAGAGCAGTTCAATGAATCGCACACCGCGCTCGACGAGCCGCCGCGCGATCAAACACTGCCGACCGAATAGCTTCGTGCCGTTGAATTCCGACTCCAGGCCATACATGTCCCAGATGGCTTTGCTCTCGCCTTGCAGGTCGATCAGCTCGGGGACGGCCGACTGCATCTTGAACGCAAGCTCGTAGTTGGCAATCGACGATTCGAGTTGGTCTTCGCTCCCTTGTCGTTCGAGCAGTTTGCGATCGAGCCGCCGCATGAGCGCGAGCTTGCGCTGCTGTAAAGCTTCGCTCGGTTCGCTGCGTTCGACGTCGGCCACGGGGGTCGCCGAGTTCTTGAACACCGACCCCTGATAGGTCGCCGGCAGAAACCCGCTCGTGAAGCAGTCCATGCCTCCCGGTGGGATCATGCCACTGCCGAGCACAATAAAGCCGGGCAGGTTCTGGCACGCGCTCCCCAGACCGTAGGTGGCCCAGGCACCCATGCTCGGCCGGCCTTGAATGCCCGACCCGCTGTGCATGAAATAGTTCGCGTTCGTGTGCTCCGAAAAATTCGAGGTCATCGAGCGGACGACGGCCAGCTTGTCGACGTGCCGCGCGACATGCGGGAACAGCTCGCTGACCGGGATGCCGCTTTGTCCGTGCTGCTTGAATTTCCAAGGGCTATTGAGGACCTTGCCCACGTTGTCGAACTGCGTGGGGGGGACCTTCATCTTGATCGGCTCGCCGTGCTCTTTGGCCAGCAGCGGCTTGGGATCGAACGTGTCGACCTGCGACGGGCCGCCATCCATGAACAGAAAGATGACGTTCTTGGCCTTGGCCGGAAAATGGGATGCGCGGGGCGCCAGCGAGTTGCTCGGCGCGGCCTCGACCACGCGCGGACCGTCGAACGCAGTTTGACCAAGTAAACCGGCCAGTGCAAGTGAACCAAATCCATTGGCGCAATGGGCCAGCATGTCGCGGCGCGAGACCGGAACGGGACGGTAATTATGACAGTGCATGGGAGTGTTATCGAATGAAAATGAATTCTTTGAGGTTGAAAATTACGTGGGCTAAATCAATCCAGGCGCGGACCTCGTCCTTCGCGCCGTACTCGGTCTGTTGTGCTTCGATAAACGCTTTCGCGTCAAGTAATTCGTCTTGATCGGGTGACCGTCCCAACGCAGATACATACATGAGGTTGATCCGCCCAGAGGCATCGCTCGGGCCGGTCTTCACGACTCGCTCGGCCCATTTGCGTGACTGCTCTTGCACGAGCGGATTGTTAAGCATCGCCAAGGCTTGCGCCGGAACGTTCGACACGGTCCGCCGGCCCATCGTGGCGAACGGTACCGGATAATCGAACGCCAGGAACAACGGGTTCAGGAAGTTGCGCCGCACGCCTAGGTAAATGCTCCGCCGCCCTTCACCATCGAGCGGACCGCTGCGGCCCGGGCGGCCACGACCATCCATAAAGGGCGTGAGGTGCGGCATCACGCTGGGCCCAAACGGCTTGTTGACCAGCGAGCCGGCCACGGCCAGTACGTTGTCGCGAATGATCTCGGCCTCGAGCCGCTGCACGTTCATGCGATGCAGCAGCTTGTTCTGCGGATCGAGTTGGTCGCTGCGCGCGTCGGAGTGACTGGCCTGCCGATAGGTCTGGCTGAGCAAAATTCGGCGGTGCAATCGCTTGAGCGACCAGCCGTCGGCCATGAATTCACTCGCCAGATCATCGAGCAGTTCGGGATGCGTGGGCGGTAGGCCCATGTGCCCAAAATCGTCGACGGTCGGCACGAGGCCGACGCCGAAATGATGTTTCCACACCCGATTGACGATCACCCGCGCGGTCAGTGGATTCTTGGGCGAGACGATCTGTTCGGCAAGTTCGAGCCGTCCGCTCCCTTGAACGGCTTTCGACGATTGGCTGCCGAGCACCTCCAAGAATCGCCGCGGCACTTCTTCACCGAGCAGCTTGTGATTGCCGCGGATTAAAATGTGTTCGTTCTCGCCGGTCCCGTCGGTCATGACCATCGCGCGGCGTGTGTAGCGAATCTGTCCTTCGAGCTTCTGCTGCTCGTCGAACAGCGCACTGAGCGGGCTGAGCGGCTCGATGAGTTGAGCGGTCAATTGCCGGTCGGGATCGTCTTTGGCCGGCCGATCGCCATACACGATCGCGTCGAGAGCCAGCCAGCCGTCGTTGTCGTCGACGAGTTCGATGTACGCATCGTGGCCGACCCATTTGCTCACATCCTGCCGCACCCAGTTGAACTTGTCGGGCGATTTCACGCCGATGGTCAAGCCGCCGTAGATCGGGCTGCGGATGCGTTGAAAGTTGTCGATGATCAAGTTGATCTTGGTCGCGTCGCCGGCGAGACGGTACCAGATCGCCCCCTCGGCGATTTTGAACGTCGGCGAACGGAGGACACCACGATAGCGGTTCGAGAGGAGCCCGCTGTGGACGACCCCGGCCGGGACAACGGTCAGAGTGGGTTGCTTGTTCACCACCGAAACATGCACCTGCGGCGCTCGGGTCGGCGCGGCACCAAACGCTTCGCCTTGCACAAACCACGGCGCGTGCGACGACTGCCCAAAGGGACGGACGCTCTTCGGTAATGCGGTCGGCGGCGGAGCGTCTTTCAGCGGGTGCTCTTTGCTCCACGCGACATTTTGTTTGGTGTGGAGATCGATGAGTTGCGTGGCAAGTTGTTGACGCTGCGTGGGGTCGTCAATGTAAGTCTCTGAGTAACGCGAACTCTGGATGTAACCGCACAGCGCGTAGTAGTCGGCCGCGCGGATCGGGTCGAACTTATGATCGTGGCAGCGGGCGCAACCCATCGTCAGGCCCAAAAACGTCTTGCCCAACACATCCACCTGATTGTCGACCCGTTCGCACTCGTCGGCCCGAATGTCGACGGGTGAGTGTTTGCTCTCGCCGAGGTAGAAGAAGCTGGTGCCTAGGATCGACTCGTTGAACTTCTCGGTCGGATGTCGGCGCGGCGGGCTCAATAAGTCGCCGGCCAAATGCTCTCGCACGAATTGGTGGTAGGGCAGATCGTCATTGAGCGCGCGGATCACGTAGTCGCGGTACTCATAGGCCTCGGGGATCTCGAAATCGAATTCGTGACCGGCGGTCTCGGCGTAGCGAACCAGATCGAGCCAGTGACGCGCCCAACGCTCGCCATACTGGGGCGACGCGAGGAGTCGATCGACGATGGGTTCCCAAGCTGAAAGCGGAATATCGAAAGCGGCTTGACGGTCTGTTGGCTTGCCACTTTCCGCTTTCCGCTTTTGTGCCACGCGGCATGTCTCGACAAACGAGGCAACGTCCCCTGGCTGCGGAGGCAGTCCGATCAGATCAAAAGACACGCGGCGCAAGAGCGTGGCGGTGTCGGCGTGCGCGGCGGGCTGGAGCCCGGCGGCGGCGAGCTTGGCAAACACCCATCGATCGATGGTATTTGTGTTCCAGCGTGGGTCGCCCGCTGGCGGCGGCTCGACTCGGCGAAGCGGTTGAAACGACCAGTGCTGGGCGCGCGCTTGCAGATCGAATTTCTCGTCGGCCTTGGCGACCTCGGCGGGCTTCTCGTCGGGCCAGGGCGCGCCCATCCGCACCCACTCGGTCAGCGTGGCGATTTGTTCGGCGGGCAACTTGCCTCGCGGCGGCATCTTATACATTTCGCCGTAGTTGATCGCATCGACGAAGTAACCCTCGCCCGGCTTGCCCGGGACCAGGGCGGGCCCCGAGTCGCCCCCTTTGAGCAAGGCCGCGCGGCTATCGACGCGCAAACTGGCCTTCTGCTTCGCCGAGCCATGGCACTCGTGGCAGTGCTCGACCAGGATCGGTCGCACACGCTTCTCGAAGAACTCAAGCTGCTCGGGAGAAAAAGTCTCTGCCCCGGTGGCGAGCGACGCCATTGCAATGAGCCCTACCGTAGTCAATAGCCAGCATCGGCGCATATCTAATCCTTCGAGCAGATACGGGGGTGGTCCGTTCGTCGTGAAGTGTCCAGGGAGCGCGATAGGCCAACGAGTGGCGGCGGTACGCGCTCCGCTGACGCGTCGCGGCTAACGGCAGGGGGCGTCAGCAACGGGTGTTGCTGACCCATTCCACTATAAATCACGGCGCGAGAGCTGAATACAGACAACCGGATGGGGCGCGGGGCGTGATCGATCGCTCCGAGCTATTTCGTTTCGCTCGGCTGCAAGGCCTTGAGCGTCTCAGCACACTGATAGCGAACGACGGCGGGGTTGGCCGAGTTGGCTTGCAGCCGCTCGACGGCCGGGATCAGCTTGGCGAGTTTGGCGGCCCCTTGGCTCTGGGCGAGCGACTCGACAGCCCGCAGGGCGTTGACCTGAATGGCCACGCGTTTTGCGTCGCGCTCGTCGGCCTTGGCATCGGCCGCGACGCCGGGATCGAAGGGGTCGCCGAGCATCTCGAGCAGCATGTCGACCGACGCGAGCTGCCCGCGCCGGGCGAGCATCGTGGCGGCATTGCAGCGCACGTCGACGTTCGCGTCGTTCAAGAGCCGTTCCAGGCCGGCGATCGCGGCGGGAGTTTCGAGCGCGGCATAGGCAAAAGCCGCCGTCGAGCGAATGAGCGTCTCGGAATCCTCGGCCGCTTCGTCAAAGAGCTTGAGCAGCTTGTCTTGCGCGGCTTGAGCCTCGGCCGGGTTATTGCCGATGTAAACGGTGATCGCTTTCAGGGATGGAAAGCGCAGGTCCTTGGTCTGTTCCGTGCGGCTTGATTGCCACGCCTCGCCGAGCACGTCGAGCAAGCCGCTCACGCGGAACTCGCCCAGCGCGTTGCACAAAAAGCCGCGCAGCTGAATCGATCCCTTGTCGAGCTTGCCCTGTTTGAGCTCGTCGCGCAACAGGGTGACGAGTTTGTCGGCCGTGTCGGCGTCTTCGCGTACCTGAGTGTTGTGGCGATCGCGGATCAGGTCGGCCAATCCCGCGGCGGCCTGCCATCGCGCGGCGTTGTCATGTTTCATCGCCCGCATGTAGCCATCGATATTGTTGCTGCGTTGGGCCAGCCAGTTGAACATCAGCCACACGCCGACGATGATCGTGACGATGATCGCCGGGATGCCAAAGAGTTGCAGCAGGAAGCCGGTCCCCGGCGGCTCGACCGGGGGGAGTTTTTCGTTCGGAGGCGCGGCGGTCAGGTCGTCAGGGGCAGTGGCCATTGCAAGCTCGCAAAATCGGCTCTCAAAGCGCTTCAGTCTAGGACAACGGCCCCCCGGGTCAAGGTCCCCGCGACCGCGCAGCGTGGGGCGATCCGCGACCACGCGGAGGTTCTATTCGCGTTCGTCATGCGGAAGGTCGCGCGGCCATTGGGCTCGGCGCTATTTTCCGCCCGCGTCGGAGTCGAATACCCGCACCTTCTTCCAGGTCGCCTTGTTCTCGTCGATGAACTTGTGGTGCTCCGGATGCACTTGGTAGGCGTCGTGGGCAGCGCGATTGACGAAGACCAAGTGCAAGCCGACGTCCCAGTCGCGGTCGTTCACTTCGCGATCCAGATCGCTCAGCGTGCCCGCCGCGAAGAGCACCGTGCCCGGGTGTTGCGAGAGGTATTTGCGACAGGCGTTGACGAGTTGCTCGCGATTCGCGGGGGTCGAGTCGTGCAGGGCAAAATAGACGTTATGAACGAGCATCACGATGGGTAAGTCCTGATGGAAATAGGTCGAGTTGATTCGACGCCCATTGTGGTCGATCAACGCTCGCCGCTCAAGCGGCCGTCTTCAGGCTATTCTCGATCGATAAATGGTTCGGCCGCACACGTCCGGTCCCGGAGGGACCGGCTATGAGAAGGTTTGCAAAGCGATCCGATAGCCGGTCCGTTTCGGACTGGTTAGGTCGACGTTCGCCTCGGAACGGATCACTCGGCCACGACGGCCATGGCCTCGATCTCGATCAGCCACTCGGGGTTCACGAGCGACGTGATGCCGACCATCGTGCTGACCGGCGGGTGCTCGGCCGACACGTAACGGCTGCGGACCTCGCGAATGATCGGGACATGCTCGTTCTTGAGGCCGACGACGTACAGGTTTGTCTTGACGACATCCTTGAACGATGCGCCGACGGCCGCCAAGGCGTGGGCCAGATTGAGAAAGGTTTGTTCAGTCTGGGCGCGCAGGTCGCCGCGGCCGACGACTTCGCCCCGTTCGTTGACCGAGACTTGGCCGGAGATGTAGATCGTCTTGCCGCCCTGGACGGTCGCGACATGCGACCAGCCGAATGTCGGGCACAACTGCGGCGGATTGAGGTACTTGATTTCCATGTTGGTAACCTGAGGTGAGGAGTTGGTAACCTGAGGTGAGGCGGATGAGCGTCCAGAGGCCTGCGCTGCGCCGTCCACAATAGTACCCCCGGCAGGGATCGAACCTGCGACCCCCGGTTTAGGAAACGCTTAAAGTTTTTGCCGAGAAAACCTCAAAGACGTTGATTGATGGGAGCTTACATCAACGCGGCAGATTTGCAAGCCATTGCATTCGAGTGCATCAAAATGCGAGGAAAAGCGGTAGTTTCAAAAGTTCCTCCGTAGTTTTCCGTAGTCGTTTTACGATAGATCAATCCCAGCCAGATCGACGTCTCGGGGTGGTTAGCTATTATTGCTAATCGCATCCTATCACAGCTTCCTGAGTGCTCATTGCCGGCCAGATCAAGCCGCCCGACAGCGTCCAGCCTGAGCTGCCTCGTTGACCGGCACCTGGGCTAGGACTTTGACTTCCGATCCGGCCCCTCGGGATTGTGCCGCAGCGTGCAGGCCTTCTAGCCAGCTACTCGGACAACGACCGGATGAACTTCACCACAGCCGCCACGGCATCCTCCCTGTTTTGCCGTTATGTCCTAGTCGACATGTTCCGTAGCTTGAAACTGTGGTCGTCGTCGGGCAGCCAGTGGACGGTGATCGCCTTGGACAAGGCGTATACTGCCGCCTCACTCTTGCTACCGAACGCATCAGGCTCGCCCTGAACGATCAGCGTCGGCGTCTTCAGGTTTCGCAGATGCTCATTTCAAAGACGATCTGCTGTGCCCGTGGGATGGAATGGGTAGCCCTGGCAGACCAGCCCCGCCACGCCGGACTCATTGGCCACTAGACTGGCGATCCGCCCCCACCATCGACTTTCCAACGATGACCAATTTCTTAGCCCCGAATTACTCGATCACTGACATCCAAGTTTCTCGAAGCATGGGCTCGTGATCCGGAGGCCTCTGCTTGTCCGTCTGCCGGCTCTGGGCCATGTACGGGAACTCGAACCGCACGCCGCAGAAGCCAACGGCGGCCAGTCCCTCCGCAAAGATGGGCAAGAACGGCGTGTCCATCGCGGTTCCGGCTCCGTGGGCCAGGGCAATGGTCTCACGGGGGCCGTGCTCAGACCGTCGTTCAGGGCGTCCACGGACTTGGTCATTACACAGGTCTAGCCTCACTCGGCAGCAATGCAGAAAAGATGCTTTTCACCTCGGATAAGCAGCCGATTTGCAGCGGGAACGGGGGAGCCGATGACCGACTCGCCCATGTTGTTCTCGGACAGGAGCTCAAACTTGTCATTACCAATGCTTGCGACGAACACGGTCCCGTCCTCGCGCGGCGCATAAAGCTTGCCACCGGCGACAAGCGGTGAGGCGTAATAGTTCGTGCGGTGCTTGGGAAACGCGTCTTCCCAAATCGTTTTCCCCGTCGCAGGGTCAATGCACGCGACTTCACCTCGATCGCGGACCAAGATGACACGTCCTTTGTATACGGCCGGAGTAGGCACGAATGTGCCGACGTCTTCACGCTTCCAAACATGATTGGTCTCCGTGACGTCGCCACTACCCGTCAGCCGAATCCCGTGTAGTCGCGGAATCCCTCGATCGTTGCGACCATATGCAATAACCGCCATGTCGCCGACAATCACCGGCGTTGCAATCGCAGGCCATAATTTATTGGCGTCAGGGTTAAAGTTTCTGCACGACCACGACACCTGTCCGTCGGCTGCATTGTGGATCGTTAAATGCTCGGCACCCCAAACCAGGATGGATTCCTTCCCTTGGTGCTGAATGACCAACGGTGTCGAATAGCCATGATCGCATTCGACTGGCGTTGAATAATTGCGAGAAACTTTCCAGGCTATTTCGCCTGTTACTTTATCGAATGCAGCCAGCCATGACTCACCTTTGTGCATCCGAGCCATGATGACGTATTTCTCAGTCAGGACGGGCGACGTTCCATGATCCCAAAACAAGCTGTCTGGGCCGAACCTATCTACAAGGTTCGTCTTCCATCGTACCTTCCCATCGAGTTCTACGGCTGCGAGCGTACCACTCTTGAAAAAAACGAAGACCGCATGGCCATCGGTGACCGGCGAGGCATTGCTACCAGAACCGTTACGATGCTTCCCGGGGTTCTCCTTTTCAAAGACCGTTCGCCATTTCTCTTGGCCTTCGAAACCGTAGCACAAAAGTGAGTCTTTACCGTCCGCAGGCGATGTCAGATAGATCATCCCATTGAGCAAGATTGGTGTTGAACAGCCTCGGCCAGGCAACTCCGCGCGCCACAGGTATTGGTCGGCACCAAACTTTGCAGGGTAGCTTCCCTGGTCAGTGCTTCCATTCCCCAGCGGCCCACGCCATGACCGCCACTCCGATCCATCTGCCGCAAACCCCGATTGCGTTATACAGCAAGCAACCCAAGCCACGGCAACCAGAACTTCGTTTCGCATCTTTATCGAATTCCCTTGAACGGTGTTGTTGGATGCCGCCGTAACGGTACGTCGCGGTGATCATTGTGCCGGCTAGGGATAGTTTATAACTTCTTGGCATCCGATGCGCGGAGATTTTCTGCCTCGACAGCCTGGCTAGGCAAGTATGCGGTGCGTTTCGTTCGGCTGTCCGGTTATAGTGGTCAGTGCCACATGGTTAGACTTGGTTTTGAACCTCAAGGACTTCGCATCATGACGAATGACGTCACGACACTGCACCAAGGCAAGCACTTGAGGATGCGGCGTAGAGGCAGTTGGGAATTTGCAGAACGCTGCACGGCCTCCGGCGTGGTCACAATTGTTCCAGTCACCGTTGACGATCAACTGCTGTTCACCGAACAGTTTCGCTCACCTGTGGGCAAGCCGGTCATCGAGTTCCCCGCCGGTCTCGCTGGCGACATTCGAGGGGCCGAGCAGGAGTCTCTGATGGGGGCAGCACGCCGGGAACTGCTAGAAGAGACCGGCTACGAAGCTGATGGCTGAACCGAACTGGCGACATGCCCGACGTCGGCTGGCATGTCAAACGAGATCGTCACGTTTTTCCTGGCCACAGGACTGCAGAAAGTCTCAATGGGTGGCGGTGATTCCAGCGAGTAAATCAAGATCCATCAGGTGAACCGTTCGCAGGTGAGCGATTGGCTCGCCCAGATGGTCGCCAGTGGTTGTCTGATTGCGGCACAAGTCTACGCAGGCCTGAATTTTATCGAAGTCACACGACCACCCAAGCAGTCATAATAACCGACTCCGGGCTCAGCCGATGGGCATTTACAGCCGGCGTGGCACTCTGGCAGACTGCCGAACCGGCGGACGCTGCAAGTCGCCGCGCAAATATGAGTCGAAGCAGATTAGTGCTTGTAGATTTTGTGTTGTGGGCGGCCTGACAGGATTTGCTCTTTGCCCCAAGTCGTCACGTCCTTGAACGCTTGGCTGTGAATAAAGTCCAAGAAGGCCTGTTCTTCCGACCACTCGCTGGTGATCAGATAAGACGCGTCATCGCCCACGTCTTTCCAAAGCGTCGAACTGGTGTGCCCTTGTGCCGAGTTGAGCGCCCCCATGACAGCAGCAAATTTGTCTTCAAAGTCCTGCTGCTTGCCGGGAATCACATGATAATTCATGCCAACGGTAATCATATCGGCTGAGTTCCAGTGGAAGTGTGTTTTCGGGTCTCATCAAAAAGCTGGTCCGCAACTCACCTTGATTTGTGCGACCACCAGCAAGACCATGATTGTCGTTGAACGCAAGACCAGCGTCTACCCTTAAGATTCCTGTCACGTCACGCAAAGTCGGTAGTCAATTGACGCACCATTGTACAGTCGCAGCTTGTATCGCCGGTCGAGCCAAGCCCTTATGCGCTGGTAGAGTTCGGCATCCTTCTGCCCGGCAGCCACCCTTTCTGGCTGACGCCCACATTCGACACTGCGTTTCGTATCAACACCAAGCTAACTCAAGCGTTGGGCACCACAACACTCGAGACATGCGACATCACCACCGTCTCTTTGGCTCGTTTGGCCACTGGCACCTGCCCCACCGTGGCCCCGGATTGGCCTCGCCTCTGGACCTGATCGATTATCGCTAATCCGCCGCCGGGCA
>CAZZBK010000018.1:44548-56352 GCA_964652155.1 uncultured Planctomycetaceae bacterium | reverse complement strand
ATTCTGTTATCAATGTCCCGGCTCAATAAAATGTCATTAAATCAACAGGCTGCTAACGTGGGGCCCCATTCAACCGCACCAGCAGCAATAGCACCGCTATCGCTCTGAGGGCATTCAGATGGCGCGTTCTGGGTAAACATTGCCGATCAAGCAACTTTTTTCGATTGTAACGATTTTAACGCAAGTTCCGATCAGGCAATTTCCGATGATCTCGCCGGAACAGCTCCGGTTCGACTCGGTCGAGCTACTGGCCTATCTAGCTGAGGTAAAGCGGCATGAACGCCCCGTTTCAGAATTGCGGTCGAGTCATCATTGCGTTGGTTACCACGATCAGTTCGTTGCTCGGCCTGGCCTCGGCACACGCCCAATACGGCAGCGGTTACCTGATGGGGCCGATGCACGAATCGGCTGCGGGGGGCTATCCTCCGCCGACACACTCACCAATGCACCCCTCGATGCAGTATCCGTATGGCCGCATGCCCTCGCTGCCCAATTTCATTGAGCAAAGCATGAATGGCCCGCAACGCATGGCACCGTCGCCGTACTCGATTCCGCGCGACAACCCCCTGGCCGCCCGTTATCGTCCGACCGCGCCGTGGCAGCAACGTCCATTACCGCCGATGGAATCGATGCCACCACAGATGTACGGTGGCATGCATGCCGACGGGGGCTTTCCCTCGGACGGCCACGAGCCCTTTACGCCCCCCGGGCGTCGACGCGGCACGCCGGCGCTGGGCGTGAGTCAAATCGTCGCGCCATTTAGCGAAGACGAGGCCCCAGCCCAAGCCGGGCCCACCGCTCAACCCAACAGCAGCATGCGGCCCATGAGTGAGCCGCATCCAGAGGCAGTTCAGCCCGGCATGCCAATGACCGAAGGGGAAGAGCCATTCTTCGATCAAGATTTTCATCCGCAACATTGCAATAGCTGCGGCGATTTTGGTCCCTGCTCCGGCGGCATTTGCGACGCCTGTTACGGTGACCCGACGGCCAACGACCGCTGGTTCATTTGCAGCCCCATGTCGTTCCTCAACGAATCGAGCGTCTCGACGGGCACGCAGGCCTTTAAGTCACCGATCGACTTCGGTCGCGCCGGCAACATGGGCTTTAATTCGACGATCAACGTCTCGGACGCGATTTGGCATCGGTACGGACTCGGTTATCAGTTCGGCTACCGTGGTGCCGTCTCGAACTTGAGCGGCGATCAGGCCGATGGCACCGGCGTGCCGCGTGTCAGCAGCCACTACCAGACCTTTGTAACCGCTGGCTTGTTCCATCGGGCCTTCTTCGGCCACGGTTGGCAAGGTGGCGTCGTGGTCGATTACCTCAACGACCACTATTACGTGCAGAGCGATTTGTTCCAGCTCCGCGTGGAACTCAGTTATGTCTACCGCAGCGGTCGCGAGTTCGGTTTTACTGGCGCGCTGCGCACGCAATCGCACACCGACACCTACAACGGCGTGCCCGTCACCGTCTCGTCGATCAATCAGTACCGGTTATTCTACCGCCGAAATTATGGCAACGGTGCGAATTGGCGGATGTGGGCCGGTGGCACCGACAACCGCGCGGGCATCCTCGGCTGTGAATTCCGCATGCCCTTGTCGAACCGCTTCGACATGACCGGCGGTTGGAACTACATGGTCCAAGACACGGCGAGTCGCATCGGCGGTTTGGGCGAGGCGTGGGGCATGGGCCTAAACCTCGTGTTCTACCCCGGCCGCGCTCGTTGCGGTGTCCACAACGGTCCCTACCGCGCCTTGTTCGACGTGGCCGACAACAGTGTCTACTTCCTGAATTTACAGTAAGATCGACCTCAGGCCCTGCGCGGTCTCACGCCTGAGCGAGCTTCGCCGCCACCAGCGTATTGTGCAGCAGCATCGTCACGGTCAACGGACCGACCCCGCCAGGCACCGGCGTAATCATCCCGGCCACCTCACGCACCCCAGCAAAATCGACGTCGCCGCACAACCCGTCGTCGGTGCGATTGATGCCCACGTCGATCACAATCGCCCCGGGCTTGACCATCTCGGCCGTGACGAACTTGGGCTGGCCAATCGCCACGATCAAGATATCAGCCTGCCGCGTGAGCACAGCCAGGTTCGTCGTGCGACTGTGGCAGACCGTCACCGTCGCGTCCGCATACGGTCCACGCTGGATCAACATGTTGGCGATCGGTTTGCCCACAATGTCGCTGCGACCCAGCACGACCACGTGGGCACCGTTGATCCGGGCTCCGCAGCGCCGCAACAACTGCTGAACACCATGCGGCGTGCAGGGTAAAAAACGGGGCCGACCCTGCACGATCCGTCCCACATTCTCCGGGTGAAACGCGTCGACGTCCTTCAACGGGCTGACCGCCTCAAGCACGGCCGTCGTGTCGATCTGTCGAGGAAGCGGCAACTGCACCAGAATGCCATGCACTTCGCGCATGGCGTTTAGCCGATGCACGAGCGCGAGCAGCGTCTCTTGTGAGGCATCCGCCCCCAAGCGGTGAATGTGGCTGATAATGCCCACGCGCTGACAGGCCGCGTGTTTGTTGCGAACATAGACCTGGCTGGCGGCATCGTCCCCCACCAGCACGACGTCCAGACGCGGCGTGATCCCATCGCGTTCGACGAACTCGGCCACCGAGACGGTCAATTCCGCCTGGATCTCTTGTGCCAACGCCTTGCCATCGAGAATCGTGGCCGTCACGAGTACCTCCTTGGTTTCAACGGAATGTCGCCCGGTATTGTAACTCTCGTCCCTCTCGGCGCGCAGCCGTTGATCGCTTTACAGCCAATGAATCAACAGCAGCCCGCGCAACACCACGTTGGCATACAGCCCTGCGATCCAATCGTCGGCCATGATGCCGAGCCCCTCGGGCAGACGTTCTAACTGACGCGCCGGTGGCGGTTTGCTGATATCGAACAGCCGATGTAGCGCAAAGCCTGCGAGTAGCACGCGCCAATCGCTCAGCGTCACGCCCCAAAATACGAGCGGCATGCTGGCAATTTCATCGAAGACGATCCAGCCGGGGTCTTTCTTCCCCCCCATCACTCGCACCGCGCGCGTGCAGATCGGAATGCCGGCGATGCACAGCGCGAGCGTGACAGCACTGGCCCATTCGACCGACAGCCATCGATCGAGCCCCCAGGCCAACAGCACCCCCACGGCGGCTCCCCATGTGCCCGGAGCGAAGCGGGCCCACCCAGCTCCCCACCCACTGGCGAATCCGACGGCAAGCCGATCGACCGGAGAAAGCAAATGAGGTGGATTGGGGATCATCGCCGCATCCTAGAAGGGGACGCCGTTCCACTCAAGGGCGGAGAAATTTACATCCGGAAGGGGCGAGAGATATGGCGAGTTTAACGCCTAATCCCTATGATGGTCTTGTAATCCACGGAAGATAGTCGACAATGTTTATAAAGCAAGTGAACTAATTGCCTGCGGCGCTCGTGGCCGAACCGGAGTCATCGCATCTCATGGCTAGTGAAGAAGAAACCAAACTCTCGCCCGTCGAAGGCTTTAAGATCGAAAGCAATTTCTTGCGTGGCGATATCGCGCAGGAGCTCATCGACGAGAATGACTTTTTCGGCAAGGCGAGCATCCAGCTGCTGAAAAATCACGGCATGTATCAGCAGGACAATCGAGACGCTCGGGCCGAGAAACGCGCCGCCGGTACAACGGGCAAGACGGATAAAGCGTTCAACTTCATGATCCGCACGAAGATACCGGGCGGCAAGCTGACCAGCGCGCAATTGCTGGCGGAACTGGACCTCTGTGACGAGCTCGGCAACACCACGCTCCGCATCACCAGTCGCCAAGGCCTGCAACTCCACGGCATTCTGAAGAGCAACGTCAAACGCACGATCGCGCGGATCAATGAAATTCAATTGTCGACACTGGCCGCCTGCGGCGACGTGAATCGCAACATCATGTGCTGCCCGGCCCCGCATCACGGCGATGGCGTGCATGACCAATTGCAAGCGCTGGCCGATGCGCTCGCCGTGCATCTCTGTCCGCGCACCCGCGCGTACCATGAACTGTGGCTGCGTGACGACAACGGCGAAGACATGCTCGTTGGCGGCGGCGAGCCCGATCACGAACCGATCTATGGGCCGACCTATTTACCGCGCAAATTCAAGCTCGGCATCGGCTTGCCCGAGGACAACTGCGTGGATCTCTACACGCACGATCTTGGCCTGCTCGCGATTGTTGAGCAAGGCAAGCTTGTGGGGTTCAACGTGCTCGTGGGCGGCGGCATGGGTGTGACCCCCAGCGCAAAGAAAACGTTCCCGGCGCTCGCCAAGCGGATGGCCTACTGCACCGTCGATCAGGCCATCGAGGTGGTGACGGCCGTGATTATGGTGCAACGCGACTTTGGCAATCGCGCCGACCGAAAAATCGCTCGGTTGAAGTATCTGATTCACGATCACGGGCTGGCATGGTTCAAAGCCAAGGTCGAAGAGTACGTGGGCTATCAACTACCAGAGCCGCATCGCTCCGACGTGCATGGTTTCGATGATCACATGGGTTGGCACGAGCAAGGTGACGGCCGGCTGTATTATGGGCTGAATGTCGAAAACGGCCGGATTCACGACACCGACACGGTGCGGCTCAAGACCGCGCTGCGTGAAATCTGCCGCAAGCTCAACCCGAGCATACGGCTCACATCGCACCAGAGCATTTTGTTCTGCGACTTGGCCCCGCAGGTGCGCGGTGAATTGGAGACGATGCTCCGCTCGAATGGGGTGAAGTTGTCGGAAGAGATCTCGAATGCCCGGCGTTGGTCGATGGCTTGCGTGGCTTGGCCGACCTGCGGCTTGTCGATCACGGAGAGCGAGCGTGCCTTGCCTGGCATCATCGATCAACTCGAAGTCGAGGTAGCCAAGCTGGGGTTGTCGAACGAAGTGTTTACGGTCCGGATGACGGGCTGCCCCAACGGTTGTGCCCGACCGTACAACAGCGACATCGGCATCGTTGGCAAGGCGGCCAATAAGTACACGTTGTTCGTGGGCGGCCGTGTGCTTGGCAATCGGCTCAACTTTATCTATCGCGACATGCTGAGCGACGTCGAACTCGTCTCCAGCCTCGTCCCGTTGTTTGTGTATTTCAAACAAGCGCGCGACGCGGGAGAGTCGTTCGGCGACTTTTGTGCCCGCAAAGGCTTGGAAGACTTGCAGGCCTGGGTCGCCGCGAATCCTCAGGCGTAGTTGGCGCTTGCATCAGCTGCGTTGACCACCACGGGTGAGGGCTGCTAGGCGATCCCCAGCGACTCGGCGATGGGTTCGAGCGCGCGGATGACGAACTGGATGTGTTCGTCGAGGTCGACCCCCAGGTCCGCCGCGCCGCGCACGATGTCGTCACGACTAACCGCCGCCGCAAAGCTTTTTTGCTTCATCTTCTTCTTCACGCTGGCAGCCTGCATGCCGTGAATTTTCTCCGGCCGCATCAACGCCACCGCCACCGTAAAGCCACTCAGCTCATCACAGGCGTACAGCGTCTTGTCGAGCCGCGAGACCCGCGGGCAATCCGTCAGATAGTCGGCGTGCGATTTGATCGCGTAGATTATTTCCTCGGGATAACCCAACTGACGCAGGATCTTTTCTCCTTCGAGCGGATGCGCAGGTGGATTGGGCCAACGCTCGTAGTCGAAGTCATGCAGCAGGCCGACAAGTCCGTAGATGTGTTCGTCTTCGCCGAATTGACGAGCGTACGCGCGGCACGCCGCTTCGACGGCCAGCATGTGTTTGCGCAGGCTGTCACTCTGCGTGTACTCGCACACCAGTTTCCAGGCCGCTTCACGATCCAAGTGCATGTCATTTCCTCATATAACCCGCATCGGCAAGCAGCCACGCGACACCAGCTCCCAACGCGGTACGCAGACTGGTCTCGCCATCCTACACGTTCGGAGCGCCGATTTCGTCTTTTTCTCGTGCCGTACTGGCATCTCGCTCCCAGCTCGATAAGCTGTGGGTGATGTCACTTGAAGCGAGCGAACGACTCGCGTGCGGCCCGTGTTGAAAGGATATGACTGCGATGAGTCCCCTTCGAGTGTCGGCGTTAGTTGTGTTGCTGGGTTCGCTCCTCTGGGGCACGGTGGGAGCTGAGCAGGCACCGACGCCCAACGCCACGGCCGTGCCTCCTGCTGAACTCGAACGCATTGAGCGTTGGGAGTCCATCGTCGCTAAATACGAGAAGCAGGACGAGGACGAACCGTCAACGCCAGGCGGCGTCGTCTTTGTCGGCTCGTCGAGCATTCGTCTCTGGCGCGTGCATGAGTCCTTCCCTGAACTGAACGTACTCAACCGAGGGTTTGGCGGCTCGCATCTGGCCGACACGGTGTATTATCTTGAGCGTTTGGTGCTCAAGCATCGGCCGCGGGTCGTGGTGGTCTATGCGGGCGACAACGATCTGTCCGCCAAGAAAACACCCGCTCAGTTGACCGCCGATTTCGTGTCGCTGGCGAACAAACTGCATGCCGCGTTACCCGACGCCCGGTTGATTTACATCGGCGTCAAGCCGAGTCCCGCGCGGTGGGCCTTGATCGATCAACAACGCGAGGCCAACCGCTTGGTTGCCGAGCGCGCTAGGTCCTTTTCGTTCGTGACGTTTGTTGATGTCGAGAAGCCCATGCTCGGGAGCGACGGCAAACCTCGCGGCGATCTCTTTCTTCGCGATAAGCTGCACATGAGCGCGGCCGGGTATCGGATTTGGACCGACCTTGTCAGCCCCTTGTTGACTCGCAACTGATCTTCACAGCGCCGGCTGCTGGGTTGAGCCATGCTCGATGGCCTCGCGGAGCGACTCTTCGGCCGTGCGCTTGTAGGGCAACGTGCGGAACCAGAGCAGCACGAGCAGCGCGCCCAGAGCGCCCACGATGGACGTCGACGTGTGAAAGGCAAATCCGCCCTGAGTGGGTTTGCCCAACCAACCGAGCCAAGGGTACTGCTCCATCATGCTCGCGTCGATGCGCATCATCAGCAGCGGCAGCGAGTTGTGCGCCAGGTGATACACGATCCCCGGGAGCAAACTGCCTGTCTGCACGGCAATGTAGCCAATCAGCACGCCGGTCAGGCTGGCGAGTATCGACTGTTGCAGCACGCTGTGCGTAATGCCAAACAACACCGACGAGAATAGAATCGCGCGCCACTTGCTGCCCAGGTGCCGTAACCCCGACAAGATGAAGCCGCGATAGGCAATTTCCTCGCAAATCGCCGGCGAGACGGCCAGCACGAGCAGCAACCAACCCAGCGGCGCTCCGTCGAGCAAGTGGCCAAACGTTTCCGCCAGCCGCTTGTCGATCGGATACAGTTCGTTGACGTAGTGCGACAATAATTGCACGACGGGGCTCACGCACATCGCGAGCAACACGACGGCGGGGAGCGTGGCCAGCGGCGGGCGACGCAGGAGCAGCGTTTGTTGGATATTCCGCGTGAGCATCACGGTCATCAGCAACGCGGGGGTCGCCACGACCGCAATGTGCAGCACCAGCGTGGTTCGCGCGAGCATATCGAACGACTGCGGCTGCGGGATGGCCAACCCCATGAAAAATCGCAGCACGAGGATCAGCACGCCGCAGAAAAAAGCCGCCGCGACGTTGGGCGTATCCTCGCGATCGCGGAGCAAGTGTCGAATCCAGAGCCCCATGTCGAACCGTTCGCTTTCGCGGAACAGCACGTTCTCGCTGCTGAATTGATCGATGGCCCAACGCATGGCCAGCCAGCATGACAGGATCGTGACGGCCGTGACGGGAGCGATATACGGCAAGGCCGCGAGGTATTCACCCTCGAGCATCGAGCGCAACAGCAACACTACCCCCGTGATCGGAATCAGGCTGTTGCCCAGCGTCAACTCCACGCCGGGCGCCATGGGCAACATCACCAGCGGCAACGTGATGAGCACCAGCGGCATGAGGTAATACTGGCCTTCTTTCGTGCTGCGTGCGAAAGACGCTAGCGCCAGGCACAGCGCGCTGAACATGCATGACATGGGGATCAGTGCCACGGCCAGCCAGAGCGGCGCGCTGGCGGGGGGCGGGCCCAGGTCGGGCAACTGCGTGCTCACCGCCGCGCCGGTGATGGCAATGCTCGCGATGTTCAACACGGCGGTCGCCGCGCTGAACAAGATAATCGTCAACAACTTGCCCCAGACCACTTCGCTGCGCAGCGCGGGACTGCTGAGCAGCGTTTCGAGCGTGCCGCGTTCTTTTTCTCCCGCGCACAAGTCGACCGCCGGATAAAACGCCCCCGTCAGGGCCCAAATCAGCAGCATGAACGGCAGGATCTTCGACCACATGACCGCCTTGCGCTGATCGTCATGGGCCAAGTCGTGTTCCGAGACGGCGAACGGTTGCGCGGCGGTGGCGGGCAGATGCGTGCTCTCTAGATTTGCGCGGCCGATCTCTTCCTTCCAGTTGTTCAGCACCTGGGAAACACGAAAAAAGGCGATCTGAGATTTTTCCTTGGCCGTGTTGAAGTAGACCGCCGGACTCGGCACCTCGGGCGACTCAGTGCTCTTGCGCGGAGTTGATGCCACGTGCTTGATGGATTCGCGAAACGCCGCCAATTGTTGAGCGAAGTCATTGGGCACGACGACCACCGCGTCGTAATCGCCGGTGGTGACCAGTTTGCTCGCCCGTTGGCGCGCGGCTTCGTTGTCTCCATCGGCCTGATCGCGAGTCAGGACGATCAGGTCCGCCTTTTCGGCCGCGATGAACCACGCGAGCGCGAACTGGCCATCCTCGATCAGGGCCGGTTCTTGCGGCAGCGAGGCGGCACCCATCAGCAATACCTTGACGGGCTGTTCGCGCACGAACTGCGCGATCTGGAACATGCTCATGCCCAACAGCGGGTAGAGCAGCACCGGGAGCACAAAGATCATGAACAGCGTGCGGCGGTCGCGCAGTTGATCGCGGACCTCGCGTGACAGGATCAGGGTGACGTTGCGCCAGTTCATGCGAGCGGCTCGGCCAGTTCAGCCGCTCCGTATTGGCGGTCGTGATCGCTGATCAAATTGAAGAACAGTTCTTCAAAGTCGTGTTGCTGATGCCGCTCGCGCAACTCGTCGAGCGTGCCTTCGGTCAGGATGTGTCCGCGGTGCATAATGGCAATCCGGTCGCAAATCTTTTCCACCTCGCGCATGATGTGCGTCGAGAACACGATGCACTTCCCCTGGCCGCGAAGTTCGACAATCGTGTTGAGCAGCGCCCGGGCCACGAGCACGTCGAGCCCCGAGGTCGCTTCATCGAACACGACCACGGGCGGGTCATGGACCAGAGCCCGGGCGATGGACACCTTTTGTTTCATGCCGGTCGACATTTTGCCACCCAGTCGGTCGCGAATGTCGTTCATCTTCAAGCGCTCGAAGAGGTGCTCCATGCGTTCGTGCAGGCGTGCTTCTTCGAGGCCATAGAGTCGCCCGAAGTACTCGACCATTTCCCAGGCGGTCATGCGGTCGTACACGCCCGTGTTGAGCGAAACGAAACCGATCTGATGCCGGACCTGCGAGGGCTGCGTGAGCACATCAAAGCCATTGACCATGACCGTGCCGCTCGACGGCTGCAAGACGGTGCTGAGGATGCGGAGGGCGGTCGTCTTGCCGGCCCCGTTGGGGCCCAGTAGGCCAAAAATCTCGCCGGGCACGGCATCGAAGCTGATCCCGTCCAAGGCCGTGATCCGCCCGCGGCGCAAATCGGCATAGTGCTTGGCGAGCGCACGGACGTGAATCATGAGCACAACTCGGCGACGTAAGATCAGGGCAATCTGCGGCATGTCACCCGGCGAGGGCGCAACGACATGCCTGAGAAATATACCTTACGCCACGGAAACTTCGGTCACGCAGGTGTCGAGCAGTTGATAAAAAACGTTCCGCTGGCGAGGGATATACCCGCTCTCGACGATTGCGTCGCGAATTTGGTTCAGCGTGAGGTGGTGAACCGTGCCGGCCGAGGCGACCACGTTCTCCTCGATCATCAGGCTGCCCATGTCGTTTGCGCCGTATTGCAGGGCTAATTGGCCAATTTTGAGCCCCTGGGTCACCCAACTCGACTGGATATTCGGGATGTTATCGAGATACAGCCGCGACACGGCTTGGTTCTTGAGGTACTCGAACGAGCCCGTGCGCGGCGTGTTGGCTAAATCGGTATGATCGGGCTGGAACGACCAACAGATAAAGGCGGTAAAACCGTGCGTCTCATCCTGAAGCGCCCGGATTCGATCAAGGTGTTCGATTCGCTCGGCCAGGGTTTCGACATGCCCGTACATCATCGTGGCCGATCCCTTGCCGCCGAGTTGGTGCCATTGTCGGCAGACATCGAGCCAATCGTCGCTCATGACCTTGCCGCGCGTGATGGCGGCCCGCACGCGGTCGACCAGGATCTCGGCTCCGCCGCCGGGCAGGCTGCCGAGCCCGGAGGAGCGGAGCCGTTCGAGCACCGTTCGCACCGGCAGCTTTTCGAGCTTGTGCAGTGCAAAAATTTCCGGCGGCGAGAAGGCGTGGATGTTCACCGTCGGAAAACGCTCTTTGATCGCGCGCAGCAAATCCTCGTACCATTCAATACGCAGTTCGGGGTTCATGCCCCCTTGCATCAAGATCTGATCACCGCCGAGCGCCACGGTCTCTTCAATCTTTTTGAAGATGGTCTCGCGATCGAGCACATACCCTTCGGGACTCTTGGGGCGGCGGTAGAACGCACAGAAGTCGCAGACCGCCGAGCAGATGTTCGTATAGTTGACGTTGCGATCAATGTTGTAGGTGCGATACGGCTCGGGGTGCAACCGTCGGCACACCGCGTCGGCCGCCTGACCGATGGCGAGCAGGTCGTGGGATTCGAGCAGCGCGAGCCCCTCGTCGCGCGACAAGCGACCGCCACCGACGGCTTTGTCGAGAATCGCCTTAATCGAAGCTACCAAGTTGCACCCCCGACGGAGCCAATTTGAGTTGATGGGCTAAACGATAAAACAGCCCCAAGCCGCGCAGCTCGCGCTCGCCCAAGTGAAAGTACAGATTGTCCCGCAAGTACCCGAGGCATTCCGGCTGCGTGAGTCCGAGCAACGGGGCCTCGCGGCGGGAGATTTCGTTGAGATGCTTGAGTCCTTCGTCTCGGGCGTGGCTCAACACCTGCTCGACCTGACGGAAGTCGACGCCGGGTCGAGCGACCCACATGGCAAAGACAAACGGCAAGTTTGACCAACGGACCCATTCATCGCCCAAATCCCAGACGGCGGCAAAGGAGCCCTGCGGCGTGTGCATCGCGCGATCGCCGATGAGCAGCACGGCGTCGGCTGAAGTGTCCGACAGGGTTGCGCCGATGGGGAGCGTTTCGAGTTGCGGACGAATGCCGTAGCGCTCGTGCAACAAGATTTGGGTCAGGGCGGCGCTGGTGCGCGAGCCCTCGTCCAAGGCCAGCGATTGGATCTGCTCGGGTGGCTTTCGGCAGAACAGCTTGACCGAGAGCACACCACCGCGGCAGCCGATGCAGGCGTCCGAAACGATCCGGTAGGCCGGGTCCTGAAAAAACTCGACCGAGGGGATTAAAGCGATATCGAGCCGACCGGCAGCGAGCGAGTCGGCCAGCCGGCTGGGTAAATCCAGCACCAAGTCGACCGACGGCGCAACGTCGTGCAGGCCGTAAATCAGCGGCTTGGTATTCAGGTAATTGACCGCGCCGACCCGCAGGCCCGGCGTGGGGCGAGTTGTTCCTAACATACGTGGCATTCTAGCGTTAGGTGACAGGGTGAACAATCGGGGGCCGACGGGGTTTTCCCCCACTCAGAGAACCGTTATCCGCCCAGGTCGATTAACCGCTCGCCGTAACACGCGGG
>CAZZBK010000018.1:0-44448 GCA_964652155.1 uncultured Planctomycetaceae bacterium | reverse complement strand
GAGGACGCGACGTGAAGCTACGAATTCTGGCTGAAGCGAAAGTAGCACAAGATCATTGTGGTTGTGGTCGCACATGCGAGCAGGCCCCCCAATAATTTGGCCGATGTCCACCGTGACTCCTTGGACTCGCAGTCTAGCCATTTTTGAAGTCAGAAATGAGCAGGCATTTCAGACCGAGTCGCCCCAAGTAGCTCCTTGACGACCCCCTTGGGCCGTTGATAATCTACGTGGCTTATTCCCGAGCGGGTCGTAGGGGGTGCCCTGCGCTCGCGCTGCTCGGGAGCTGCCGGTCGGCAGCCACTAAACTTGTCACAAGCCTTTTCATTGCAACTGCTTAAGGGACTTTCGCTCATGGCCACCAAGTATGTCTATTCGTTCGGCGCCAAAGGTACAGATGGCGAGGCCAGTATGCGGGAGATTCTTGGCGGCAAGGGAGCCAACCTGGCCGAGATGACGCGCATTGGCCTCCCGGTCCCGGCCGGCTTCACGATCGGCACGCACGTCTGCAATTACTACTACGACCATGAGCGACAATATCCGCCGGAACTCGCAGCCCAGGTCGACGCCGCCATGGCCAAGGTCGAGGCGGAAATGGGCAAAAAGTTCGGCGATCCATCGGACCCGTTGCTGGTCTCGTGCCGCAGCGGTGCCCGCGACTCGATGCCGGGCATGATGGATACGGTGCTCAATATCGGTCTCAACGACACGACCGTTCAGGCGCTGACCAAGGCCAGCGGCAACGAGCGGTTCGCCTGGGACAGCTACCGGCGGTTTGTGCAGATGTACGGCGATGTGGTGATGGGCCTCAAGCCCGAGAAGAAAACCGACATCGACCCGTTTGAAGATTTGCTCGAAAAGAAAAAGCATGCCGCCGGCGTAACATTCGACAACGAACTGTCGGTCGCGCAGCTCAAAGAGTTGGTTGCCGAGTTCAAGGCGGCCATCAAGCAGCGCACCGGCAAAGACTTCCCGACCGACCCCAAGCAGCAAGTCTGGGGCGCGATCGGCGCGGTGTTTGGCAGTTGGATGAACGATCGCGCGATTGTGTATCGCCGCACTTACGGCATTCCGCACAACTGGGGCACAGCCGTCAACGTGCAGGCGATGGTCTTTGGGAACCTCGGCGACGACTGCGCCACCGGCGTGGCACTGACGCGCGACGGTGCGTTGGGCACCCCCGGCTACTGCGGCGATTACCTGATCAACGCCCAGGGGGAAGACGTTGTTGCCGGCATCCGCACGCCCAAGCGGATCGAAGAGACGCTTGCCAAGGATATGCCCAAGGCGTTTGCCGAGTTGGACAACATCGGCAAGATTCTTGAGAATCACTACAAGGACGTGCAAGACATCGAGTTCACGGTCGAGCGCGGCAAGGTCTACATGCTGCAAACCCGCAACGCCAAGCGAACCGGTTTTGCCGCCGTGCGGATCGCCGTCGATCTGGTCGACGAGGGCAAAATCAGCGAGCAAGACGCGCTCTCTGCCAAGCGCATTCCGGCCGACGATTTGAACCAGCTTTTGCAGCCCGTGTTCGACCTGGCGGGCAAAAAGGCCGCCAGCGCCGCCGGTCACTTGCTCACCAAGGGCATCAATGCCGGTCCCGGTGCCGCGACCGGCCAGATCGTCTTCCACGCCGACGATGCCGAGAAGAAATATCTCGCCAATCCGAGCGTCGAGTTGATCCTCGTGCGGCGCGAGACCACGCCGGAAGATTTACGCGGTATGAAGGCGGCCAAGGGCATCCTCACCGCCTTCGGCGGAGCCAGTTCGCACGCCGCGCTCGTCAGCCGTCAGATGGGCAAGGTCTGCGTCGTCGGCGCTCAAGAACTGAACATCGACTACGAACGCTCCACGCTCACCGTTCATGGCAAGAGCTTCAAAGAAGGCGAGTACATCAGCATCGACGGCTTTACCGGTGAAGTCTTCTCCGGCAAGGTCGAGACCAAGCCCAGCGAAGTCATTCAGGTGCTCATCACCAAGACGATGAAACCAGAGGAATCGCAGGTCTATCAGCGCTACGCCAAGCTGATGACCTGGGTCGACAAGCACCGCAAGCTCAAGGTCCGCACCAACGCCGACGAGCCCAAGCAGGCCGTCGAGGCCATCGCCTTCGGCGCCGAGGGCATTGGCCTGTGCCGCACCGAGCATATGTTCTTCGATCATGTCGACGAGTTCCGCGAGATGATTCTCGCCGGTGACTTGTCGACCCGCGAAAAGGCGCTCGCCAAGCTGCTGCCGTTCCAGCGCAAGGATTTTGCCGGGTTGTTCAAGGCGATGGCTGGGCGTCCGGTCACGATCCGCCTACTCGATCCGCCGTTGCACGAGTTCCTGCCGCACGATCACGCCGCACAATCGGCATTGTCAGCGAAGATCGGCGTGTCGGTCGAGTACATCTCGCGCCGCGTGCATGAATTGCACGAGTCCAACCCAATGCTCGGCCATCGTGGCTGCCGTCTGGGTATCGTCTATCAAGAGATCACGGCCATGCAGGCCCGGGCGATTTTTGAAGCCGCCTGCGAAGTCAAGAAGTCGGGCATCGAAGTGCATCCCGAAGTCATGATCCCGCTCGTCGGCTTCTTGACCGAGTTTAAGGATCAAGAAAAGGTCATTCGCGCCCAGGCCGACAAAGTCTTCGCCGAGCAAGGCGTGAAGGTCGACTATATGGTCGGCACAATGATCGAAGTGCCGCGGGCCTGTGCCGTGGCCGATCAAATCGCCGAGGGGGCCGAGTTCTTCAGCTTCGGTACCAACGACCTGACCCAAACCACGCTCGGCATGAGTCGCGACGACTACGGCGGCTTTATCAACTACTACAAAGAGAACGACATCGTCCCGAACGATCCGTTCCAAACCATCGACCAGAACGGCGTCGGCAGCCTGATGAAGATGGGTGTTGAGAAAGGCCGCAGCAAGCGCAGTAATCTTAAGATTGGCATCTGCGGCGAACACGGTGGCGATCCCGCCAGTGTCGTGTTCTGCCACGGTGCCGGACTCGACTACGTGAGCTGCTCGCCGTACCGTGTGCCGATCGCGCGTTTGGCCGCTGCTCAGGCCGCCGTGGCCGAGCGTTCGAAAAAGTAAGCGGCGCTACACGTCGTGTAACCTTCAATGCAAATGGCCGTGGGATCAACTCCCACGGCCTTTGCATTTACGAGGGGTTCAAGTGAGCGGCACGCGCAGGCCGTCGTGGGCGAGTTGAATGTCGCTCGGCAGCTTGGCGTTCGTCGCCGCATGATCCAGGTCGTGTCCCATGTGCGTGAAATAGGTGCGTCGCGCGCCAATGCGCCGCGCCGCCTCGACCGCCTGATCGAGATTGAAATGCGTCGGATGGGCGCGCCAGCGCAGCGCGCCGAGCACCAGCACGTCGAGCCCCTCGAGCCGCGACCAACTCTCATCCGGGATCGCGCTCACGTCGGTGCAGTACGCCACATTGCCCACGCGAAACCCCAGCACGTCGAAGTTACCGTGCAACAGCCGCACCGGCGTAATCAGCGCGCCAAGCAACGCGAACGGTTCGGTGCCAATGCGGTGCAACGTGACTTGTGGCCGGGCACCGCTGTGTGTCGACTTGGGGGCCGGATCGAAAACATAGTCAAACGTCCGGCGAATCCGCTGCTCGACCACCTCCTCGCAGTACAGCGGCACGGGCCCTCCCAGCACGAACGGAAACAGCCGCAGGTCGTCGAGCCCCATGATGTGGTCGGCATGTTCGTGGGTGTAGGCCACGGCATGCACCAAGCCGATTCGCTCACGCAGTAATTGAGTTCGCAGGTCGGGGGGGGTGTCAATCAACAACGCCCCCTCAGGCAGCCCAAGTACAACGCTGCATCGCAGACGGTTATTCCGCGGGTCGGTACTGGTGCAGACCGCACATGGACAGCCGATCAGGGGGACGCCGGCCGACGTGCCGGTTCCTAGAAATACTAATTGTCCCCGCAGTTGATCCATGCGGCGCAGATTCGCACATCGAGCTCAAAAAGGCAAGCGCTATGCCCAAACTCGTGCCCGCCCTTCAGCCCTCGAACGGCTCCGCACACTGCAATTGACCCTCTTTGCTAAACGCTATAAACTTCTTCACTGGAAAATGTTGCGCACACGGTACGCATGCATGCCGTGGCCATTGAGCGCTGTGGACGACCTCCGCCAGGCAGGCCGTCGATGTTCGTTTCACCCCGGGTCGGAACTCCCCATGCAAGTGATTGAGCGCGTGTTGGAATTGGTCGTGAGCGGATTGGGTGGCGCGGGACGCGCCTTTGAACGGAGCATCACGTCGCTCTTTGGCTCGGCTAACGCCCGATATATCCGCAAGTTGCAACCCAAGGTCGACGCGATCAATGCCCTGGAGCCGAAGTATCAGGCGCTCAGCGACTCCGAACTGCGACAGCAGACGGACGAGTTCCGCCGACGCTTGGCGCAAGGTCAAACGCTTGACGACATTTTGGTCGAAGCGTTCGCAGTCTGCCGCGAGGCTTCGCGACGGTTCATCGGCCTGCGACACTACGATGTGCAACTCATGGGCGGCATGGTATTGCACAGCGGCAACATCTCCGAGATGGTCACGGGCGAAGGCAAGACGCTCGTCGCCACGCTCCCGGCTTACCTCAACGCCCTCGAAGCCAAGGGGGTGCACGTCGTCACGGTGAACCCGTACCTAGCCCGCCGCGACATGGAATGGATGGGCCCGATCTACATGGGGCTGGGCCTCACCGTCGGAGCAATCTATCCCGATCAGGACCCTAGCGAAAAGCAGCAAGCCTATCGCTGCGATATCACTTACGGCACGAATAACGAGTTTGGGTTCGACTACCTGCGCGACAACATGAAGCCCGCTGCGCGTGGCGACAGTCGCTTCGCCCCCGAGTATCAGCAATCTCAGGGCCGGCGTAACTTTGCGATCATCGACGAGGTCGACAACATTCTCATCGACGAAGCTCGCACGCCGCTCATTATCTCGGGCCCGGCGCACGACAACATCGAGCGTTACTCGCAGGCCGACGAAATTGCCCGGCGGCTCAAGAAGGACGTGCATTTCGAGGTCCGCGAGAAAGAGCACTCCTGCAACTTGACCGAGGAAGGGGTCCGCGAGGCCGAGCGGCTCGCCGGCGTCGATAGCTTCTACACGGCCGGCAACATGGAATGGCCACACCTCATCGACAACTCCCTCAAGGCCTACAACCTCTATTTGCGCGACGTCAATTACGTGGTGCAAGGAGACGAGATTGTCATCGTCGACGAGTTTACAGGCCGACTGATGCCCGGCCGCCAGTGGAGCGACGGATTGCATCAGGCCATCGAGGCCAAGGAAGGGGTCAAGGTCAAGGCCGAGACTCAAACTTATGCCACGATCACCTTGCAAAACTTCTTCAAGCTGTACAACAAAATCTGCGGCATGACCGGCACCGGCATGACCGAGGCCAATGAGTTCTGGAAAATCTACCAGCTCGACGTCATTGCGATCCCCACGAATCGCTCGATGCAGCGCGTCAACAATCCAGACGTGATCTACCGCACCGTACGCGAAAAATACCAGGCCATCGTCGACGAGATCGAACGGCTGCACAAGTTCGACACGGTGTACCTCAAAGCTGGCGATATTCTTGTCGGAAAAATCCTCCGCGAGGACGACTCGCGCGTGGTCTTCGAGGAGAAAGAGGGCAAGAACAGCCGTGACATCCCGCGCAGCGAAATCGACAAGATCGAAAAGCACGGGCGTCCGATCCTGGTCGGCACCGTATCGATCGAGAAGAGCGAAAAGCTCAGTGGCATGCTGCAGCGCGTGGGCATCGAGCATCAGGTGCTCAACGCCAAGCACCATCGTCGCGAGGCTGAGATCGTTGCTCAGGCCGGTCGCTACAACGCCGTGACCATCGCGACGAACATGGCCGGCCGCGGCACCGACATTATTCTTGGCGGCAATGCCGACACGATGGCTTGGGCCTTGCTCCAAGACAAATACCCCTCGCGCCTGGAAGTGCCGCAAGACGAATGGAACAAGCTGGTCAGCGAAATCGAAACCCGCGAGCATATGAAAACCGAAGGCGCCAAGGTCAAGACGCTTGGCGGACTGCACATTATCGGCACCGAACGACACGAGGCCCGACGCATCGACTTGCAGCTTCGTGGACGTTGCGGACGCCAGGGTGACCCTGGCAGCAGTCGCTTCTACCTGTCGCTGGAAGACGACTTGATGCGCATCTTTGCCGGCGAGTGGGTCAAAAACGTGCTCACTCGACTCGGCATGCAAGAGGGCGAAGCGATCGAGAGCCGCATGGTCAGCCGTCGCATCGAAGGTGCTCAGAAGAAAGTCGAAGAGCGCAACTTCGAAATTCGCAAAAGCCTGCTCGAGTACGACGAAGTGATGGACGAGCAACGCAAACGCGTGTACTCGTTCCGGCAGAGCATTCTCGATGGCGTGAGTTGCAAAGCCAAGATTCTCGACATGATTCGAGACCAGGTGCGCCGCAACTTCACCGAGTTTCTTGATAAAGACTACGGCGCGGCAACGTTTGCCAATTGGGCTGGCGGCGAACTGCGCTGCTCGCTCGATGCCCGCGACTATCGCGGCCTCGACGCCGAGCAAGCCATTCGTGCCGCCAGCGATGAAGCCCAACGCCAGGCCGAAACGCAAGTCCTCGACGCGATCGAGGAGAACCTGCCCGACGACGCCGACACCGACGAATGGAATTGGGACGCCCTCACCAAGCTCGTCAATACACGCTGGCAACTCAGCCTGCGCGAGCACGATCTTAAACGCATTCCGCGTGCCGAGTTGGCCGAGACTCTGATCAAGAATACCCGTGACGCGCTGGAGCGGATTGACCTGTCAGAAGGCGCGCGGTATCTCGATTCGGATTACGGCCTGCGGACCGCCTGCGCCTGGGTCTTGTATCGCTTCGGCATCGAGCTGCCGTTGGAAGACGCCCGGGGCGTTGACCCTGACGTGCTCGAGCAGCGCGTCATCGACCTCGCCATGAAAGCGTATCGCCAGCGGGAAACGCAATACCCGGTCATGACCGGTTGGTTCCGTTTCTCGCAAGGAGACGGCGATCAACGGCGCGTCGATCGGGACGCACTCATCGAATGGGCCAACCACCGTTTCCACGCCAGTCTGAGCGGCGATGACCTACGCAACAAGCAGGCCGATGACATGATCGCCCTGTTGCACGAAGTCAGCGTGCGCGACTTGGAGAAGAGTGACGAGGCGCTCGGCAACGTGCAGCAGCAATTGGCCGTGGCGTTACAAGGGACCGCTCGACATCGAGGCGTCGTGCCACGCGATACCATCGATTCGCTCTGCGCAAAACTGCACGAGAGTTACGGCGTCGAGGCCCCGGTCGAGAACCTCTACGACCTGGAACCTGACGCGGTTGGCGAGCGGCTGTTGTCGTTCGTCGAGGATCATTTCCGCCCCGAGATTCGCAAGATGGAGCGGCAGGTTGTGCTGCAACTGCTCGACTCGGCCTGGAAAGAACACTTGCTGGCGATGGATCACTTGAAGAGCGCGGTCGGTTTCCGCGGCATGGCCCAAGTCGATCCCAAGGTCGAGTACAAACGCGAAGGTATGCGCATTTACGAAACCATGTGGATCTCGGTCGCCGATCGGGTCACCGATTTGATCTTCCGCATGGAACAACTCGATGAAAGCTTCATCGCGTCGACCTGGGTCAAGAGTCGGGCCGTTCACGAATCGCTGCCGTCGGGATCGACCGGATTGTTGAGCACCGATCAACAACAGGCGCTGCAGAGCGGCGACGCGCCGGAAAAGGTCGAACCCATTCGCAATCAAGGCCAACAAGTTGGCCGTAACGATCCGTGTCCCTGTGGGAGCGGTAAAAAGTACAAGAATTGCTGTCTCCGCAAAGGCGGTGCCGTCGACGCGGCATAGTTTATTGAGGATCCGATCAATGTCACTGTCTTCGCAAGACTCGACTCCCAAGCAGCATGTCATTGCCATCGTTCAGGGACTGCCTGACGACACCACCTATGAGGAAATCCTTCGCGAACTGGCCTTTGGTCGGATGATAGAAGCTGGCCTTGATGATTCGCAATCCGGTAACACCATGGCCCATGACGATGTTTGCTCGCTCGTACAATCATGGCAGATATCCGTTGGACCAACACCGCCGTCGATTGGCTAAAATCGATCGCCGACTACATTGCTCGTGACAACCCGGCGGCGGCTGCTCGGACATTGGAAGGGATCCTCGCCAAAGTCGAGCTGCTACAATCGCAACCCTATATGGGTTACCAGCATATTTCCCAATCAGGCCGTCGAGTTCGTGTTGTTTTGTATGGCCATTATCGAATTGTATATCACGTCACGCAGAGTGCGGCTGTCGAGATCATTGGCGTCTTTCACGCTGCAATGAAAATCGAAGACTACTTGCGCTGACCTGTTGAACGAGAGTTTATAGCGGGAAGGGAAGCCCGGGTGTTGCTAAACGTTGCTTACCTTGCGTTACTGCTGCTTGCCGCGCCTTGGCTCGCTTGGCAATCGCTGCGGACAGGCAAGTATCGCGACGGCTGGTCGGCCAAGCTGTGGGGATGTGTGCCGCGACGGCATGCGGATCGACCCTGCATCTGGTTTCATGCCGTCAGCGTTGGCGAAGTCAATTTGATTGCGACCCTGGTGCGTGCTGTCCGTGAGTTGCGACCTGATTTCGAGCAGGTCATTACGACCACGACCGTCACCGGCTATGCCCTGGCCAAGAAAAAATATCCCGACGCGCTGGTCTGTTACGCGCCACTCGATTTCACCTGGGCCGTTCGCACTGCACTGCGACGCATTCGGCCAAGCCTGCTTGTGCTGGCCGAGTTAGAACTGTGGCCCAACCTCATCGCCGCTGCCAAGTCGCAACGAGTGCCGGTGGCGATCGTCAACGGCCGATTGAGTGAACAGAGCTTTCGCGGTTATCGACGGATTCGTTCCTGGGTCCAGCGATCGCTCGGTCAGATCGACCTCATTGCCGTGCAAAACTTGGAATATCGCGACCGATTTCTGTCGCTGGGCGCCGATCCAAATTCGGTCATCGTCACCGGGTCGCTCAAATACGACGGCGCGCAAACCGATCGCGACAACGACAACACACAGCGGCTTGTCGAGTGGGCGGGTATCACGCCAGGCGATGTCGTGTTTCTCGCCGGCAGCACGCAGGAACCAGAAGAATCGCTCGCCCTTGCCACCTATCAATTGCTTGCCAACGAGTTTCCTGAATTGCGGCTAATCATTGTACCGCGGCACGCGGAGCGGTTTGAGAGCGTGGCCCGGCAACTCGACACTTCGGGCGTGGCTTGGTCACGCCGATCACGACTCGATGGTACGCGCAAAGCCGAGCGCGTGTTGCTCATCGACACGATTGGCGAGCTTGGCGCGTGGTGGGGGACGGCACACATAGCCTTTGTGGGTGGCAGCCTCTCGACCCGTGGCGGTCAGAACATGATCGAGCCAGCCGCCTATGGCGCGGCGGTGTCGTTCGGCCCAAACACGCGGAATTTCCGCGATATTGTCGTGTCACTGCTCGCGTGCCAAGCGGCATGCGTGGTTCACGATGGCGCTGAGCTCACGCGGTTCGTGCGTCGTTGCTTGGCGGACGTATCGTACCGCGAACAACTCGGCGGCAATGCCCGACAATTTGTGCAATCGCAACTCGGCGCGACCGAGCGCACTTGGACGTTGCTCAGGGAACTGCTGCCTGATCGCCCAGCGGCTCCCCACTTCGAGCCAGCGAGCGGTGTCATCTCCACGCCGTCGGTCATCAGGCGTTGACACATACGGCGTCGCCGACTTCCCAACGCGCGCCGTCGCGCACCACGCGGCGGTAGAGCGTGTCGCGTTCGAGGGGTTCACGACCTGCTTCGGAGATGAGGCGGCGAATGTCGTCGACCGAGAGCATCTGCGGCGTTTCGGCGCCGGCGTCGTGATAGATCAACTCATGACGCACGGTGCCGTCGATATCGTCGGCACCGTAACTGAGCGCCGTTTGCGCGATGCCGATTCCGAGCATGATCCAATAGGCCTTCAGATGCGCGATGTTGTCGAGCATCAGCCGACTGACGGCCATCGTGCGCAAATCGAGCAGGCTCGACGGCTTCTTGAGGTGCGACAGACCGGTGTTGTCTGGATGAAACGCGAGCGGAATAAAGGTTTGAAAGCCGCCGGTCTCGTCCTGCAATTCGCGCAGCCGAACAAGATGGTCGATACGATGGAACGGTTGCTCGATATGGCCGTATAGCATCGTGCAGTTGGTGCGTAGGCCCAACTGATGAGCCGTGCGGTGGATTTCGATCCAATTGCGGGCGTCCGCCTTGTGCTCGCAAATCTGATCGCGGACCGCGGGATGAAAAATCTCCGCGCCGCCGCCGGGCATGCTTCCCAGGCCCACGTCGATCAGGTCCTGGAGAATCTCGCGCAGGCTGCGTCGCTCAAGCCGGGCAAACCATTCGATCTCGACCGCGGTCCATCCCTTGAGATGCAAATTCGGATAGGCGTCGTGCAGGATCTGGATCATATGTCGATACCAGTCGAACTTCATCTGGTGGTGAAGTCCGCCGACGATGTGCATTTCAGTGCAGCCATTCTCGACGGCCTCACGGCCCCGGTCGAGAATCTGCTCGTCGGTCATTGCGTAACCTTTGGGCTGCCGTAAATCGGCGCGAAACGCGCAGAATGTGCAGCGATACACGCACACGTTCGTGGGGTTAAGGTGCGTGTTGATGTTGTAGTAACCGAAATTGCCGTTCTTGCGCTCGCGGACGAGATTGGCCAAGGTGCCAACCTCGTGAAGCGGCACGCGAGGGTCGTACAGCAGCAATCCGTCGTCGAACGACAAACGTTCGCCAGCCTCGACCTTGCGGCGAATGTCGCGAAACTGGGCTTCGACTTCCATCGGCATCATCGGTGACATCTGTAATCGGAGAGCAGGTTTTGAACGTCCTTGAGCCATGTATCGTAACATGGCGGGCTAGAGCAGCAAATCCAGGGTCGTAACTGCAAACAGCCCCAGGCTGATCACGGCATTCACGTGAAAAAAAGCTTGATTGACACGTGTCAGGTCGTCGGGTCGCACCAGGCGATGCTCATAAACAAGCAGGACGGCAATGCCCACGAGTCCGGTGTAGTAGATTGCCCCCAAGGCAGGCATTGTGCTGGGCAACCAAGCGAGCGCGACGATCGTCAGCGCATGGCACAAGGCCGACAGACGCAAGGCCCCAGTGACACCCAGCCGCGTGGGAATGCTGTGCAGGCCGAGCTGTCGATCAACGTCGACGTCTTGCGTGGAGTAGATGATGTCGAAACCGGCGACCCAGAACATGACCGCCATGCCGAGCAAGACCGGTGGCCAAGCGATGGGCGAGGGGTCAACAGCGCCGCGTAGGGCAATCCACGCTGCGACAGGTGAGAACGCCAGCGCCGCCCCCAGCCAATAATGGGCGAGTGACGTGAATCGCTTGGTGTAGCTATAGCCACACAAGAATGCGAGCACGGGGAGCGAGAGAATCAACGGCCAACGATTGGGCCAGAACAACAATGTGGCGGCCACAAAAATGACGCCGCTGGCGACCATCATCGCCCATACGGTGCCGGCTTGCATGAGGCCAGCGGGTAGATGCCGTGATTGGGTGCGAGGGTTCTTGGCGTCAATGTCGCGATCGACGAAACGATTAAAAGCCATCGCCGCGGTTCGAGCCGCCACCATGCACAGCAGCAAGCCCAACAAGTCTTGTCCGCGAAACTGCGCTCGTGGCTCGGTGTGCCAGGCCATGACGGCGGCGAGCAGCGCGAACGGCAAGGCAAAAATGGTGTGCGAAAAGCGGACGAGTTCCAAGAACATCCGCAGTTGTCGCCACAGCCCACGCGGTTCGCTGGCCGAGGGTGAATTAGCTGCCATCATTGGCTCCTGCTCCCCAACGTTGTATCAAGCTGTGATCGATCCCCAGTTGATCGAGGATTCGACCGACGACAAAATTCACCAGATCGTCGATCGACTTGGGGCCATGATAAAAGCCGGGCATGGCGGGCAGCAGCGTCGCGCCAGCCTGAGCGCAGCGGAGCATGTTTTCCAACTGTGGAATCGAGAGCGGGGTTTCACGCGGCACAAGGATCAACGTGCGCCGCTCCTTGAGTTGCACGTCGGCCGCGCGTTGGATCAGATTGCCGCTGGCGGCGTGCGCGATGGCACTCAGCGTCCCGCCCGAGCATGGACAAACGACCATGCCGTCGCAGCGTGCTGAACCGCTCGCCATGGGAGCCATCAGATCATGATGCGAATAGTATTCGAGCTTTCCGCGATACTCGGACAACAGGGGCAACAGGCTGGAGAGCTGAAAATTCTGCAAATCGACATGCCGGCCCAACTCTTGTTGGATGACCTGAGCGCCGGCCGGGCTGATCGATAGCCAGACGCGACAATCCTGGCGCAGCAGTGCGTCGAGTAACGCAACCGCATAGGCTGCGCCGCTTGCTCCGGTGATGCCGACGATGAAGGTACGCATGTGAACGCTTACTTGGAGCCAATATATAACGTGGCAATGCCGAACGTGAGCGGGATGTAGCGTACCTGACTCAGTCCCGCGTCGCGCAGCAATTGAGCCAATGACTCACCACAGGGAAATTGACCGACGCTCTCCGGCAAATAGTTGTACGCGTCGTGCCCATTGCGCGAAAACCACTGACCGACGCGCGGCAAGATGTGTTGAAAATACAGGCTATAGACTGCGCGCAGGGGCGCCAACGTGGGCCGCGAGAATTCAAGCACAGCCACGGTGCCGCCAGGGCGACAAACCCGCGCCATCTCGCGCAGCCCTTGGAGCGTGTCGGCCACGTTGCGCAGTCCAAAGGCCACCGAGACGATCTGAAATTGATCGTCTGGAAACGGCAATTGCTGGGCATCGGCCTCGACAAACGTCAGGCGATCATCGATTCCAGCGGCGGCGATTTTCTGCCGGGCAATTCGCAGCATGGGGTGGCAAAAATCGGCGCCGATAATGGGCACTCGACCGCGGCTTGCCCGATCGTAAGCCAGGGCCAAATCACCCGTGCCGGTGCAGAGGTCAAGGATCGGCTCAAAGCCAATCGGCGGAACCTCGCGGACCGTGCGCGATCGCCAATAGCGATCAATGTTGAGTGACAACAAGTGATTGAGCAAGTCGTAGCGCCCGGCAATCTCGCCGAACATGCGACGCACACGGGCCGAGGACTTGTCGACGGTCGAAGGGGCGGTGGACATAGGTGCAGTAAAACCCTGAGGGTCGTGCGAGTTGGCCAAACCACCAACCGCAGACGATGGCCCTATCATAACGCGATGATAGGCCTGTTACCCAGGGGGGGAAAGGAGAAGACCGTCCCGCGTCCCCGATCGAGGCGAACCGTCCTTAAAGTATCGAGAGACCTTAGCCATTGAGCCAAGGGCCTGTCATTTGCAAGGCAAAGTCGAAGGCCTGGATACGTTGTCTGTCGGAGCCGCCGTTGATGCTGCGGACAAACACGTTCCTGAACCCGTTGACCGTGAACACTTGGCCCGGAATCGTCAGTTGAGCCTGACTGCCGGAGACGAAGAGGAAATCGCTGCCGAGCGAATCGTCGATATAGGCATAGTCGTTGCCGCCGTTGCCGTTCGACGTGACTTGATCGAAACCAAAGACCTGCACGGCAGCGCCGGGGGAGTTGATTGAAGCCCAATTACTCTGGCGGAAGTAAGTATCGTTGGAGCTAGAACCGTTGAGCGTGGCGACATCCGTGCCGAGCGAGGCAATCACGACGACGAGTTCAAAGCTATTGGCACGGACCGAGTAGCCTGTTCCGGAGAGAGTCGAGTTGGTCACATTCGAGACGAACGTGTCGTTGCCTGACGAGTCGTACATGGCCGCCGAGTCGTATCCAGCGCCGCCGTTGATGGTGACGCTGCGGAAGTCGTTGGCGCGAGCGAGGTAGCCGGTCGAGGTCACGAGGGCAAAATTTGACCCGCTGACCAATGAGTTGGCGGTGGTCGCGCCGTTGATGGTGCCGACGTCGCTGCCGCCGTTGCTAAAGGCGGTGACCTGTCCGAAATTTCGGACGGTGTAGTCGAATCCGGAGTTGGTCAACGTGGCCAGGTTGAGCTGAACGTTGTAGGTGTCGGAGCCGGTGTCGCCATAAATGATCGCGATGTCAGAGTTATTGGGTCCCGTTGCCGAGTTTGCGGGGTTGCCCGAGTCGGCGGTGACATGCGTGAAGCCGATGGATTGACCGAAGAAGCCGGGGCCCGAGAGAATGCTATAGGCGGGAACGGAAACGAGCGAATCAGTACCGGTCGTGCCGCCCGTCAGATTGGCAACATCCGACGCCCCGCCGTTATTAAAGCCGTAGACATAACCAAAGCCCGTTGCGGTGTCGCTGTAGACGCCGCTTTGAATCATGGATGCCGCAGTCGGCGCGTAGGTAAAGGTATCAATGCCAGACGTAGCACCGAAGAGCAGAGCGACGTCATTCGAGCCACCGATGAGGTTCACGTTCTCGGTGCTGGAAGCGTCGATTCGGTAGCCGGTGCCGACGAAGGTCAGCGAGCCGGGCAGTACCGTGACTGAATCGCTATTGGCGTTGCCGGTGACCGTGATCGTATCGTTGCCGGCGTTGCCGGAGAAGATGACGCGCACAACCGAAGGCAGGGCGTAGGAGCGTGTGACTGTATTGGCCACGACGTTGCCGGGAATCATGGTGACTGCGAACACGGTCGACGAGGTGAAGGTCACGGAGAACGTGTCGTCGACGCCCGTCCCATTGACGAACAGTGTCGTGCCTTGTCGCACGAACGGCGCCACGCTGACGCTAGCCGACAGGGTTTGTGTGCTATACGGAGTCGTACCGCCGACGGAAGATGCATTGGCCGTTGCGCCATTGGCGATGGCATTGCTTTGGTCCCAAGCGCGGTAGGTGAGGCCATTGGTGAAGGTGCCGGCGACGCCGCCCGTGGGTACAAACCGCACGCGCGTCGTGCTGTCGGAGGCGAGCAAGCGAGCGGCCGACGCGCTCGGCGAACCGAACGACTGCCAGTTCGTGCCATCGAGCGAGTACTGCCACTGCCCGCTGCTGTTGTCGACATTCGTGACGGCGATCCCACGTGGGTCGGAACGATCGACATCAGTGAAGGTCACCCCATTGAATCCGCGGGCAAGCAGTTCGCTGACCAGATTTCCGGCATTGCCGGCCGCGTCGGTATCGACCGTATCGAGACTGGGGATAACCGAGTTATTGAGCACGGGAGCGTCGTTGACTCTCAAGATGCTGAACTGCCACTGAACTGGCGCGCTGGTCGGAGTCGTACGTTGACCATCGCTGACGATCATCGTGATCGAGCGTTGTGCCGTGCTGGGGTCCTCGCTCGTGTTGGAATAGGCAACCGTACGTAACGTGGCTTGGTAGTTGGCCACACTGGCGGTGCCAGACAACGTTAGCGTGCCGGTCGTCGAGTTGAAACTACCCGTGACCCCATTTCCTAAATTGGTAAAGCTCAACATGTCTTCCGTGGACGAGTAGTTGCCGGTGATCTGGACGGTAGCGCCGGTGAGCGAGGCATTGTCCGCGTCGCTCAGGGTCAAACTGCCATCGATCACTTGCGGCACTTGATTTTCCGAGTAAAGCCCTGAGGAAATGGATGGAACAAGGACCGGCGAGGCGTTGACGTTGGTGACGCTGATGGCCCGGGTGGCGATATTGCTCAGATTATTCGCGAGTTGGCCGTCATCGGCGCGAACACTGATGGTGCGCGTCACCGGATCTGGATCGGTGCTGGTGTTCGTATAGTTGACGGCACGCAAGGCTAGCTGGTACGAGCTGGATGCCGCCAAGCCTGAAAGCGTCAGGACGCCGGTGGTCGAGTTGAAGTTGGCGGAAATTCCCGGCACGCTTCCGGAATACGACAGGACGTCTTCCGCCGGGCGGTACTGACCGCTGATCGAAACGGTTGCGGAGGAGATGTTCGAATCGACATCGAAGGCTTGAATGGAGGTGTCGATCGCGACGGAGCCATCCCCCTCGGTGTAGGACAAGGTCGATGGGGTGGCCGTGATGACCGGCGGGTCGTTGACGCCGACCACTTTCAAGATTTGCACGAATTGGCTGGTATTGTTCGCTGCTTGACCATCATCGAGCGTGTAGGTAATGGTGCGGTCGATTTCGTGCGGGGCGGAACTCGTGTTGAGGTAGCGAATGGTCCGCAAAGCGGTCTGATAATTGACGAGACTATCCGCGCCGCTAAGGGTCAACACGCCGGTCGCGATATCGAAATTGCCGGAAATAAACGTTTGATTCGCGAACGACAGCACGTCTTCGCCCGTCGAGGTGTAGGTGGCGGGCGAGATGGAGATCGTGGCGCCAACCAGGCTATTGGTATCCAGATCATTGACCAACGCAGCCGGAGCAAGTGTCAGGGCGGGCTGCTCCTCGGTGTAAGTGACCGGTGAGGTGTAACCGGTCAGCGCCGGAGGCGAATTCACCGCGATGACGTTGATCGCTCGGCTCTGCACGACGCTCAGGTTGTTGGCATTGCCCCCGTCGTTCACTTGGAACGAGACGACTCGATTTTGCGTGTTGGGTGAATTGTTATTGTTGAGATAGCTCACGCTTTGCAAGGCGGTTTGATAGTCGGCCGGTGAGGCGGTGCCCGTCAGACTCAGAATGTTGTTGAGCGAATCGAACTGTCCCGTGATGCCATTTTGATTCACAAAGACCAGCGAGTCTTCGGAGCTGAGATATCCACTGGAGATGGTAATCGTCGCGCCGACCAGATTGGGCGAGTCGAGATCGTCAACCTGAATGCCAGAATCGACCGGAATAGCGCCGGAAGCCTCGACGTAGCTGAGCGGCGTCACGGTGGAAATGGCCAAGTCCGGGGCGGTGTTGATCGTGCTGATCAGCATCGTTTGCGAGGCGACATTGCTCAGGTTGCTGCCAGGAGGATTCGATTGTCCATCGTCGATCTGGAAAGTAATGGTGCGATTAAGCTGCGACGGGGAAATCGAATTGTTGAAGAACAAAACCGACTGCAATGCGCTAATGTACGTCGACAATGTCGCCGTGCCCGTCAGCACCAGTCGACCGTTCACCGTGTCGAAACCGGTCGTGTTAATGCCCGAGGATGACGCGAACTGCAAGCTGTCGGCGCCCAATTGATAATTGCCGACAATCGTGATCGTGGCTCCGACGAGCGACGTCGTATCGATGTCGTTGAGCGTCAAGCCGGGGTCAATCGCAACGGGGGGGAACCCCTTTTGATAGGTGCTGGCGACGCCGGACGTGGTCACGACGGGCGCCGAGTTGATCAGAGCAATCGAAATCGAATTGGTCACCACGTTGCTTTGATGGTTGATCGCGTTGCCGTCATCGATCTGGAACGAGATGGTTCGGGGCAGGGTACTCGGACTATTGCTGGTGTTGGTGTAGGTGACGTTGTGCAGCGCCGTGATGTAGTTGGCGTAGGACGTTGTGCCTGTTAGGGTCAGGATGCCCTGAACGGAATCGTAGCTGCCCGTGATTTGAGCCGTGTTGACAAAGCCCAGGACATCTTCGCCGGTCACAAAATTATTGCTCACCGAAATGATCGCGCTGGCGATGCTGGGGCTATCCACCACCGCGCCGGTCAGGCCCAGATCGATAAACTCCGCGCCATCCCCTTCAGTATAGGCGAGGGTTGTGCCGGAGGACGTGATCAGCGGGAAGTCTTTGACCGCTACGACATTGATCTGTCGCGTGACCGCCGTGCTGAGATTGAACTGACCGTTGCCGTCATCGACGACGAATTGCGCGATGCGCGGTGAGGTATTCGGCGTATTGCTGCTGTTGGAATACGAGACGCTCTGCAGGGCGGTTCGATACGCGGCTGGGCTGGCGGCGCCCAGCAACGTCATGATCCCGCTCACCGAGTTATAGCTGCCGGTAATCCCCGATTGGTTGGTGAAGCTGAGCAGGTCTTCGCTCGTCTGAAAGCCACCGATGATTTGGACGGTCGCCGAGGCCAGCAACGAGCTGTCGATGTCATTTAACTGCAAACCGGCATCGATCGGAGTCGGCGAGTCTTTTTCTGTGTAGGTCAGGGCCGAAGCGGTCAGGGTGACAACCGGCGGATCGTTGACGTTCGAGATGCTCACGACAAACGACTTCGTGAGGGTATCGAGGCCTCCGGCGGCCGTGCCGCCATTGTCCTGAAGGGTCACGGTGATGAGCGCTGACCCAAATGCGTCGTTCACGGGAGTGAAGCTCAGGCTGCCGGTCGACGATCCGTTGACGTAATTCACGCTGGGGTTGGGAACGATCGAGGGGTTGCTGCTCACGGCGTTCACGGTAATCGTCTGCGTGCCCGAATCGCCGTCGAAAATCCCCGCAAGGTTGACGGTCTGTTGCGGGCTGTCTTCGAGGATTGACAAGGGATTGGGCGTAACGTCGTCGAGCGTTGGGGCATGGTTGATCTGACTCGGCGTGAGGACATCCACCTCAAAGGTGCGATACACCGTGTCGACGCCACCGCCTGCTGTGCCGCCATTGTCTTGCACGATGAGCGTAATCAGCGCGGAACCCGCCTGCCCCGCCTGGGGAATAAACGACAGTGAACCAGTGGGGTTCGACGCCGTATAGGCAACCGTTGGCGTGCCGATCAAGAGCGTGTTGCTACTGGTGGCAGTCACACTGAGGATCGTCTGCGAGATGGTGTCTCCGGCCCCGACACTCACGCCTGAGAACGGCACGGTTTGTAGCGGAGAGTCTTGGGCGATGATGTAGGGAGAGGTCAAAGAATCAATCGTCGGTATCTTGTTGATCACATTCACATCGACCACGAACGAACGGGTGATCGTGTCCACACCGCCAAATACTGTTCCGCCGTTGTCACTTACGGTTACCGTAATCAGCGACGTACCGAAGGTAAAAGGGACGGGCGCGTAGGATAACGAACCGATTGAATTTGCGCTCGTGTAATTGATCGTCGGAGTCGGAATAATGGCCGTATTGCTGCTCGACACCATAACGGTGAGGTCTTGCGACTCGGCTCCGCCAGCTCCAATGCCCGAGAGCGGAATAGTCTGTGATCCAAATCCTTCGTAGATTGGAGTCGGATCACTAATTGGGTCGAGCGTGGGAATGTCATTGACCGAGCGCGAGGTGACGGTGGTCGAGGCGTCGATCGCCGGAGCGTTCAGGTCGAGCGCGCCTTGCTTGGCCTGCACGGAGATCGTGAAGGTGGTCGTTTCGGTCGAACCGGCGGCAACATGATCGTTGGCTGGATCAAACATCAGTTGACGAATCGCCGCCTGAGCGGCCGCAGCGTCCCCCGTGAACACATAGACGCCCGGCGAAGCGAGCGTGAATCCGCTAGCGCTCAAACTGCTGGCGGTGAACACGCCTTTGGAAGAATCATCGAGCGAGACGGTCGTGACCGTGTCGGGCAAACTCTGTTGGTCGGTGATGGTGACCGAGGCGAAGGGGGCCACGGTTTGGCTCTCGTCGATCGTCTGCGTGGTCGTTGTACCCGCAATAGCGGGACCGATGATCGTGAGCCCGACGTCATTGAGGCCTGAACCGCTGGTGTATGAAATGGTTCCACGTACGCCGCTCGAACTGGTAATGACTTGTCCTTCGGTGGCGTTATTGAAATTGCCGACGATCGGGTCGACGCCGTCGTTGTTGATCAGCGTGAGTTGCGTGCCGGCGTTATAGCTAAAGGGGCCGCGGGTCAGGTTCAAGGCCGTGTTATTAAGGTTGACCGTTCCATTCACGTTGAGCTGACTGTAGTTGGTTCCAGCGGATGTGCCGTTAAGGTGCATGGCCAACGAGGCTGAGGTGCCCAGGTTGACATTACCCGTGCTTAGAACGCCTGTCACGGAGCCGTTGCCGGGAGACAACGTGCCGGAGCCCAGGGTCGAGTTGATCGGCTCGGCAAGATTGCCCGCGCCCCCCAGGGTGGCCGAGCCGTTCACGTTCCAAGTGCCCAGTCCGGTGAGATTGTTGTTGACCAGCGTGGTGCCCGCGTTGAGCGTTACCAGACCGTCATACGTCGTATCGGTATTGAAGGTCACCGTGCCGGTGTCCGTGGAATCGACTCCCTTGATGAGTTGATTGGAGCCAAACAACTGGCTGCCATTGTTGAAGGTCAAGTTGCCTGCTCCGCGGAGCGTCATGACCAAATTGCTGGCGTCGATCGAGCCGTTAACGGCCAGCGAACCGGATGAGAAGTAAAGCGTGCTGGAAGCCGTCTCGGTGATCGTGCCGCTGAACGAGTTATTGCCCGACAAGTTTACGAACGCACCGGAGTAACTGGCGTTGCCGATGGCTCGGCTCCCTGCTCCGCCCAGGCTAATGGCCTCGGGAACACCGTAGGTGATATTGCCGCGCATGGCCAATGTAGCACCGCTGAGCACGGTCGTGGAACCAGCGGCGGTGCCGAGCGCGGCGTTTGCCTGCACGATGACCGTGCCCAGGTTGATGTTCGTGGCACCAGAGAACGAGTTGGAATTGGCAAGAGCAAGGGTGCCGAGGCCAGCTTTGGTGATGCCGAAGCCGACACCGGAGATGCCGCCCGTGATGGTGAGTTCGTCGTTGGCGCTGCCCTCCGTGACCGTGATGGTGCGATTGGCGACCAGGGCCAGGTTCGTCGTGATCATTGACGAGGTGGAACTTGCGATGGAGCCACCCTGATTCACCGTGGAGATGTTGCCGTTGAGCGATAGCAGGCTGTTCACGCCCACGATATCGCCGGCACCTTGGGGTCCGATGCTGGTGACGATGGCGCCGCCCACGCTATCGCTGCGGCCGTTCATATCGAGCCGACCGGTGCTCTGTACAAAGATATTTCCTGTGCCGATTTGGTCGACGCTGCCGGAACTGCCGGTTCCATAGCGCACGACATCGCTGTCATCGTTGCCGATAGAGTCGCCCACGTAGAGCGCGACGGTGTTGGGTAGCGACTGGACGTTATTCGTCTTGTTTAAGATGATCGTGCCGTCGAGTGCGTAGAGGTTAACGGCCAAAGCTGTGTTGGCAACCGTGCCCGAGAGTTCGAGCGTGCCGGTGCCCGTTTTGGTGTAATTGGTCGAAGCCACTCCGAAGTTTGTGAGGCCGGCAAAGTTCATCGAGCCTGACTCAACAGCCACATTCAAGGGGCCAGCCGACAAGGTCACGGTGCCGCCGATGACATGGCTGCCCCCCAGGACTCTCAAAGCACCCGAGCCCATAATGGCATTGGCACTGTTGTTGATGAAGAAGCCGCCGCTGTTCAAGACGCCCGAACCGGAGATCGTGAACGGCTTGGTGGCGCTGTTGATCGTGCCTTGGAGTTCGAGCGCGGCACCGGCTGCGACCGTGACGCCACTGGTCGCATTTCCGCCATCGAAGTTGCTGACGATCGCGGCGGTGATGCCACCGGAGAGCGTCGTGGGGGAGACACTCATGGTGGGCAGATTGCCGCGATTGCTGACGACAATCGTATAGACCACGTTGGTGGTAGCCAGCGTGCTTAGAACGTTGACATTGCTGATGCCACCGATGGCGGTGAAGGCTCCGAGTGCGGCGCGAATTTCATCGGCCCCGGCATTGTAGGCGAGTGGCGCTGTCGTTTCGGCACCCATCGAGAGCGTGAACGTGCCGCCGCTGGCGCTGCCGATCATGTTGCCGAGCGTCAGGGTTTGCACTTCATTGAGCCCTTGCGCGCCCAGTCCAGCGGTTGAATTGATGTTCAACGTGCCGGCCGTGTCCAATATTTGGCCTGAGAACGGCTGCGCGGCATTGGACTGAAGCGTTAATCGCCCGACGCCGGCTTTAATGAGTGCAACTTGCACGCCCAATCCGTCGACCACGTTGGCCGCAATGGTCAGGTCGTTGCCGTCCGCCGTGTCAGCAACGGTGATGGTGCGGCCCGTGGAGGCGATGTTGGTGGCTTGAGCCAAAGCCAGCGTGCCGACTGAGACGGTCGCACCGGGCGAGGTCGTGAGTTGGGCACCGACATTGTTGGCAGCCATGTTGGCGGTCAGTAGCAAGGTTGCCCCGGAATCCATCAGCACACTGCCGGCAGCGACGGGGCCCAATCCGATATTCAACGCGCCGATCGTTTCGCGGCCGCGCAGACCACCCTCAACGAGCGTGGTGGAGATGAGCGTGCCGCCAATGAAGGCCCCTGACGTGCCCGAGGAGACCTTGAGTTGGGGTTGATCCGAAGTGCCGAGGAATGCCACCGTGTAGTTGCTGCCCACCGCGCCGCTGACCAACACGCCGCCGATCGACGCGATGGAGGGCAAGGTGTTGAGCGCGACCTGCACGGCGGCCGGTACGCTATTGAACGCCAGATTGGGAGTGGTAAAGCCGCCGAAGCTCAGTTGATAGGTACCGGCCGTTGCGGTGTTAACGATTTGTTGAACCTCGGCCGTCGTGCGATTCGCATAGGTCGCATCTCCCACGATACGACCCGTGGCGTTCAGGCTGACGATGGTGGTATCAGCGATTTGTTCGCTCGATGCCAATTGCAGCAGATCGGTATTGGCCGCGCCGACATTGTCGCCAATCGTGAGCGTTGCCCCGGCGATCGCCGTCAGTCCCGCGGCTTTGTTCAATCGCAACGCACCATCGAGCACCTGCGTGACGCCGGTGGAGAGATTCGGAGCGTTGCCAGCGAGTTCGAGTGTGCCGGTACCCGTTTTGACCGTGATGCCGGTGGGGGCCGTGACGCCGGTGACCACGCCGTTGATGATCAATGATGCGCCGGAGTCGACGCCGAAGTAGTTATTTGCCGCCACGAACAAGGCGATGGGGGTCGAACCGGAACCGACAGAGTTTGTGGTGCCCGCCACCGCGCGAATGATACCGGTGTACGATTCGGGTCGGCCGGTCGAGTTGTTGTAGCCAGACCCCGATGAGATGGCGGCCAAGGTCTCGTTGGGAAGATTGACCCCAGCGAGTTCGAGCACGGCACCGCCGGTGATTTGCGTATTGGAGCCATTGTAGACTTGCGCGAACGTGGCATTATTGCTCGTCATCGCGGGGAGATCGGTCCCCGCCAGGCCGCCACCAAACGTCACAAGGTATCCGGTGCCGCTGGAAGCGACGGTAACAGAACCGAACACGCCGCCGATGGTGGCGAGTGAATTCAGACCGTTCTGAATGTCTTGAGCAATCGTTGGGCTTGTGGTGTTAAAGGAGACGGTGGTCGAGCCATTGAGCGTCATGGTAAAGGCAGCGGCCGTCGGATTGACGAACTGTTGCTCGTTGCGCGTGCCACCCAAGGCCGCACTGTTGGTCACGCGCAGCACGCCCTGAGTGACCTGCGTGTTTCCGGTATAGGTGTTGGGGCCGGTCAGGACGAGCGTTCCCATCCCGGACTTATTCAAGCTGCTGGGGACGTTGTTCACAAAATCCACGATGGAACCGCTGATCGTGGCATTCATCGTGGGGTCGACTTGCAACGTGGCCGTGGCCGTTGCGCCGGGGATATAAACGTTGCCGCCGAAGTTGATGGTATTGGCCGCAAGATTGTTGGGGCCACCCAGCACAAGTCGATTTGCCGTCGAAGCGAGAATGATCGGATTCGTGATCGATCGCGGGCCACCATCGGAGCGGACGACGACTGCGGTGGTCGTGGGGCCAAACGCAACGGAGCTATTTCCCAAGGCGTTGTCGTTGCCGATCACCAACGTTCCGGCCTGGACAGTGACCATGCCGTTGTAACCGACATTGTCGCCCGACAAGAGCAGTGCGCTGTCGTTGGTGAAACCGCCGATCTTATTAATGGGGAACGATCCGACCAGCGTGGCGTCGATGACCAAGTCGTTCAGGAAGGGGCCGTCCAAGACGCTGATCGAGCGGGTGGCGGTGGGGTTAATACCGGCGGCAATGTTGCCGCTAATGCGTCCTTGCAGGCCCGGGTTGTAAACGATCGAAGTCAGCAGGTTGATCGTGCCACCACCGACCGAGCCGCCGGTGAGCGTGATGGTATTAAAGTATTCGGTACGTCCGTTGAGGTTCAACACGCCACCGTTATTGAGCGACAAGGCCGCTGACGTGGGAATGGCCGCCCCGGTCTGGATTGCGGCGCGCGTATTGGGGCCGTAAACCACGGTGTCGGTCCCCGCGTTATCGCCAATGACCAGCGGCCCGGCGATGGCGAGCAAACTGCGATTGAGCGACAGCGTGCCTTCATTCACCGCGGTCGTGCCGGCAAAGGTGTTGGCCAGAGATCCGCTGTAGTCCAACGTGCCGGGGCCGTACTTGACCAGGGTGAGCCCTGCTGCTCCCGCCACGCTGCCGTTGAGCGACAAGGTACCGCTTTGCACATTGATTGCGGTGAGCGGGGAGGAGAGCGTCACCGTCCCGCCCCAGACATTGGTGCCCGAAGAGCGCAACGCGCCAGAACTACTGTTGCTCAGGCCGTTGCCGTAGATGGCCAGCGCCTTGTTGGCGGGGGTTGAGATGCCTCCGGGCAGTTCCAGACTCGCTCCGAAGCCGATGGTCACCGTACCGGCCCCTCCCAACGAACTCGACGTGAAGGGAATGACCGTGCCATTGTTGATGTTGTACGCTCCCGTGAGGCTGCTGTTTCCGACGATGGTCAGCGTACCGGAACCGTTTTTATTGGTCACCAGGTTGCCGCCATTGATGTTCTGAATCGTTAAATCACCCGAGTCTATGAACATCTGCGCTTCGGTGGCGAACGTCAGATCGGCCGCGATCACGTTGCCCGTGCCTTGATTGGCGATCAGCGCTGGCCCTGACGCGGGAGCAATCGCCAAATTGTTGCCAAAATCGCCGGCGGTTAGACCGGAGCCGTCAAAGATGATGGCGTTGGCGGTGTAGTCGCCAGCAATCGTGGGGGAGAAATTGGCGCCAATGGAGTTGGAGAATTTGAGATTGCCGTTGGGCGTGGTGCCGGGATCATCGTAGCTGCCAACGTTGGGCAACGCGCCGACCTGGAATCCGGCTGAGCCCGATTGATCGGCAACCAAGTCGAACCCGCTCGGGCCTTGAATGGTTGCAAACGGAACGATCGGCGTCACGCCACCGGTGCCGGTGGTGACGGGCGTGGTCGTGATCGTTAGGTTCCGACCGCCGACGCCGATGTCGTTGTTGACGCCGACGAATTTGACCGTGGCGGTCGCGTTCGTCCGCGTCAGAGATTGCAGATTAAAATCGCTGGCGGCCCCCGCGGTGACGTAGCGGATCGTCGTGTCGGCGTGGCCGCTGATCACGACCGGGCCAACTTGTTCGCTGCCGCCGAACGTCGAGTTCGCGATGAAGCCCAAGATCCCGCCCGATGAGGTGATGGATGCGGTATTGTTGACACGATCCGCGATCGCGGTCGATGAATTGTCGATGATCAGTGAACCGCCCGTGGAGATGGTTACATTGTTGACGCTGCCGGAGGCGGCGGAATTCAAGGTTCCATTGCCGCGCAGCACCACGCCGCCACCGAAGAGCGTGGTCCCCGCCGTGTAAAACCCTTGCGAAATCGCGAACGCGCCCGTGAAACTATTGGCGGCCGTGAGACCGAGCGTGCCGAAGCCAGCCTTGCTCGGGGTAACGCCCGTCATGGGCACGGCGATGGTTAAGTCTTCCGCCGAACCGATGGCCACGGAGTCGGCGACCGTAATGACACGCGAAGTGGTTGAGTGCAAAATGCCGGTGGTACTGCCGCCGATCAATGCCGCCGGAGAATTATTATTGGAGCCGCCGAATTGCTGTAAGGTCACATTGCCGGCGAGATTGAGCGCCGCAACCGACCCCATCAACAAGGTTGATGAAGTGGCCAAGCCGCGGGTCATGGTCAACAGGCCGATGTTCGTGGTGCCCGTGGCTAAGCTGGCGTCGATGACGCCGCTGCTTTGCATCGTAATTGCTGGGGATAACGTAAACTGATTGGCACCAACAATTTCAAGGCGATCAATGCCGGCGTCGTCGCCCACGATCAGCGCGGTGGTACCGAAGCCGACGCTGCCTGACTTATTCAACCGTAAGGTACCTTCTCGGACCGTGACGGAACCGGAGATTCTGTTCACCGCACCACCTTGTAACTCAAGGGTGCCGCCACCTGCTTTAACGACGTTGGCCGTTGCAACGCTTGCTGCAATCGAGCCAGTGATCACCATGGTCGTGCCGGTCTCAGCGCCGAGCACGTAGTTTTGAGTGGCCGTCGCCAAGGTGATCGTGCCGGCCATGGTGTTGTCGCCCGACGCATTTCGCAGTGCCCCCATCGGGATTTGGAAACCATTTGCAGGACCGGTTAATGAGAAGGATTCGTTGATGGTCAGTGCGCCACCGATGCCGGGATCGACAAACAGCGACGCACCCGCGGCGACCGTCGTCGTTCCGGTCGTGGCACCCAGTGCGTTGGCGGCCGAGATGCGAACGATGCCGGTGTTGATCGTTGTGGCGCCCGTGTAGTTGCTGCTGTTACTCGAGAGGAGCAATGTGCCCAGGCCGTTTTTCACGACCGATCCGCTACCGGCATCTTGGATTGCGCCGCTAATCTGCGACACGACATTGAAACCGCCCGGCGCAACGGTCAGGATGGCGCTATTGAGCTGGATGGGGCCGGCCAGATTGACGAGTGAGCTGGCCTGCGAGAAGAAGATGGTGCGTGCGCCCGATTGCGTGATCTGACCGTTGAGCGTGAGATTGTCGGTGCCAAAAATCGTGAGGTTGTTACCTAACGTGATGGCCTGCCCCAAGCTGACGGGGCCACCCAGGGGCATTAGGTTTGCCGCGCCAGTAGCAACTAAGGTTGCGGCGACGGTCCCCAGCGCGTTGTCATGTCCCACGGCGAGCGTTCCCGCACTCAACACGGTATTGCCGGTGTAGAGCGGATTGGCCTGCGAGACAAAGACCGACCCGGTGCCGAGTTTGTTCAAAGCACCGACCGACGTGCTGACGAGGTTGGCGTCGATTTGCAATTCGCGCAAATGCAATGGCGAATCGACGGCGGTAAAGTTGCGTGTCGCCGCCCCGAGGTTGAGCGAGATTCCACTGCCCAAGAGCGCGCCGGGCGAGGTGGTCGTGATGCCGCCAATGGCGCCGGCATTGAGCGCGCCGCTAAAGGTTATCGTCGGCGCACCCGTCGTCGAGGTGATTTGAGCTGAGTTCATTGGCCCGGCGGTCATATTGAGCACCCCGCCCAGGCTTTCGTTATTTCCGTTGAGTTCCCAGCGACCGGAGGAGGTAATGATCATCGTATCGGCAGCGGGGAACTGATTCGGAGCCATCGAGACCAGCAAATCCGCGCCTGCGCCGCCGGCGTCGTTGCCAACGGTCAGCGTGGCCCCGGTGGTTGCCATGATCGTTCCGCCCGCGCTCTTATTGAGGCGTAGCGAGCCTTCGAACAAGTTGATACCGGTGATGGTGTTGGTGCTCGTGCCATTGAGTTCCAAGCCGCCTGGCAACACTTTCGTCATCACGAAGCTGCCGCCGACCGAGCCGCTGAGCATCAATTCGGAGCCCGATTGCACGCCAACGGTAGCCGTATTGGTAAGCACGATCGAGCCAAGCAAGGAGTTATTGCCGGCGATGCTACGGAGAGCGCCGGTGTTATTGGTACCGGTGCCGGTCATCAAGATCGTTTCCGCATTCGTCACACCGCCCAACAAGAGCGAGCCTGCGCCGCTGATCACCGTCGCGGCAGATGCCACGCCCAAGGCGTTCGAGGCGGTCACCGCCAATTCACCGGCGTTGGCCGTGATCGTACCGTTAAAGCTGGGACTATCGGCGGCCAGAACGGTCCGGCCTGTTCCCAACGTGCCAGCGCCAAAGGTGAGATTGGTTGTGGCCGCGGTACTGTCGGCTATCACCGCCGAAATCACCAAGTCATTGAGCGCTGCGGTATCAGTCACCGAAATGACACGGGCTGTGGTAGGGGTGACATCGGCGAGCCTTAATAATCCTTGGATCGAAGCCGCCGATGGAGTACCACCGGCAATGGCCGCCACGGACAGGTTACCCTGGGCAATGGTCGCAGCTCCCAATATGACGACTCCAGCGCCCGACGAGCGGAGCACGGGACTGCCGCTCGGGCCAACGTTCATGACGATCGAGTTGTTGGCCCCTTGGGAAAAATCTTCCGTGAACCCACGCACGTCCATCAGCGCATTGCCGTTCATCGTGATCAGTGAGTTACCGGTGGTCGCATTGGCAATTTGAAAGCCCTGCAACCAAACCATCGAGTCCGTGCCACTCGTACCGCTGAGGAAGTCGCCAACGACGATCGGAGCACCCGCGGCAAAGGCACTGGTGCTGCTGGTTTTATTGAGTTCGACCGTGCCTTCCCAAATGTTGCTTTGGAGCGTGAAGGTATTGGACACACCCCCGCCCAGTTGCAAGGTTCCTGGTCCGAGCTTGTTGAAGCCCGCGGCACCGCTGACCACTCCGTTGATGATTAGTCGCGAACCCGCCTCTTCGCGCAGACCTGTACGGTTGGTGAGCATCACGACATTGCCCGGCCAGGTGATATCACCCGACACGACGCGGAGCGGAATCGCGCCGGTGTTGCCTTCGCCTTGTCCGGCGATGGCGAGTGTTCGAGTATTCATCGCGCCGCCGGCGGCGATATCAAGCTCGAGGCGTCCGCCATAGTTCACATTCACATTGGCACCGGTAGCGCCAATGGCGGTGGTCGATCGGGCGACGACCACCGAGCCGTCATTGATATTCAACGGCGCGGCGAATGTGTTATTGCCGGAGAGCGCGACCGTGCCGCGACCGCCAAACGTTAAGTTGGTCGTCGGGCCCAAAATTGCTGAGCCAATCGAGGCACTGGTGGGAATGAACGGGTCGGTCAGAATGACCGCGTCGGCGGGCAAGACCAGATTGCCCGGCGAGGCAATGGTCGGGGTGCCCGAGAGCAAGAAGGGGCCCGCCGTGGGAGACAGGAAGAAACCGCCCAAGTTGACCGTCGTGTTGCCGCTGACCAACAAACCGCCCATCGTTGTGTTCGCCGACAAATTCGTGTTGCTGGTCAACTTGACGTTGGTCGTGTTGCTTGCGCCGGCGGTCGAGGATAGGAAAGTTTGCGGGATCAAGAATCCGCTCGAAGCGGTCATGAACTCAAAACCGGTCGAGTTGTAGAGGGCACCAAACTGGAAGACACCACTGGATGTCAGCGCAGGAGCCACGGTGTAAGCGACTTGGTTCGTCGCGGCTGTGCCGCCGATGTCCGCGCCTCGACCCGCGATAATGATCGTGCTCGAGGCGTTGCGCGTTAGGGTGCCAAACGTCAGCGTCGACAGCGAGCCGGGCGTGGTCGAGGCCAATGTTTGGATCATGGACGACGTGCTGGCCGAGAGCACGAGGGGGCCGATGGTTTCGGCCGACACGGCTCCTGGCTTGGCAGAGAACGCGAAATTGCCACCTGCCAACGTCAAACTCACGTTGTCGATCAAGCGGTTGATGTTGTTGGCACCGTAATTGTTATCCAACTCGAATGTGCCGCCGACGTTGACCGTCATCGATCCCACGTTGAGTGCGGTACCGGCGTCACGCAGCGAAAGCGTACCGCTATTTTGCGAGACCACGATCGCGCCGCTGGGTGTGTAGGCGCTCGAAACAAACAGGGTGCCGAAGCCGAATTTGGTCAGTGCTTGTGAGGCGTACAACTCGCCGACACCGCCGGTGAAGTCGACCGCTCCGGCAAACGGGACATTGAAGGCCACGGCACCAGTGAGGTTGACTGCGCCGCTGAAGGTCAGGTCGTTGCCGCCGCCACCGATCTGATTACCCCCCACGAAGACCAACGAACCGGTGCCCGTAAAGGCACCGAAGAAGGCGTTGTTGGTAATCGTGCGGGCGCCGTTATAGCCTTCGATCGCCTGAATCACGTTGTTGCCACCGACAACGTAGAGCAATCCCGTGCCGAGTGCCGAATTGCTGCCGACCGCCAAACCGCCCGCGCCAAAGAACGTTGTGCCGGTGTAAGTGTTATCACCCGTCAACAGCAGCAAGCCCGCGCCAAGCTTATTAATGCCGCCGCTACCACTAACGTTCGACGAGAGAATCAGATCGTAGGGGAGGCCGACGTTATCGGCCGAGGTGATCGAGTGGGTCACGGTCCCCAGGCCGATGGATCCCCCTTCGATGCGTGGCGGCGTCTGAACATTGAACAGCGACGAGCTTTGTACGGGGGTCGTCGTGATATCGCCGATCAGGGTCAGCGTGCCGCTGCTACCACTGGAGTTGAGGGTCAACACGCCGGCATTCAAAGTGATTGCCACCACGGCGTCCGCCGAGCCGAACGTGTCGCTGAACCCGTTCATGTCCAGCCAGCCGGTGTTGTGAATCGTGAGAGTTGCCAAGGCGTCGGGGAGCTGATTGGGTGCGCGTAGGCGGACAACGTCGCTCTTGGCATAGCCTTCGATGGCGACTTGGTCGCCGATCACGAGCGAGCCCATAAAGGCCGTGCCGCCTGACTTGGCCAGAACCAGTTCGCCTTGGTTGACGGTCGTCACGCCGATGTAAGTGTTCGATCCGCTGCCACCGTAAACCAAGGTGCCGAAGCCGGTCTTGGTGATGTTCGTCGTGGTCAAGCCGCTGCCATCGACGATCGAACTGGTGATGAGGAAGTCGTCGCCCGTAGCACCATCGTTCACATTGTAGGTGCGTGTCGTGGCCGTGCTGGTCTGATACTGCTGCAGCGCGAGCGTGCCGTTGAGAATGGCGGCTCCGGTGGCATTGCCCGTGCCGCGTGCAAAGGCGGTGACATTGCCATTGAGCGTGAGCCAGCCGCCGTTGCCGATATCGATGATGCCCGCCCCGCTCGAACCGATCGACATGTTGACGTTGGCAATCATCTCGGAGAAGCCGGCCAAGTTGAGCTTGCCCGTCGAGCGGACTTCAACATTTGCGGTGTCCAGAATTTGATCGCTATTGGCCAATCGCACTTCGGCGGGCGTGCTGCCGGAGTCGATGCCGATGACGAGCGGGGTGTTGATTGCGTTCAGACCTTGGAGTTTATTGAGCAGCAAGGTGCCCGCCACGACGCGCGTCGTGCCGGTGTTGGCGTTGGGTTGCAGTCCGGTGTAGGCCAGGGTACCGGTGCCCATTTTCACAAGGTCTGGAGCGCCGCTAATGATACCGAACAGGTTCAACTGCGCTCCGTCCTCAATGTTGATGAACGTCGAGGGCGTCGTGTACTGGGGCAAACCGGCGAGCGTGCCGGTCAGGTCGACGATATCGCCGTTGATCGTGACGGGGCCGAGCCAAGTGTTATTGCCCGCCACGCTGCGCAGCGCGCCGGAGTCGTTCAAGCCCGTGCCTTGAATGACCAACGATTTGGTGTTGGACGTGATCGGCCCCAGGTCCGTTTGCTGCAATTCAAGCGAGGTGTTGTGACGAGTGGTGAGAGTGATCGCGGCGGCGGCCGCGGCCGCAGAGCCGAGCGCCGTGCTGCTCTGCGCGTTGAGCACGCCTTCGTTCAAGAACATGTTGCCCGTGATCGTATTGTCGCCACGCAGGACCAGCGTGCCGCCGCCGAGCTTATAAAAGTTCTGGCCCACGGCGAGAATTTGCGACGATACCGACGCCGTGTTACCGGCCTGAACCGTGATGCGTCCTGGGGCACCTAGCACGACATTGGGGCCAGCGATGCTGGACGAAACGTTGGTCTGGTTCAGCGAACTAAAAGCGATTTGCCCGGTGGCGACCGTTAAGGTCCCCGTGCCGCCGAGGGTCACTCCCGGGTCAATCAACAACGAGTTGATCGCGCGGCTGATCGTCATGTTTTGATCGCTGGTCAGACGAACATTACTCAGTGGCCCGGCCTGAGAGAGATCGGTGACGTAGTCGGTCGAGGGCAACGCGACAATCGCGGCACCAATGCTGTTGGCACCGATGGTCGCCAGATCAAACGAGTTGGGACCGGTCACGGTAAACTGCGGATACACGCCATTCACCGCGGCGGGAGGCGAATTGGCCACGATGATGCGATTCGAGCCGGTCATCGACAGGGCGGCTTGGCTCCCGACGAAATTCACCGTTGAGCCCGTATTGCCCAGCGTCAACGTATTCATGATCAACGTCGCGCCCTGCAAACTATCGGCCGTGAAGGTCGCGTTGAATTCGCTGGTCACCGTGACCGCGCCGATACTCTCTGTGACCGAGTCGCTTGCGTTGCCCGTTAACTTAATCGCTCCGCCACTCACCGTCAGCGACGTGAAGTCTTGCAGGCGGTCCGACACAACGGATTGAGAGTTGTCCAACCACAGCGTGGCATTGGCCCCCACCGTGATCGATGGCGTGTTGAGCAACGTGCCACTCGAGCCCATCAATCGCAACGTGCCGCCGTCGGGATTGATCGTCGTGGTGCCCTGATAAGTCGATTGGCCGGTGACATTTTGACCGCCGAGGGTCAACGTGCCGCGCCCTCCTTTGACCAAGTTCGAGGTGCCGAGCGCCCACTGCTTGAGACCGCCAGCCAACACCAACTGCTGATTGGGGTTCATCACATTGATGATGTGATTCGTGTTGCCCGTCATGGTGGTCGCACCGCTGAACGTCAAGTCGTTGCTCCCCAGGAGCGTGACGTTGCCATCGAGCGAGACGTTGTTCTGCAACGTCACGTTGCCGCCGACCGCAATTAACCCGGGGTTCGATGCCCCCTGAATCGACAGCAAGCCGGTACCAAGGGCAGAATCGTTCCCCAGTTCCACAAAGCCGCCGTAGAGCACGGTCGAACCGGTATAGGTGTTCGTGCCGCTCAAGCGGATCGTGCCGAGACCGCTTTTTTCGAGCTGAATATTGCCCCCTGTGATATTGGCCGACACGATCAGATCAGCCGCGATGTCGGGCGTCTGCGAGTCGCCGACCAAGAATTGCCGAGCCTGGGTCGCGCCGCCAACACCGCTATAGAGCGCGCCGAGATCGACGTTGCCCGTGATCGTCGCTGCGGGCGAGAGGCCGCTGGACCCCGCGGGGGCGCTGCCGTTAACCGCAACCGTGCCCGTCAAGATGATCTGACCGGTGCTGCCCGTCATCACATCGGCACTAAACGTCGGGCCGGTCGACATGTTCAACAGCCCGATGGCGTCGGTGTAACCATTAAGGTCGATCACGCCAGATGGATTTACGCTGACCGCCACGAGCGCGGTGCCAAAGAAATCGGTTTCGGGTAGTTGATGATGATTGAGCCACTGCACGGTCGCGTTATTGTCGCTGCTGATGATGTCGCCGATGACCAACGAGCCGGGCAGGGCATTGACGCCCGAGGACTTGTTCAATTGCAACGTGCCAGCAACGACGGTCGTTGTGCCGGTGAACAAATTGGCTTGCGTGCCGCTGAGTTGCAGCGTGCCGCCGCCCAGCTTGATCAGGTTGCGAACTTGCGAGAGCGGAGCGCTGATGACGCCGCCGATATCGAGCGAGCCGCTCTCGACCGAAATGGCAGCGGTCGAGGCCAACTCAATACCGCCGCTCCAGACGTTCGTGCCCGCCAAGCTGTTGAGCGCGCCCATGCTCGTGGGGCTATTGCCTGCTCCAAAGCCGATGCCACCGTCACGGATCGAGAGCGGTTCGTTGACCGTGATGCTGCCTTGCATTTGCAAGGACGCACCAGAGCCGACCTGGGTGAACCCGTCGGTATTGCCGAGTGCCGCGGCGTTGCTAATTTTGACAATACCTTGGCGAATATCGACCACGCCCGTGAACGTGTTGGTGCCTTGCAGGAAGACCGTGCCGTCGCCCAATTTGGTGATGCTGCCGTCACCAGCGATCACGCCAGTGGGCGCTTCGATCAGCGTGCCGGAGCCGTCGAAGGTGAGCGCTGAAGTCCCCAGGCTGGTGATCGTCGCGGTACCGAGCAGATTGGTGGTGCCGATGAGGTTAGCCGTGTCGACCGTGCCGGAGAGCGTGAGCGAAGCCGCCGAGTTGGCGACAACAAAGGTCTGCGCGTTCACGAGTGTGATCGGCGCCGCAAAAATCGACGATCCGCTGGAGTGATTGGCCGTCAAGCCACCGTACAGGCTGATGTTGTTGCCCGTGATGTTGTAGCCGCTGCCGCCAATGCGCACGGTATTGAAACGCGTCCCCTCCGCGAGGTCGTTATTGGCCGTGGTCTGCACCGGCCCCGTGGGAAACACCAGATCGTCACCAACAACGGGCTGGATGTTGGCAGACCAGTTTGCGGCCGTCGACCAATTGGTGTCGGCCCCCAGCCCCGTCCAGACCCGGATCGCCATCAAGCGCCGCTCTTCGAGCGGTTGCAGATTGAGCCGTGAGGTCAGAGCCGTATTTTTGCATCGCGACCGTTTGCGATGCTTACCAAACCAACATTTTACAACATCCCAGAATGTGCTGCGCACGAGCGATGTCCTTCTGGATTACGAAACGAACTCATCCCATGCAAATGCAAGCGGTAGCGACTACCTTTGCGGACGCCCACACGTTCGTCAGCGGCCAAAGATGAGATGCCGTCAACGAGCGTGCGTTGCCGAACGCTTATCGAAGTCACGAGCCGAGCCATCAAAATGCACGGAACGCTCGACGCATTCGTCACAGAAAAAACTTGCCGCAAGCCCCAACCCAATTTGGGACTCGCTGGCAAAGAATGCCTGGACGACGTAAAGCTCCTGATTTAGATACTCAACCCGTTGGAAAACGTCGCGTATTTAACCTAACACCCGTCGTTTTCCACCTTTGCAACCAGCGCGGCCTGCGTCCCAGCGAAGCATGCAATCGGTACAAAGGCTAATCTTTTGCATATTAGTCGTGCGTCGTAACCTCCGCAACAAAAATGCATTCGGTAAAATCTGACCAACCGATCATGGGGGGCTCGACGAGGCTTGCTTGCACTACAGGAGGGGTTTTCGACAGACTTCAAAGCGGTCCCGAGCACACCCCTTCGCTCCAAAAGCGTCACTCGAACTCCGATCGCTTTGAAGCCGCATGCCGCAACATATTGCGTGACCACTATTTGCGGTGTCTGCAATGCTGGCACTGGGACGTGAGCCGCGATTGACCCGTTGGAGAACCACCCCTATAATCCCCGGCCCGTTACAATCGGCATCCCGAGTCGCCCCGCAGCGACGCTGTTTGTAACGGCTAACGAAGTTCAGGTGATGCTGAGCTTCAATCCCCGCACTCACGCGTTTCGTCGCCGGCATGACAGCCGACCGACGGACCCGCAACGCAGGAGCGGCCGGTGGCCCACAGTTCGTTCGATGCCAAGGAACAGGTGCGACAGGCGGTCGACATTGTCGACCTCGTGGGGCACTATCTACCCTTGCGGCGCGAAGGCCGGGCCTACAAAGCGCTCTGCCCCTGGCACGACGATTCGCGCCCTAGCCTCACGGTCAACCCGGATCGCCAATCGTTCAAATGCTGGGTTTGCGATATTGGCGGCGATGTCTTCAGTTTCGTCATGAAGTACGAAGGGGTCGGCTTTGGCGAAGCTCTGGCCATGCTTGCTGAACGGGCCGGGATTGTGCTTCCCAAGCATGGTATCGCCGGTAACCCCGATGAGCTGGAAATCAAGCGAACCCTATATCAGGCCATGGCTTGGGCTGAGCAGCAATACCACGATGCCCTGTTCACGGCCGAAGGGGAAAAGGCTCGCAACTACCTGACCGAGCGCGGTATTAGCGAGGCGAGCATTCGTCGCTTTCGGCTCGGAGTCGCCCCGGACTCCTGGGACTGGATTCAGCAGCATGCCCGGCAGACTCGGTTCTCGTCGCAACTGCTCGAGCAGGTCGGCCTCATCGGCCAGCGTCGTAGCGGCAACGGTTACTACGATCGCTTCAAAGGCCGCGTGTTGTTCTCGATTCACGATCCCCAGGCGCGCCCCGTCGCGCTCGGTGGCCGTGTGTTACCAGGAACGGATGATCCCAACGCCGCCAAGTACGTTAACTCGCCGGAAACACCGTTGTTTTCCAAGAGCGGGTTGCTCTACGGCCTCGACCTCGCCAAGGACACCCTGACCAAGTCGCGGACCGCGCTGGTCATGGAAGGCTACACCGACGTCATCATCGCGCATCAGTTCGGCTTCACCAACGCCGTGGCCGTCCTTGGCACGGCCTTGGGCGAGCGACATATTCGCTTGCTGCGGCGGTTTGTCGATCGCATTGTGCTCACCCTGGATGGCGACGAAGCCGGCCGTCGGCGTACCGACGAAGTGCTGGAACTGTTCGTCGCCGCCGATATGGACCTGCGCATTCTCACGTTGCCCGACGAACTCGACCCGGCCGACTTTTTGCTCCAGCACGGCAGTGCCGCCTTTGAGGAGCAACTCACCGGGGCGGTCGACGCCCTGGAGCACAAGTTTCGCACACTCACGCACGAGCTTGGCGACGATCTGCATGCGGTCAATCGAGCGGTCGAGCAAATCCTGGCCACGCTGGCCAAGGCACCCCGGCCACAAGGCCTGGCATCGAGCGCCGTGCAGCTCAAAGAAGCTCAGATATTGACTCGATTAGCCCGCCGGGCAGGCGTTTCAGAAGAGATTTTACGTCGCCGGCTCAACGAGCAGCGCCGCTCCAGTTCGCGTCCGCGCGGCCTGGAGCCCGACGCGCCTGTGCCGTCCAAGGTCGAGGCCAAACGCGAAACCGCCGAGCGCTGGCTGTTGGAAATCTTGCTCACTTGGCCGGAATTTCTACCCCAGGCTCGCTTACAAATATCTCCTGACCAACTCGTTTGTCCGCGACGCCGCGTGCTGTTTGCACGGAGTTGCGTGCTGGCCGACGAAGGTCACCCCCCCACGTTTGCACGATTGATGCTCGAGTTCGACGACCCCGACATGAAGAGTCTGCTGGTCGATTTGGACGAGGAACATCGGGCGATCAATCGTTCGAGCGCGGAACAAGAACTACGTGATTTGCTCTCCTCGCTGGTCCAACAACAGCCGAGTACGCCCCTCCGTCGGGCGGATTCATCGTCGACGTCCCCCGCGACGCCGAGCGATTTGTTGCTAAGGCAAGCGATTGAGCGAGAACGGAGTCGGCAGGGAATCTCTCTACCCACGGATGGATAGGGACCTGACGAAATGGAAGGTGGCTACGAGTTTCTATTGAACTCTCGGCAAGTCGCTGACCATAATCATGGACGTTGCTAGCGCGCCGTTCGGCGCCAACAGGAGGACTCGTGGACTATTCAGAAAAAGACCTCCAAGAACTCATCGAGACCGGCAAGAGTCAGGGTTTTCTGACGTTTGACCAGGTCAATGAATTCTTGCCCGACGAAGCCGTGCAAGCCGACAAGCTCGACGCGTTGCTCACCTCGCTCGAGGAACAAGGCATCGAGGTCGTCAGCGAACCGCCCGAGCCCGAACTCCGACCGACGCAAGTCACCGACCTCACCGACGCGGACGCCCGTGAAGGGCAAATGCCCAGCGTCGAAATGCTCGAGGACGAATCGCACGCCGAAACGACACGCTCGGCCGCCGACGAACCCGGCCGCTGGAGCGACGACCCTGTCCGCATGTACCTGACGCAGATGGCCGAGATCCCGCTGCTCACGCGCGATCAGGAAATTGCCCTCGCCAAACGCATCGAGATGACGCGAGGCCGATTCCGCCGCACGCTGTTGGCGTGCGATCTGGCCATGACGGCCACGGTCGAAACGCTCATGAAGGTCCACAAGGGCATTCTGCCGTTCGATCGCACGATCAAGGTCTCGCTGACCGAACAATTGACGAAAGAACAAATTCAGTCGCGCATGCCGCACAACCTCAAGACCCTTGAGTTCTTGATGCTGGCCAATCGCCGCGACTTCCGTGTGATCATCTCGCGTAAAACGGCGGAGCAGGAACGGACGCAAATTAAGCGACGCTTTCTCGCGCGCCGTAAAAAACTGCTCACCCTCGTCGAGGAATTGAGTCTCCGCACCCGCCGGGTGCATCCCCTCATGCGGCAACTCAACGATCTGGCCGATCGCATGGAGAAGCTGCAACGCAAGATTGCCGAACTCGACGCCAACGGCGGCGGCAAGGACGATCGCGCCAACTTGCGCAAGGAACTGCGTGATTGCATGCTCACCACCCTCGAAACGCCCGGCGGCCTGCGGCGGCGTTGCGAGCGGCTCCTCGTCCAGTATCGCGACTATGAGTACGCCAAACGCGAACTGAGCGGCGGCAACTTGCGGCTGGTCGTCTCGATTGCCAAGAAGTATCGCAATCGCGGCTTGAGCTTTTTGGACCTGATCCAAGAAGGCAACACCGGGTTGATGCGCGCGGTCGACAAGTACGAATATCGCCGCGGCTTCAAATTCAGCACCTATGCCACGTGGTGGATTCGTCAGGCGATCACCCGCGCGATTGCCGATCAGGCCCGCACGATTCGCATCCCGGTCCACATGATCGACGTGCTCTCGAAGCTGCGCAATGTGTCGAAGCAGTTGCAGCAGCAGTTGGGTCGCGAGCCGACCGTGGAAGAGACGGCGACCGCCGCCAATTTGAGTGTCGAAGAAACCCGTCGCGTGCTCAACATTGGCCGTCACCCGGTCAGCCTCGATCGACCGGTGGGCGAGAGTGAAGACACGGCCTTCGGCGAGTTTATCGAGGACGCCGGCACGGCCAGCCCATTGAGCAGCGCCTCGCAAGGCTTGCTCCGCGAGAAGATTGAATCGTTGCTCAAGACCCTCACGTACCGCGAACGGGAGATCATTCGGCTCCGTTACGGCCTGGGGGATGGTTACACGTATACTCTCGAAGAGGTGGGGCGAATTTTCAAGGTGACCCGCGAGCGGGTCCGGCAGATCGAGGCCAAAGCAGTCCGTAAACTCCAGCATCCGGTCCGCAGCAAGCAACTGGAGGGATTCCTCGAAGGGCTTGCTAGTTAAGCCTGATGCGGATAAGACTCATACCGCTGGTCAGAATTGGCCAGCGGTTTTTTTTATCCATCCGACGTACAATGGAGCTTGTCCAACAAGACCTTTGACGACGGCGTAGGGGGAACCGATGAGTGATCCTGGTAGCGTGTTGCGTGAATTGCATCGCATTCACATCCAATTAGGCGATCTGCGCGAACGGCTCGACGGGGGCCCCAAGCAGCTCAAGGCCAAGGAAGCGGCCGTTACGAAGCTTGAAGCCGAAACCGCCCAAATCAAGGCCGAGCAAAAAGCGGCCCGCGTGGCCAGCGATCAGAAACAACTGCTGCTCAAGTCGGGCGAGACCAAGCAGAAAGAACTCAACGCCAAACTGATGGCCGCTCAGAGCAACCGTGAATACCAGGCCCTGAAAGACCAGATCGCGGCCGACAACATGGCCAACAGCGTGCTCCAAGACGAAATCCTGGAATCGCTGGAGAAGCTGGATGGTTTTACCAAGCTCATTGGCGAAGCCGAGCAGCGCGTCGCCAGGGCCAAGGAAGAACTCGCCAAAACCCGGCTCGCGGTCGAGTCGCAACACGAATCCCTGATCGGCGATGTCAACCGGCTTGAGGCCGAGCTGAAAGTGGCCGAGCAAAACTTGCCCGGCGATTATCAGGAAATCTACGTGCGGTCAGCCCGGTCGCGCGGCAGCGAATCGATGGCGGTGGTCGAAGGGGAGAATTGCGGCGGTTGCTACCACGTCATTACCGCCAATATGTTCAATAATCTCCTCGTGAACAAGGTCGTCACCTGCCAATCGTGTGGCCGGCTGCTGTATCTGCCCGAAGACCGCTCCCCAGGCCGTCGCAAGTAACGGCCTATTCCCTGGCGCGACTCATCTTTACAGCCCGAGCGCGGCACCTCAAAATAACCCCATCGGTTGACAACGTTTATTCGCGCCGGCCTCCCCTTGTGGAGGCCGTATTTCGTTTAGCAAGCCAAGTATTTTCTGGAGAGTGCGTGATGGCCGAGATGATCCCCATGAGCCAAAGCGGCTACGAAAAACTCAAGGCCGAGTTGCAACATATGGAGGATACGGAGATGCCGGCGATCGCCAAGCGGATCGCTGAAGCTCGCGCCGAGGGGGACCTGCGCGAGAACGCCGAGTACCACGGCGCTCGCGAGAGCCAGGGGATGCTGCAGGCCAAGATCAATCTCCTGCGCGACAAGTTGAGCCGCGCCCGGATCATCGACATGGCCGCCATGCCGAAAGATGAAATCGCCTTCGGCTGCACCGTCGTCGTCAAAGACCTGGACTTTGGCGATCGCGAGGAGATGACCCTCGTCGGCGCGGGAGACGAGGATTACGACAGCGGCAAAATTCTCATCACCAGCCCGCTCGCCCAAGGGCTGGTCGGCCACAAAGTCGGCGACAAGGTCGAGATTGCCGTCCCTCGCGGGACGATGAAATTCGAGATCCTCGAAATCCGCTACGAAGGCTAATCGCCCGCGCGAGGTGTTACCCCAAGGGCACTCCACGCGGACAGCAGCCAAGCACTTCCAAGCGAATGCAGCGCCGCTCGAGCAGCTCGATGGCCCGACGCGCCTTGGCGTCGCTCTCATGGCCATCGAATTCGATGAAGAACATATATCGCCCATCGCTGCCGGCAATCGGAAACGACTCGATCCAGGTCATATTGAGCCGCTGCCGCTTGAATACATTGATCGCGTCGGCCAATCCGCCCGGACGATGCTCGACCTCAAACATCAGCAGCGTGCGGTCATGCCCCGTGCGCTCGGCCGTCTCGTGGCTGATAACGACAAAACGAGTCACGTTCCCGGCGTTGTCCTCGATGCTCTCGGCCAACACGCCCAGCCCATAATGCACGCCAGCCTGTACGCTGGCGATGGCCGCCGCGCCGGGCTTCTCGCGCGCCAACTCGGCTGCCACCGTCGTGCTGGTGACCTCGATCAATCGGGCCGACGGCAAGTGCCTGCTCAGCCAGTGGCGGCATTGGGAAATTGCCTGCGGTTTGCTGTACACCTCTGAGACCTCGCTGCGACTGCACATCGCGAGCAGATTGTGATGAATTTCAAGGGGCACCTCGGCGCAGATTTTCACACTCAACCGTGTAAACATGTCAAGCGTGTCGGCAATCCGCCCATCGGTCGAGTTCTCAATCGGCACCACGCCGTATTGAGCGTGTCCCCGCGCGACCTCCTCAAACACCGCGGAGATCGTCCCCACGGGCACCATCTCGAGGCTCGTTCCAAAATGTTTCAGCGTGGCCACATGACTGTAGCTGTAGAGCGGACCAAGAAACGCGACTCGACGGGGATGCCGCAGGTGGCTGGTCGCGCCGAGCAACTCGCGATAGATGGCTTGCAAGGCGTCACTCGGCAGCGGCCCCTTGTTCTGCTCGGCGATTCGTTGCCGCAACTGCTCAAATTCGCTAGGCGTTACGGTCTGGCTGCGCGACTCGGCGTCGGCCTGCTTGATGGTCAGCTTGGCGCGCAGATTCAGCAACTTGAACAGCTCGCGGTCAAGGCGTTCAAGTTCGCTCCGCGATACGGTAGCACCGGGGGCTTTGCGTTCTCTTTCGCGCTGCGGCTCTTTGGCCATCGATGGCGTCCTAAGTCTGTCCAATGAGGTGGATCGAAGCGTCTTGATCTAGCCTAATCAGTGCGTGGTCACCTTGTACTGGGGGGCACCGCGCGTGTCAAGAAATCGAGCGTCGCCGCTCAGCGACCTGACTGAGCTTGCAATCGACGACTGCCAAAGTGGCAGTCGCACGTCACGATGCTTTAGTAGATGTTTTTATCCATATTTCAATGCGTGTCGCAAGTTATTTAACAATAATAGCTTGCGACTCGATCATTCAATTCGATTTGAGCTGGCATAGCCTTTGCTTGATGAGGAGAGCGTGGTCGCGGATCAGCCAACTCCAACGATCGATCCTTCCCATGATCCAACGCTCGAGTCGGCACCACGATCAGCAGGTCTGCACACGTCATTCACATCAATTTGGGCATTTTCGCCCGTAGAGCACGAGTTTTAAGGAGCGTTCGCTATGGCCAAAGGTGAAAAGATCATCGGCATCGACTTGGGAACAACCAACTCGGTGGTCGCCGTTATGGAAGGGAGCGAAGTCAAGGTCATCGCGAACCAGGATGGCAATCGGCTCACGCCGAGTGTCGTCGCCTTTAACGACAAAGGCGAAACGCTCGTCGGCGAACCGGCCAAGCGGCAAGCGGTCACCAACCCCACGCGCACCATTTACTCGATCAAGCGCTTCATGGGCCGGCGGCACAATGAAGTGACCGGCGAAGAGAAGATGGTCCCGTACAAAGTCGTCGGCGCGGCCGATGAGTACGTCAAGGTCCAAATCGGCGACAAGCAAACGACCCCGCCCGAGATCTCGGCCAAAGTCCTTCGCAAGCTCAAAGAGGCCGCCGAATCGTATCTCGGTCACAAGGTCAACAAGGCCGTCATCACGGTCCCGGCTTACTTCAACGACGCGCAGCGCCAAGCGACCAAAGATGCCGGACAGATCGCCGGGCTCGAAGTCATGCGCATCATCAACGAGCCCACCGCGGCCGCGATGGCCTACGGCCTGGAGAACAAGAAAGACGAAAAGATCGTCGTCTTCGACTTGGGTGGCGGTACGTTCGACGTCTCGGTGCTCGACGTCTCGAGCGACGGCGTGTTCCAGGTCATCAGCACCAATGGCGACACACACCTCGGCGGCGACGACTTCGATCAGACGCTGATCAACTTCGTGGCCGACGAATTCAAGAAAGAAAACGGCATCGACCTGCGCAAAGACACGATGGCTTTGCAACGCCTGCAAGAGGCGTGTGAGAAGGCCAAGAAAGAACTCAGCACGCAGGCCTCGACCGACATCAATCTGCCGTTTATCACGGCCGACGCGAGCGGTCCTAAACACTTGCAGATGAACATCTCGCGGAGCAAATTCGAGCAACTCTCCGACGCGCTCATCGAGCGTTGCCGCGGACCGGTGCTCCAAGCGCTTAAGGACGCCAAGCTCCAGCCGAGCCAAATCGACGAGGTCGTGCTGGTTGGCGGTTCGACCCGTATTCCCAAGGTTGTCGAGCTCGTCAAGAAGGTGTTCAGCAAAGAGCCGCATAAGGGAGTGAACCCCGACGAAGTCGTCGCCATCGGCGCGGCCATCCAAGGGGGCGTGCTTGCCGGCGAAGTGACCGACGTGCTGCTGCTCGACGTCACGCCGCTGTCGCTGGGCATTGAAACCCTCGGCGGCATTATGACCAAGCTCGTCGAACGCAACACCACCGTGCCTTGCGAACGCAAGCAAGTCTTTAGCACCGCCGACGACAACCAGACCGCCGTGACCGTGAAGGTCTACCAAGGCGAGCGCGAAATGGCCGGCGATAACCGTCTGCTCGATCAGTTCAACTTGGAAGGGATCGGCTCGGCACCTCGCGGCGTGCCGCAGATCGAAGTCAAATTCGACATCGACGCCAACGGCATCCTCAACGTGTCGGCCAAAGATCTGGGCACCGGCAAGGAGCATCAGGTCAAGATTCAACAGTCGAGCGGCTTGAGCGAGGCCGAGATCGAACGGATGCGCAAGGACGCCGAGTCGCACGCCTCCGACGACAAGCGCAAGCGCGAACTCGCCGAGGCGCGCAACGAAGCCGACTCAAAATGCTTCCAAATGGAAAAGCTCATTAAGGAACACGCCGACAAGTTGAGCGACAAGGACAAGGCGCCGCTCGAATCGTCGATCGCCAAGTGCCGCGAAGCGGCCAAGGGGGACGACGTGCAAGCGATCAAGTCGGCCATCGGCGAACTCGAACACGCCTCGCACGCCATGAGCAAGGTGCTCTACGAATCGGGCGCTAAGGCCGGACCAGCCGGAGCCGACGCTGACGCCTCCACTGCCAAGAGCAAGAGCGGCGAGGACGACGCCATCGACGCCGAGTTCGAAGTGAAGTAGTTCGTTTCGAGCCATCTTTCTTGTATCCGTTAGCCGCGACGCACAGCGGAGCGCGACGTCTGCGCTCCCAGTGCGCGCCGCGGCTTTCCAAGCTGGAGTACCTTATGGCTTTTCGACCCGACAAACTCACGCTCAAGGCTCAAGAGGCAGTCCAACGCGCCCAGCAATTGGCCATGGATCGCGGCCATGCTCAGGTCGACGCATTACACCTTCTGCTCGCGCTGACACAAGAGCACGAGGGGATTGTCGGCCCACTGCTCGACAAGATCGGCGCGAACCGGGCACAGCTCACCAAAACCATCGATGCGGAGCTGAACCACGCCTTCGGCCGCAGCAGCAACACGAGCGGTCCGCAAGTGACGCCGCAACTCATGCAGGTGCTCGAAGCGGCACAGCGCGAAGCCGACACGATGAAAGACGAGTTTGTCTCGGTCGAGCATTTGCTGCTTGCCCTGGTAAAGACAGAGAGCAAGGCTCGCAACATTCTCAAGCTCAACGCCATCGGCGAAGCGGAGTTGATGGCGGCACTTAAATCGATCCGCGGGAGCGCGCGAGTGCAAGACCAAAGCCCCGAAGGTAAATTCCAGGCCCTGGAAAAATACGGCATCGACTTGGTCGCCCGCGCCACGGCCGGCAAACTCGATCCGGTGATTGGCCGCGATCAAGAACTTCGCCGCGTGATTCAAGTCCTCTCGCGGCGCACCAAGATCTATCCGGTGCTCATCGGCGAACCGGGCGTCGGCAAGACCG
>CAZZBK010000017.1:50885-57335 GCA_964652155.1 uncultured Planctomycetaceae bacterium | reverse complement strand
GCCAAGGACGTCATCCTGTTCATCGACGAACTGCACACGCTGGTCGGCGCCGGCGGCGCCGAAGGCGCCATCGACGCCAGCAACGTGCTCAAGCCCGCCCTGGCCCGTGGCGAAATCCAATGCATCGGAGCCACCACGCTCGACGAGTACCGCAAGTACATCGAGAAGGACTCGGCCTTGGATCGTCGCTTCCAGTTGATCATGGTCGAGCCCTCGACCAAGAGCGAGACGATCGAAATTCTCAAGGGACTGCGCGATCGCTACGAGACCCATCACCGCGTGCAAATCACCGACGACGCCGTCGAGGCGGCCGTCGACCTGAGCAGCCGCTACATCACCAGCCGCTGCTTGCCCGACAAGGCCATCGATGTCATCGACGAGGCCGGTGCCCGCGTGCGGCTCAAGGCCATGACCAAGCCGCCCGATCTGAAGGAGATCGACGACGAGGTCGAACGGCTCAACAAGGAAAAAGAAGAAGCGGTCGCCAACCAGGATTTTGAGAAGGCCGCGGCGCTGCGCGACCAGGCCGACAAGCTGAAGAAGAAAAAGCAACAGATCACCCGCGATTGGCGCGACAAGTCGCGCGAGAGCGACGGCATCGTCGACCAGGAAGTGATTGCCGAGGTGGTCTCGAAAATGACCGGCATTCCGCTCACGCGAATGACGACCGAAGACAGCCTGCGGCTGATGGAGATGGAAAAGGACCTGCACAAAAAGGTCATCAGCCAAGACGAGGCCATCAAGGCGATCAGCAAGGCCGTGCGTCGCAGCCGCAGCGGACTCAAGGACCCCAAACGGCCCATCGGCTGCTTTGTGTTCGCCGGTCCCACGGGCGTGGGCAAGACACTGCTGGCCAAGGCGCTGGCCGAGTTCATGTTCGGCGACGCCGAATCGCTCATTCAGATTGACATGAGCGAGTACATGGAGAAGCACAACGTGAGCCGATTGATCGGCGCTCCGCCGGGCTACGTCGGCTTCGAGGAAGGCGGCCAGCTCACCGAGAAGATCCGCCGTCGGCCCTATGCCGTCGTGCTGCTCGACGAGATCGAGAAAGCCCACCCCGACGTGTTCAACATGATGTTGCAGATCATGGAGGAAGGCCGGCTTACCGACAGCTTCGGTCGCCATGTCGACTTCAAGAACACGATCCTGATCATGACGACCAACGCCGGGGCCGAGGCGATCAAGAACGAGAGCGCGTTCGGCTTCCAGAAGCAGGACGACGACGCCAGCTACGAGAACATGAAGGCCCGCGTCATGGAACGGATCGAGCGCGTCTTCCGGCCCGAGTTCATCGGCCGCTGCGACGACGTGATCGTCTTCCGTCACCTGAACAAAGAGAACCTCAAGGAGATCGTCGAGCTTGAAGTCTCGAAGATTCGCGAGCGGCTCGCTGACAAGGGCCTCAAGCTCGTGCTCAGCGAAGACTCGAAGCTGTTCATCATCAAGAAGGGCTCGAACGTCGACTTCGGCGCGCGACCATTGCGTCGGGCCGTCGAGAACTTCCTCGAAGACCCGTTGAGCGAGAACCTGCTCAGCGGCGAGTTCCAAGGCAAGGACACGATCCTCGTCTCGGTCATCAAAGACGACCAAGGCAAGATCAAGCGTCTGAACTTCGAGGGACTGGTCGGCGATCCCGAGCCCGCCGCCGTCGCCGCCACGGTGAGCGACGACAACCTCGCCGATGAAGGGGCCTAGCGCCGGCTCCACTCGCCCAGTGCGTTCACAACCGCGGGCCGACAATCACGCCTGATGCGCGATCGCCGGCCCGCGTCGTTGGTTCGTCCCCATCGAAACACCCAACACCCAACACCCAACACCAAACACCAAACACTCCCCCCGCTACACCTTCGGCTCCCAGCCCGTGCGATACTCGCGGCCCCACAGTTCGCCAGCCTTCGCGTTGCCGACAAGGTGACCGTTCTTCGCATCGCAGGCGAGCACCGATGAGGTGCGGTAGGCGATGTTCCCCAAGTGGCACAGCAGCGTGCTCTTGTGCCCTTCGAGAATTTCCTGGTTCAGCTTCGCGCCGTTGCGGATCGCGTCGAGCAGGTTCTGCGTGTGGGCTAGGTCGCTCCCGTCGCCGCTCCCCTTGTCGGTTTCCTTCCCCTGCACGTCGTACACCTTGTAGCCGTTGCCCGTGATGACGAGTGTCCCTGCTTCGCCATAAAAGGCCAGCTCGGCCGGGTCCTCGTTGCGGCGACGGTACCAGCTGCGCCCTTCCCAGGTGATCTGCTTGTCGCCGAACTCGAAATTGGCGATCGCCGTGTCGGGCGTTTCCTGGTCATCCTGATATCGATAGCGGCCCCCCGAGCAACTGACCCGCGTCGGGTAGTCGACCTGCAAACCCCAGCGGGCGACGTCGATCATGTGGACGCCGTTGTTCCCCAGCTCGGCGGTCCCCCAGTGCCACATCCAGTGCCAGTTGTAATGGATCATGTTGTCGCGGTACGGACGCTCCGGGGCGGGGCCTTGCCAGAGCGAGTAGTCCAAGTACTCGGGCACGGGCACTGCTTTGCCCTGCCCAATGCCCGGCCGCGGGTTGAAATAAAAGCACTGGGCGTAGAGCACCCGGCCGATCGCGCCGTTGTGCAGCTTTTCGATCCCTTCGCGAATGCCCGGCATGCTGCGGCGCTGGGTCCCCATCTGCACATGGCGATTGTGCTTGCGGGCCGCGGCGACCATCCATTCACCTTCCTGGGCGTTGTGGCTGCACGGCTTTTCGACGTACACGTGCTTGCCGGCCGAGCAGGCCAAGATCGTCGCCGGGGCGTGCCAGTGATCGGGAGCGGCGATCACCACCGCGTCGACGCTCTTGTCGTCGAGTGCCTTGCGGAAGTCGACGATCGTTTGCGGCGAATAGCCAGCCGCCTTGTCCACCGCGCTCGCGCCCTTGCCTTGAGCACGCGTGTCGGGGTCGCAAATGTACCCCACCTTGCAGCCCGGCAGCGAGGCAAATCGGCTGGCCAGCGATTGTCCGCGGCCGTTGGTGCCGATCACGGCCACATGGATCTGATTGCTCGGCGCCTCGGCGGCCCGCAATTCGGCAAGCGAAGCCAACGCCACGGCGGCGGTCGTGGTGGCCGTATCGTGCAAAAAGCGGCGGCGTGTGACAGACATGGCAGAAGTTCTCCGAGGGCGGAAAGGTGTTCGTGGAGCATCTCAAAATGCACGCACGGCGAGTCCATCGAGTCTACGAAATCTGCCCACGCGATGCAAAAATTACCGCCCCGGTCGTGTCCCCCCGGCGGTTTTAATCCTTGAACTCGCGTCGCAATCGTTCCAGGGCTTTGTTGGCGAAAAAAGGGTTGCTCGGGCTTTGCGACAGATACTCCAGCAAGATGCGCATCGCGGGACGTAGCTGCGACTCCTGGAGCCCCTGATCGACGATGCTATACAGCTCATCCGCGTGATTGTTTTCGATCATCCGCATGGCAAGCTGCTTGAGATGGTCCCAGCGTTCGTGTTGGGCATAGAGCAAGATCAAGGGCTTGTCGGCGGCACGGTTATCCAGCCCCTTGAGCTGTTCGTAGCGGCGGATCGCGGCTTCGTCATTGCCGGCGCGCATCAATGACGAAGCGAGCCATTGCAGCGTATCTTGGTCATCGGGCCGGCACTCCAAGGCCCGACCGAAGGCGACGACCGCGTGAGAATCGTCTCCGCGCTGGTCATGGAACTGCCCTAAGTTCATCCACGCCTCGAAATAGGTCGGCTGCAGTTCGACGGCTCGCCGCAAGCAGTCGAGCGCCTCGTCGTTTTTTTGCTGACGCGACAATAGGATCCCCAGATTGTTCAACGCCCGCACGTGTCGCGGTTCGAGCTCAAGCACCCGGCGATAATGGGTTACCGCTTGGTCGACACGACCGATCCCACCTAGGCCACCGATATAATAGGGGTGGTAGTACAAACCCAAGTTAAAGTGCGCGAGCCAGTTCGTGTCGTCGACGGCGACCGCCTGCTTGAACAACGTCTCGCTCGTTCGCCACGTCTGCACCTGCTCACGCGCCGGCCGCAACATCCCGGCGATGAACAACACGCTCGCCAAGAGCACGATGTTGGCGCTCACACGCCGCGCAAGCTCGTAAATCACCGCCAGAAATATGCCCACCAGGGGCCAATACGTGTATCGGTCGGCATGCGTTTGCCAGCCGATCTGCACCAACCCAATGACCGGCAGCAGCGTGAGCACGTACCACGACCAGCCGACGAACAGCCACGGCGCCCCTTCGCGATATTTCCACAGCAGCCACGTGACGCCAGCCAAGGCCATGAGCCCAAATAGCCCACTGAGCAGGAACAAACTCCATGCGCTCCAGGACATGTCGTCTTGAAGTGGCCAGAGATAGAGGCACGACAAATCGACCGGCCGCAGCATTTGCCCGAGATAAATCCAATACGTTCGGCCCACGTTGGCCAGCCGCACATCGAGCGGAAACGCCTCGACCGATTGCAACGCGCCGGCCGAGCGCTGCACGACGATCGCAATCAGGCTGAAGGCCACGCTCAGCGACCACAGCGGCCACTTGCCGACGATCCGCTCGCGCCACGTCGTTCCGCGATTCAAGGGCCACGCGTCGAGCAACACCAGCAGCGCCGGCAAGGTGACAAACATCGGCTTGCACAGCAGGCTCAGCGCCATCAGTAGCGTCACCAACCAGCGGCGACACGGTTGGTTCGTATAGGCGTGGATCGCCAGCAGGGCAAAAAACGTGCTCAGCAAATCCTTTCGCTCCGAGACCCAGGCGACGCTCTCGACATGCAGCGGATGCAACGCGAACAGCGCCGCGACGATCGTGCTCACCTCGAACCGAACCAGCCAGCGTGCCAGCAGCAGGTACAGCAGCACCGTGTTGGCGATGTGCCAGGCGACGTTCTCCAGATGGTGATCGTCTGCGTCATGCTTGCCAAACAACTCACAGTCAAGTTGATGCGATAGCCAGGTGAGTGGGTGCCAGTTGCCGAGGTGGCCGGTCGTGCAGGCCCAGACCGTATTGTTCCACGACAGGCCCGTGTTTACGTGCGCGTTGTCGACGAGGTACTGGTCGTCGTCCCAATTGACGAACTCAAACTCGGCGACGGGCAGGTACAGCGCGGCTGTGAGTGCCACGAGCATGACGACCGCGCCGAGATGTTGCCAACGGGTGTTCATGGCTGTTGGTACTTTGCGATCTCGCGGCGGATATGATCGGCCAGCGGCGACTCGCGGGGGACGAGTCGCAAGGCCCGAGAGAATTCCGCGAGCCCCTCGTCGACGCGCCCCAGGGCAATGAGCACCCCGCCCCGATTGAACACAGCCTCGACCCGCAGGGGATCGATACGCAAGGCCGCGTCGTATTCGCCGAGCGCGGCGCTCAGTCGCTGCTGTTGCCAGTGGATGCTGCCGAGCCACTCGTGAGCCGCTGAGAGTTGCGGATCCTTGGCCAGCGCCTGTTCGAGGGTCGCCCGGGCCGCGTCGAGTTGCTGCTGTGCCAGTTGCAGCCGCGCCTCGACCAGCAGCAAGGACGTCGATCGAGATCGCAAACGCCCCGCCTGATCGAGCAGAGTGCGCACCTCGTCAAAGGCGTGGCGATCCAGGAGCAGCGTCGCTCGGCCGACCAGCGCGGCGACGTTCGCCGAATCCAGCTCGATGGCCCGCGCGTAACAGGCCAGCGCCCTCTCAGGATCGCTGCTGACCAACAGGTTGCCCAGTTCGAGCTGCGCCAGGGCGTATCGGGGCGCGACCTCGATGGCGCGGCGCAATAGCTTTTCGGCCTCATCAACTTGCCCCGACTTGGCGAGCATCACGCCGCGATTGACCAGCGTGGGCACATGATCGCGATGGATGGCCAGCGCCTGATCGTAAAGCTGCTCGGCCTCGTTGAGCAGCCCCTCGCGATGCCGCAGGTTGGCGAGGCTGTGGTACGACGTGAAGCTGCGTGGGTTCACCGCGAGCGCGTGCTCATAGAGCGTCTCGCTATCGCGCCACGCGCTGAGCGACTGGGTGAGCCCGAGCGCGGTGAAGATCACAATCACCCCGCCGACGAACCAATATCGGCCGCGCGATGCGCTCGCCGCGAGCCAGGCGCTCACGCCCCAGGCGACTCCCAGCAATGGCAGATACGCGTAGCGGTCAGCGACCGTCGAAATGTCTTGATACACGAACGATACGAGTCCTAGCACGGGCAACAGTGCGATCAGAAACCAACCGCCGGCCGAGCAGGCGATCTGGCGGGGCCATTTCCACGCCAGCCACGCTCCGGACGTGGCGACAACGAGCCACGTCCAATACACCTCGCCACGGCTGAAGATCATCCCGGGCGTACGTCCCTCGTCGAAGCACAGCGACGTTGGCCAAACCAGCTTGCGCAGATACCAGCTCAGTGCATCGACGGCGACCAGCGGCCGCTGCCAAAGCGGCGTCAGCGTGAGCATCTCGTGCTCGCCCTGCAAACTCTTGTTGAACAGCGCCAG